>PFJE01000131.1 GCA_002783865.1 Sphingomonadales bacterium CG_4_10_14_3_um_filter_58_15
GGCCGCTTGGCCTCTTCGTCCCAATAAGCGCTGAGGAAATTATAAAGATTGCGCGAAAACAGCGCCGAACTGTCCGCCGCCATCATCGCCGCGATATTGCTGGCACCGATGATCTTGACGCCATGTTTCTCGACCACTTTGCCGGCAACAGCGCCCTCGACATTGCCGCCTTGTTCCGCCGCCAGATCGACAATTACGCTGCCGGTGCGCATCGTCGCAATCTGCGCGTCCGAGATCAGCCGCGGCGCCGCGCGCCCCGGGATCAGCGCAGTGGTGATCACGATATCCTGCTTGGCAATATGCGAAGACACCAGTTCCGCCTGCGCCTTCTGATATTCTTCACTCATTTCAGTGGCATAGCCGCCCGAGCCTTCGCCCTCGATCCCCTCGACCGATTCGACGAAAATCGGTTTCGCGCCGAGCGACTGGATCTGTTCCTTGGTGGCGCTGCGCACATCGGTCGCGCTGACCTGCGCGCCAAGCCGCCGCGCCGTGGCGATCGCCTGCAGACCGGCAACCCCGACACCCATGACAAAACAGCGCGCGGCAGAAACCGTGCCCGCTGCGGTCATCATCATCGGAAACACCCGGCCATATTCATTCGCCGCCAGCAGCACCGCCTTGTAACCCGCCAGATTGGATTGCGACGATAATATATCCATCGATTGCGCGCGGGTGATCCGCGGCATGAATTCCATCGCCAGCGCATCAATGCCGAGCTTTGCATAGGCATCGACCCGCTTGCGTTCGCCGAACGGATTGAGGCTGGCGACCAGCCAGGCTCCTTTTTTGATGCCCTTCAACGATTGCGGATCGGGACCCTGGACGCCCAGCACAATGTCGGCGTCCTTCAGCACGGCGGCCCGGGTGCCGATCGTCGCTCCCATTTCCTGATAATCCGCATCAGCAACTGCAGCAGATTCGCCCGCACCCTTTTCGACCGCCATGGTGGCGCCCAGAGCAACGAATTTCTTGACCGTTTCGGGCGACGCACTGACGCGCGCTTCGCCGTCGGCGAGCTCCTTCAATACTGCAATTTTCACGCTTGATTCCAATCCGTTAGGAAATGAGAATGACCACCAATATCGCGACCACGGCGGTCGCGATCGTACCGACCTTCAGCATCGACAGAAATTTCGCATATGTTTCCTGCGCTGTGCCCAATTCATTATTCGTTGTCATGATATCCCCATTTTTTATTGCAAAACTGGCCCGAGGTGTAACCTTATATTACCGACGGCTCAAGTCCTACCCACCGTCATTTTGGATAGAATATTTATCCGTCCCTTAATCGGCTCTTTACCGGTTGCCGCTATGAAAGTGGTTCATTGTGGGACAATCGGGACAAAAATGGCACAAAACGGCACAAAGTTACTGCTGCTTATCGACGATGAGCCAGCGCAATGCCGGTTGATTTCGGCACTGGCCTCGCGCGCCGGATTTCGCACGATCTATGCGCGCGACGCGGAAACCGCGATTGCGACGCTCGGCACCCAGGACGGCATGATGCTCGACGCCATCATCCTCGACCATTGGGTACCGGGTTCTGAAGCCACCGAACTGATTACCGAATTGAAAGCCCGCCGTCCCGCATTGCCAATTCTGATGCTCACAGCGGTCGGCTCGATTGCCGAAGCCGTGGATGCCGTCCGCGCCGGTGCCACAGATTATCTGATCAAGCCGGTCGCCCCCGAACTGATGCTCAAGGCGCTCGACGCCGCCGTCAAATCGTCCCGGGAAGACGGCGAGCTGCGCCCGCTCACCGAAAAAATCTCGGTCCCGCTCGAATTTGAGGAAATAGTCGGCGCTGCCCCCGCTTTCCGCGCCGCACTGGCCATCGCCGCCAAAGCTGCCCGCGCTCGGGTGCCGGTATTGATCGAAGGCGAAGGCGGCGTTGGCAAGGAAGTCATCGCCGATGCCATTCACGCCGCCAGCCCGCGTTCAAAATTGCCGATGTTGAAGCTGAATTGCGGCGCAATTACCGGAAACCTGCTCGATTCGATCCTTTTCGGTCATGAAAAGGGCGCTTTTACCGGTGCGTTTGACCGCAAGATTGGCCTGCTCCAGCAAGCCGAAGGCGGCACGATCTTCCTCGACGAAGTTGACCGGCTTCCCCCCGAGACCCAGGTCCGCCTGCTGCGTTTCCTCAAACATTCCGATATCCAGCCGCTCGGCAGTCCGAACAGCTTCCAGCTCGATGTCCGCATCATCGCCGCGACCAATCGCAAGCTGGAACGGGAAGTGGAAAAGGGCAATTTCCGCGAAGATCTCTATTATCAGATGAACGTCGTGCAGCTGACGATCCCGCCGCTGCGCGACCGGACCGGCGATATTCCTGCGCTGGCGCGGCATTTTCTGGCCCGCCTTGCCCTACAGCCCGGCCTGCGTAGTCTCGGCATCACCGACGAAGCGCTCAACCTGCTGCGCAGCTATCGCTGGCCCGGCAACGTCCGTCAGCTGCAGAGCGTGCTGTTCCGCGCCGCCGTGATGTGCGACCATAATGCCCTGAGCTGCGAAGAATTTCCGCAGATCGCCTCCTTTGTCGCCGAATCCGGCGACGCCGACCCGCATCTGATGAACAGCCCGGAAGGCATTGGCATCACCCTCTATTGCGAAGATGGCAATTTGCGGCCGCTGGAAGAGATCGAAGCGGATGTCATCCGTCTCGCCATCGGCCATTATCGCGGCAGGATGACGGAAGTCGCCCGGCGACTGGGCATTGGACGCTCGACTCTGTATCGCAAGCTGGGCGATCTGGGCATTGATAACGCAGCATAATTTGGATTGAAGCCTGTTGGATTTGGCCGAAAATGTCAAATCCAACAGGCTTCAATCCAACACCGGGCCCAGTCTATTCCGACCCTAATCCAACATCGCCATTGATGTTTCCCCTCGCTGGTCTTAAGTCTGGCCCATATGAAAAACATGCTTCCAATTCTTCCATTCGGTGCCGCCCTGTCGCTGGCACTGCTCCTTTCCGCTTGCGGCAAACAGGAAGCAGTAAGCGAGGTGCCATCAAGCGAAGAACTCGCCCGGCAAGCGGATGCTGCAGCCCAGGCCATCCGCGATGAAGCAGCTGCTACGGACGGCGACGGCGCAAAAGCCGCGGTCGACCTGGCCAGTATGGATAGCTACACCAATGCGTTGCGCGGCTACACCATCCTGGTGCCCAGCAGCTGGACGGTTGATGACACTGCCAGCGACGACAATGGCCGCGTCTATACCGAGACGGTAAGCGGCACCAAGCTGGCGGTCAGCTGGGTGGAAAATCGTGAGGATGCGGCCTGGAGCAAGGCCGTTCAGCAAGTCGAGGACGGCACCGACGCCATGGAAGGCGCGGCCGTCGGCAAGAATGAATATCGCGCTTCCGGGACTTTGACCAATGGTCTGAAATCAGGACTTCGCCTGCTCCGCAAGCCGGATGGCACAATGGTGCAAGCTCAGATAACCTATGCCGCCGACCAAGCCAAGTCGATGGACCCTCTGGCTTCAGCGATCCTCGACAGCCTGACCCTGCAATAGCAGTAATTTAGCGATTGAGCTTGGCGTCCAGAAAACTGGGCATCGGACCATTCCAGCCACTATCTGTGCCGTCGTCATCCTGGCTGTCCTGAACTACCGGCGGCTTTTTCTCTTCGACCTTTGCAGCGCGTGCCGGCTTGGCTGGCGCATCACTTTGGTCTTGCCGCGGCTTCTTCGGCCGATCGTCCTGCCGTGCCCGTTTTGGCGCATCATCCTGACGCGGCGCTTTCGCCTTTGCTGGCTCTGGCTGGGCCGGATCAGGCTTTGCCGCGGCCTTTTCAGCCGACTTTGCGCCCGCTTTGGCCTTGCGCTCTTTGCGCACCGATATTTTCATGCCGGTCAGTTTTTCAATGCTCTCGACATGCTCTGCATCGCTGCGCGTTATGAATGTAATCGCAACACCGGTCGCTCCAGCGCGGCCGGTCCGGCCAATCCGGTGAATATAGTCATCCGGATGCCACGGAATATCGTAGTTTATAACATGGCTGACGCCCTTGATGTCGAGCCCGCGGGCGGCGACATCGGATGCGCACAATATATTGATTTCGCCCGACTTGAACCGGTCCAGCTCTGCCAGACGTGAACTCTGGTCCATATCACCGTGAATCTGCCCCGCATCGAAGCCGTCCTTGCGAAGACTTTCGCAAAGGTCGCGGACCTCGGTTTTGCGATTGCAGAAGATGATCGCGGTTTCGACACCTTCATTGTCCAGCAGGTCAACGATCAATTTGCGCTTGGCTTTCGGAGCGACCTCAATCAGCGACTGATCGATAGAAGTATTGGCGGTCGCTGGCCGCGAAACCTCGATATATTTTGGATTGTTGAGGAACTGGTCCGACAATTTCTTGATCGGCGGCGGCATCGTCGCCGAAAACAGCATGGTTTGCCGCGTCGCTGGCAATTTCGAGCAGATCGATTCGATATCGGGAATGAACCCCATATCGAGCATCCGGTCCGCTTCATCAATGACCAGCAGTTCGCAACCCGACATCAATATCCGTCCGCGATCGAACAGATCCATCAACCGTCCGGGCGTGGCGATCAAAACATCGACGCCTTTTTCAAGCGCCTTGATCTGGTCACCCATCGACACGCCGCCAATCAGCAGGGCCATGCTCAGATTATGGTGCTTGCCATATTTTTCAAAATTCTCGGCGACTTGCGCAGCCAATTCGCGGGTCGGCTCGAGGATCAGAGACCGCGGCATCCGCGCACGCGAGCGACCATGCGCCAGAATGTCAATCATCGGCAGCACGAAACTTGCCGTTTTACCAGTACCGGTCTGGGCAATGCCGATGATATCTTTCATCATCAGGACGGGAGGTATGGCCTGCGCTTGAATCGGCGTCGGTTCGTCATAGCCAGCCTCGGCTAACGATTTCAACAGTTCTTCAGACAGGCCGAGATCGGCAAATTTCATAGTGGTTCCGGAAAAATATAGGATGCACCGTTGCATCCTGTCTTAGCCTCTCGGGCTGTGCCGGGCAATGATCGCATTTCCGGGATTTGTCAAGCTTTCTCGGCTACTCTAGCGTTCCGGTACAAGTTCACGAAATCGCTCAATCTCGCATTTGGCGCCGGTACGGGAATGCAGGATATCGCGGCCTGCACACATTTTACCGTCCTTTGTTTTCTCAACATAGAAACCCGAGTAAAAGCTGCGCGCCTGACACTTGTCCTCAAGCTGGGCCCGGATCCTTTTTCGATCCTTGGTCACCAGGTCGAGATAGCGATCCTCGAACATCTGAACGCCGAGAATGTTGGTCATTGGCAGGCATTTGCCGATTTTCTTTTCGCGATAGGTCTGTCGCGCGCGCTCTTGCGAGAAATCGGCCATCGGCGCCAGAGGAGACGCCAGGCGGCGAGGCACCCGGATAATCACCCGCTTTTCGATTCGGACCTGCGCATATTGGGGCGGTCGTTCAAACACGTGATGCATAGCTGCGCCTACCGACGAACCATCTACCGGCCGCATCTCGCGCATATCTGGCACAGAGAGCAGCAATATCGCCGTAAGTGACAGACTCACCATAATCCCTTAACTAATCCTTGGGTTCGCTATACCATCGGCGATTGAATATTGCATGAACTGGAGATTTGTCATCTACTATCGACTGAAAATGACGAGCCGGAGACGGCCTTCTTCAGATGATAGTTTTGCGTCAAGATAATGCCATTATACAGGAAAATGAATATGCCCGAGCTAGCGAAATGGCTGGAACAAATGCGGTCAGTTGTCGGCACAAAGGGATTTACCAGCGCGGGCGATGATATGGCGCCATGGCTGACCGACTGGCGGGGTCGATATACTGGCGCTGCAGCTGCGATGGTGTCACCGGGAACGACCCAGGAAACGGCAGAAATACTGAAAATTGCGAACGAAAATAGTGTGGCGATAGTACCGCAAGGCGGCAACAGCGGCATGGTCGGGGGAGCAACCCCCGATAGTGGCGGTCACTCAGTACTCTTGTCGTTGCGCCGCATGAACCGGATTCGGGCGATACAGCCGGACGACCAGCTCGTGGTATGCGAGGCCGGCGTGATTCTGCAGAATTTGCACGAGGCACTCGCCACCGACGGCCAGAGATTTCCATTAACCTTGGGCGGTAAAGGCTCGGCCACGGTCGGCGGCCTCGTTTCTACAAACGCTGGCGGCACCCAGGTCTTGCGGCACGGAACGATGCGCTCGCTGGTGGCGGGGATCGAAGCCGTATTGCCAGACGGCAGCATCTTCGATGGGCTCGCGGCTCTTAAAAAAGACAATCGTGGCTACGACCTGAAACAATTGTTCGTGGGCGGCGAGGGCACGCTGGGCATTGTCACGGCGGCGACCTTGAAAACCGTGCCTGCATTGGTGGACCGCTGTGTTGCCTGGGCGGCGGTTGACAGTACCGATGCTGCTTATCAGCTGTTCCGGTTTCTCAATGCCCGGACGCCCCACGCTCTGGAAGGTTTTGAAATTATTCCGGCAACATGCCTGAATTCGGTTTTGCGCCATATTCCCGGTACCCGCTCGCCCTTGGAAGGCATTCACCGCTGGCATGTGCTGATCGAAATCGTGCGGGATCAACCGGATGCGCAAGATCCAAAGTCGGTAGCGGAAAATCTGCTCGCAGACGCTCTGGACCGGGGCCTGATTGAAGATGCAGCGCTCGCGGTCAGTGAGCAGCAAGCGGAGGATTTCTGGAAAATCCGGGATTCTATTGCCGAGGCGGAACGCGCGAACGGTCCGGCCCTGCAGCATGACATCAGCGTTCCGGTTCCCGGCATGGCCCGGTTTATCAACGAGGCATCACCGGTTATCGAAGCACGATTTCCCGGTACCAAGGTAGCCGCTTTCGGTCACATGGGGGATGGCAACGTCCATTTTCACGTCAAAGCGCCAGAGGGCATCAAAGCCCAAGAGTGGATGGATGATCTGGGAAAAGAAATAACGCCGCTGGTCCACGATCTGGTCATCGCAGCAGGCGGATCGATTTCAGCCGAACACGGCATCGGGCAAAACAAGCGGGCAGAACTCGAGCGACTATCTTCCGATGCGCGTCTTTCCATGCTGCGCGCGATAAAAATGGCGATTGATCCGAAGAACATTATGAACCCGGGGAAACTCGTTCCACTTGCGTCCGGTCAGTCAGGCTCTTAAAGCGCAAGACAACTATTCGGTCTCAACAGCAATTTTTCGGAGAATCTGACTATGGCGAGCACGCCGCAAGCACAAGCCCTTCCAATGTTCTACAAGGATTTGGTTCCGCTCAATTCCAACGAGCATGCAAAATGGAAAGTCAAAGGGCTCGACAACGCATCCTTCATGCAGTCGCAACATGCGATTCCGATTACCTCTGATGAATTCATCAATGCGGCGCGCAATTATCCGATTGTATTTTCGGCTGGCGAGAATAGCGTTCCGCTGATTCTGATGGGCCTGAACGAGGGCGTGAACACCTTCATGAACGACGAAGGCCAATTCAGCGAACCGGCCTATGTCCCCGCCTATGTTCGCCGCTATCCCTTCCTGCTCGCAAAATTGCGCCCGGATGCTGACGAACTCTCCCTCTGCTTTGATCCAACAACCGATGCGATTGGCGAATATGAGGAAGGTGATGCCCTGTTCGATAAAGATCAGCCGAGCGGAACCACCAAGAATATCCTGGATTTTTGTGAACAGTTTGAACAAGCGGGCCAGCGAACCGGTCAGTTCGTCCAGGAACTCGAAAAAATGGGTCTGTTGATGGATGGAGAAGTCTCCATTCAGCAAACCGGCGTTGAACAGCCCTTTATTTATCGCGGTTTCAAGATGGTCGACGAAGAGA
>PFJE01000095.1 GCA_002783865.1 Sphingomonadales bacterium CG_4_10_14_3_um_filter_58_15
GTTGCTCATTATAGCTCCTTCTCACAGATAGGAGCCTCCAGCAAACCCGGGACGCTTCAGGGAGAAGGATGTGAAGACTTACGAACTTGTTCGTTAGTCGCAGCTGGATGAGGGCGTTCTGTGCTTCAGAGTAAAGAACACCCTCATCCAACGCCGCCTAATTCGCTTCGCTCATAAGGCTCTGTATCCTTCTCCCTCACGGGAGAAGGATTGGCGCGCAAGAATTTCCCGGAATAGTGACCGATGATATCAAGCTTTACCCATCGCCAAGCGGCCCTTTTTCCACCGCAGCGCTATCCCTATATCATGACCATGACCAACCCACCGAACATCACCGATTTCGAAACCATCGCCCGGCGCGTGTTCGAAACCATCCCGGCACCGTTCGCAGAGCATTTGACCGACATCGTGTTGCGCATCGAGGATTGGCCGGCGCAGGAGATCCTCGACCATTTCGGGATGACCAGTGGCTATCAATTATCCGGCCTCTATCAGGGCGTGCCGGTCGGCGAAAAGACGCAATGGGCGCAGCCGAGCGGGGAGGGGGATCATATCACGCTGTACCGCCGTCCGCTGCTCGCCGAAATGGCCCAGACCGGTGTCGCGCTCGAAGCGCTGATCCGCCACGTCGTGATCCACGAGGTCGGCCATCATTTCGGGCTCAGCGACGCCGACATGCACGCGATCGAGGATAGTGCGGAGGATTGAGTTCGCCCGCCTCGCGCAACCGGATCAGCCCTGATAGGTCGGCGATTCCTTGCCCGCCAGACTGACCCCTACAATCGCCGCCATCGCCGCGATAAAGCCGGGAATGATCTCGTAAACGCCGGCCCCCCCCATAAAGCTGGCGTTCCAGCCCATGGCGATCCAGACAATCACCACGCCGGCACCAGTCACCAGTCCGGCAACTGCGCCAGTCCCGGTCATCCGCGGCCAGGTCAGCGACAGCAGGATCAGCGGCCCGAACGCCGCGCCGAAGCCGGCCCAGGCGTTGCTCACCAGACCCAGCACCTTGCTGTCCGGATCGCGGGCGATATAGATCGCGACCAGTGCGACCAGTGCCACCGCGAGCCGTCCGACATTGACGGTTTCCCGTTCGCTGGCGTTCTTGCGCAGGAACAGGCGATAGAAATCCTCGGTCAGCGAGCTCGACGACACCAGCAATTGCGAGCTGATCGTGCTCATGATCGCCGCCAGCAGCGCCGCCAGCAAGAAACCGGTAATCAAGGGATGGAACAGCGCGTTGGCCAGCAATATGAAGATTGTTTCCGGATCCTCCAGCACCATGCCGTTGCGCTCGACATAGGCGCGGCCGGTAATACCGACGCCGATCGCGCCGATCAGCGCCACGCCCATCCAGGTCATGCCGACTGTCCGGGCCTTGGCCACGTCCGGGATTGATCGGATCGCCATGAACCGCACGATGATATGCGGCTGGCCAAAATAGCCCAGGCCCCAGGTCACGGCGGAGAGAAAGCCGATAAACGACAGTCCGGCGGTCAGGCTGAGAAAATCGGCGTCCACGCCGGCCAGCGTCGCACTAACCGCGCTGATGCCGCCATCGTCGGTCAGCACCACAATCGGCATCAGCACCAGCGCTACCACCATGATGCAGCCCTGGACAAAATCGGTCAGGCTGACCGCGAGAAAGCCGCCAACCATCGTATAGGCCAGCACCACGCCCGCCGTCATCCAGATGCCGGTCATATAGTCGCTCATGCCCGTGTCGCCGAACAGGCCGGCAAAGCTGGTTTCGAACAATTTGCCGCCGCCGACGAGGCCGGCTGCGGTATAGACGGCGAAAAACAGCACGATGATGATCGCCGACGTCACCCGCAAGGCAAGCGCCTTGTCGGGAAACCGGTTGGCGAGAAATTCGGGGATGGTGAGGGCGTTGCCCATGCGTTCGGTCTGTTCGCGCAGCCGCGGCGCAACGACGATCCAGTTGACCAGCGCGCCGCAAAACAGCCCGATCCCGATCCACACTTCGACCAGACCTGCCGCATATAGCGCGCCGGGCAGCCCAAGCAGCAGCCAGCCCGACATATCGGACGCGCCTGCGGACAGCGCTGCCACGGCGGGATGCAGGTTGCGCCCCCCCAGAAGATAGCCTTCGCTACTGTCTGTCGACTTGCGCCAAGCGTAAAAGCCGATCGCGAGCATCAGGATGAAATAAAGGGCGAGTGAAATCAGGGCTCCGGTCTGCATCCGGCATACATAGCGATTTTGGCGTGCGAGTCACGTTTTGCGTTTTTCCGCAAACCAAGGCGTTTCGCCCAATCCTCCCCGCCCGCGGGGAGGGGGACCGCGCGTAGCGTGGTGGAGGGGGCGTGCGTCTGAACGCTGCGTCTAGGCCAGAGCCCCCTCCGTCGTCCCTCCGGGCCGCCACCTCCCCGAAAGCGGGGAGGATTGAAAGGGAAAAACTACCGCAACCGCTTCACAAACAAATGCCCGTGATCATCGCGCTTGGTCTGGAAATTGGGGACCGCCTCGAACATTTCCGAAAGCCGGGAAAAGCCATAGTTGCGGACATCGAAACTCGACCGGTTGCCGGCAATCTTGCCGACTTCGCTCAGGCTGGCATAGCCTTCGGCATCGCGCTTGGTCGCCTGATAAGCATCGATCAGCAGATTGAGCAATTCGTCGTCGACCTTGCCGCTGCTGTCGCCGCTGCCATTGTTGCTGGGCTGCTCTGGCTTCGCAGACGGCTTGGCGTCACTTTTGCCACCACCGCCACGATTGCGCTTGTCTACCTTGATCAGAGCATCCACGTCGATAAACCGGCTGCACGCCTGGCGAAAGCCTTCCGGCGTCTTGGCGCTACCAAAACCGTAGACCGGAAACCCTTCCTGCCGAATCCGCATCGCCAGCGGCATGAAGTCGCTGTCGCTCGACATGATCCCGAAGCCGCTGACATTGCCGCGAAACAGCAGGTCCATGGCGTCAATCGTCATCTTCATGTCGGTGGCATTCTTGCCCTTGGTCAGGTCGAACTGCTGCTGCGGCTCGATGCCATATTTATGCAGGATATCGACCCAGCCCTTGAGCGATTGCTTGCGCCAGTTGCCATAGGCGCGGCGGATATTCACGGTTCCCAACTCGGCCAGGGCGGTCAGCACCGGGTCGATGCCGTTGTGGCTGGCGTTGTCGGAATCGATCAGCAGGGCGATATTGTCATTATGTTGGGTCATGACGCTTTGATGGACTGACAGGCAAGGGCGTTCAAGTGGAAAAAGGCAGAAGGGCTTCTCAGGCTACACGGCTTGACTCGAGGGGATTAGATCCTCCCCGCTTGCGGGGAGGTGGCAGCCCGCAGGGCTGACGGAGGGGGCTGTGGCCCAGGCGCTGCGCTCAGACGGGCGCCCCCCTCCACCTTCCTTCGGATGGTCCCCCTCCCCGCAGGCGGGGAGGATTTTGGAAGATGTTGTAGCGTTGGCCCTGAGGTTGTCCAGGCTTGGAACAATTCACCCTTCTCCCTCACGGGAGAAGGCGAAAGAGCGAGCATTGGGAGAGAAACGGCTAATCGTCCGATATGTTAGAAGGAATATTTTCTAATATACTGATATACCAAATTATTCATTTCTCACTCAACAACCGAGAACTGGTCACTATCCTGATCCAGCACATGCAGTCGCCCTTCGGCGATAGCAAACCAGGCACCAATCAGCCGAATCGATCCGTCCGCCTCTTTTTCCTGGATGCAGGGGAATGTCCGCAGATTGGCCAGGCTGGTCCGGACCCCTTCATGCTCCATCGCCAGCTGCGCTGCCGGGCCGCTCAGATCGCCATGATCATGCGCAACCTTGGCCCGCGCACCATCCAGCAGGGTGATCCAGTCGGCGATAAAGCCGCCCTTGCCGTGCGGCATGTCCTTCATCTGCTCGGACAGCGCTGCGGCACAGCCGCCACAACTGCCATGGCCCATCACCACCACTTCGTCGACTTTCAGAAACTGCACCGCGAATTCCAGCGCAGCGGACACCCCATGCTGGCCAGGCGTTGTCTCGAACGGCGGCACCAAGGCCGCGACATTGCGGACAATGAAGGTCTCACCGGGGTTGGTGTCGAAAATCTGGGTCGGATCGACGCGGCTGTCGCTGCAGGCGATGATCATCACCTTCGGGCTCTGCCCTTCCTTCAGTTCTTCCCAGCGCGCGCGCTGCGTTTGCCATTGGGTGGAACGAAAGCGGCGATAGCCATCGAGCAGGTCGGAGAATTTTGTCATGTTTCCGTCCATATCACCGACTTTGGGGGTGGCAAGAGCGCTTTTCTTTCCCTATTTGATAGAAATGAACGAAATCACCAAGATAAGCGCGCCGGAAGGCCAGCCTGAGCGACTCCGCAAACCAGACTGGATTCGGGTCAAGGCGCCGATGGGCGCGGAATTTGAGAAAACCCGCAATTTGATGCGGGAGCATAAGCTGAACACGGTGTGCGAAGAAGCCGCTTGCCCGAATATCGGCGAATGCTGGACCAAGAAACACGCGACGGTGATGATCCTCGGCGATGTCTGCACCCGGGCCTGCGCATTCTGCAATGTCAAGACGGGCATGCCGATGGCGGTGGACGCGCTCGAACCGCAGCATACCGCCGATGCCGCCGCCAAACTGGGGCTCGAACATATTGTCGTGACCTCGGTCGACCGCGATGATCTGGCCGATGGCGGTGCGAGCCAGTTTGTGAAGGTGATCGAGGCCTTGCGCCGGACAACGCCGAAAACGACCATCGAGATTTTGACTCCGGATTTCCGCAACAAGACCGAAGCTGCGGTAGAGGCAATCGTCGCTGCCCGTCCCGATGTTTACAACCACAATCTCGAAACCGTGCCCCGCCTCTATCCAACGATTCGGCCGGGCGCGCGCTATTATGCATCGCTGCGTCTGCTGGAGCAGGTCAAGCGGCTCGATCCGTCGATCTTCACCAAGTCGGGCGTCATGCTTGGTCTCAGCGAACAGCGTCTGGAAGTGCATCAGGTGATGGACGACATGCGCAGCGCCGATATCGATTTTCTGACGATGGGCCAATATCTCCAGCCAACGACCAAGCATGTAAAGGTCAGCGAGTTTGTCACGCCGCAGGCTTTTGATGCCTACGCGGCGGTTGCACGCGCGAAAGGCTTTCTGCTGGTTGCCTCCAGCCCGCTGACCCGGTCCAGCTATCACGCCGGCGAGGATTTTGCCAAAATGCGGCAGGCGCGTGAGGAAAAACTGGCGCGCTCGGGTGCAGCGAATGCCGGTTCATAGGGAAACCCGCGACCTGCCTTACAGCGCCGCGCAAATGTTCGCGCTGGTCGCCGATGTGGGGCGCTATCAAGAATTTCTGCCTTGGGTGGTCGGCACGCGGGTGCGGTCCGACAGCGAGACAGAGATGCTCGCAGATGTCCTGGTGGGGTTCAAAGGTTTAAGAGAGCAGTTTTCGTCGCGGGTCATCAAGGTGCGCAACGAATCGATCGATGTCGATTATCTCGATGGTCCGTTAAAACAGCTGCACAATGAATGGCGGTTCCGACCGCGCGACAGTGGCGGATGCCATGTCGATTTTTACGTCGAATTCACCTTCAAAAACCGGATGTTCGAGAAACTGGCGGGGCAAATGTTTGCCAAGGCGCTGCACAAGATGACCAGTGCCTTTGTTGAACGCGCCGGCGATATTTATGGAAACAGCTACACGCTTTCGTCAGGGAGCAGCAGTTCCAGCGCGACCAGCACCGCCTGAAGCCGGATCTCGGCCCTGGTCTTGTCGTCGCCAAAATTTTTCCGGTCGGCGACGACCTCTTCGACGCTTTTGCCTTTTTCAGCCTTGGCGAAAACCACGGTTCCGACAGGTTTTTTCTCGCTGCCCCCGGCTGGGCCCGCAACACCCGTAATCGCCACTGCCACGTCACAACCGGAAGCGGCCAGAGCGCCCTGAGCCATCTCCCACGCCACTGCGATGGAAACCGCGCCAAATGTCTCGAGCAGGTCACCGCTTACGCCAAGCATATTCTGCTTGGCGTCATTGGAATATGTGGTGAAGCCACAATCGAACACATCGCTGCTGCCGGGAACTTCGGTGAGCGCCGCTGCGACCAGACCTCCGGTACAGCTTTCGGCGACGGTTATCTTGCGACCGACCGCGCGATTTTTCTCGACGACGCGTGTCGCCAGTTCGACAAGTTCGCGGGGGAGGAGGTTTTTCATATGCCTGCGCGACTAGCGCATCATGCCGGTGCTTTGCAAATGGGAATGTCCCGCCTCTTGCCTTCCTTCTCCGAAGCCTGAACAATAGTGATCGCCAGACTGGCGAGATTGGCAGACGGCATTGGTGCGAGATCGCCGTAGATTTTACCGATCAGGGCGCAGTCTTTCTGTTTGATTTCCTGGCCAATTAATTGGGTAAACATGGCATCGGCAATCGGTCGCAACAGCGCATCGTCTATGCCCGGCGGCAGCCTCTCACCCGCCAATACTGAAACCGCGCTCTTGGCTTTTGGCCAGGCGCTTTCGGATGCTGCGCGATATTTGGCGAGCCGTTCCGAATTCGCGATCATAAGGGGCGAGGTTGCGGGAAGGCTGGCAGAACAGGCTACCCGACTGGCGTCAACGGCCTTTGGCAGAAGATAGGTCACCAGCGCCTCGGCCTGCATTATACTGAGACACTTCACCGGTTCGGCTGTTTGGGCACCTGCAGACTGGGCAAGACCGAGCAGCGCCAGGCTAATGGCAAAGCCGAATTTCATAAGTTTTTCTCCAAAGAAATGGTGGCAATGGCTTGGGCAGCGATACCTTCCCTTCGACCGGTGAAGCCCAGCCCTTCGGTGGTGGTCGCCTTGATACTGACCTGATCCATCCCGATCGACAATATTTCGGCAATATTGCGCCGAATTATCTCACGGTGCGGCTTAATCTTCGGAGCTTCGCAGATTATGGTCATATCGACGTTATGAATGGTCCCACCTTTCTCTGCGATGAGCGACGCGGCATATTCGACAAAGCGGGCCGAAGCGGCACCCCGCCATTGTGGATCCGTTGGCGGAAAATGATCGCCGATATCGCCCGCTGCTATGGTTCCGAGCAAGGCATCGGTCAGGGCATGCAGCAGCACATCGGCGTCGCTGTGCCCGGAAAGGCCCATGTCATGGTCAATTTTCACGCCCCCCAGCCACAGGTCCTCGTCGCTCGCCAGTCTGTGAACATCATAGCCCATTCCGGTGCGTATCTGACGCATCTGCTGTATTCCTTCCTCACCGAAATCGGCTGGCAACGTATATTTTTTTAACGCCTCGTCGCCCTCGACGATCGATACGGCATGCCCCGCTGACTTGAATATTTGCGCGTCATCGCTGGCATCGTGATCTGTGGAAAAACTGTCGTGCGCCGCTATCAGCTTCGAAAAATCAAACGCTTGCGGAGTCTGTACGCGCCACAAACTGTTCCGATCTACCGCGCATTCAAGCTGGCCGCCCTTCAGTCGGACCATTGTGTCAACGCTGGCGAGAACAGGGATCGCAGCCGATTCGGTCTTCAGTCGGTTGCGAAGGCGATCAATCACCTGATGCGAGACAAAGGGTCGTGCAGCATCATGGACGAGAACATATTGGGCACCCCCGGCCTCCCGGATCGCCCGGAGCCCATTGTAAACGGATTGTTGCCGCGTAGCCCCGCCAACCACAAGCCGGAAAGAGGAGAGGGGGGCAAGCGCCACTGCCATCTCTTTCTCCTGACCCGCTGCAACCACCACCCAGATTTGATCAATGCCGGGGTGTGCAGAAAAGCTATCAACACTGTGCCGGACCATCGGCTTTCCCCGGACCGGTTGAAACTGCTTGGGAAGGTCCAA
>PFJE01000076.1 GCA_002783865.1 Sphingomonadales bacterium CG_4_10_14_3_um_filter_58_15
CCCAGCAACTGCCCGGTGGCGCCCAATCCCTGAAACCAGGCGCGACGCGAAAAATCATAGGCCCCGGGAAGCGCCGGCATCGCCGGCGGCATCAATCGGGCGCGCAGCTGGATCAGCGCGCCGTCCTGCAAATCGGGGTCGGCTTTCTCCAGCGGGACATTCACGCGCACCCGCGGTGGTAGCGCGGGATCGTCGCCGGTGCGCAGCGTCAACCTCACCATATCGCGCGCCAATACATGCTCGACTTCCTCGATCTCGGCATTGAAAATTGTCACAATCGGTCGCTCCAGCACCGGGGCAGCCACGCTCCACGAGCGGAACCAGATCAGCGCGCAACCGATGGCGGCGAGCAGCGCGAACCAGAAGAGCGCCTTGTCCGCGCGCGATCCTCGTCCGGTGGTGGCGGCTAGCAAGGCCACTCCGCCGCACAGGCTGACAAAAGCCAGACACCAGGCCGGATTGGCCAGACCGAACCAGGCAGCGATTCCTGAGCCGAGCGCCACCGGCACCCACAAGGGCAATTGGTCGCGCTCCCGTTCCAGCTGCCTTTCCAGCTTTTCAAACGGCAGACAGGCGCGCCAGAAATCTGGCAATTGTCGCGGATGAAACAGCATGCTAAGGGCGTCAGCAATCGGTCCGGAACCGGTGCCTCTGGCGCTCCTCGGGCTGACTCTACCCCGCATTTCACAAAACCTATCACAGGGACAAAGCCAGCGTGAATTCAAAAGATGCCGATCAGCCGAAACAGACAAACGGGGTGGTCACCCGTTTTGCCCCCTCGCCCACCGGATTTCTGCATATCGGCGGTGCCCGGACGGCGATGTTCAACTGGCTGTTCGCCCGTCATCACGGCGGCAAGGCGCTGCTGCGGATCGAAGACACCGACAAAGCGCGCTCGACCCAGGAAGCGATCGACGCGATCCTCGAGGGGCTCGACTGGCTCGGCCTCGACTGGGACGACGAAACCATATTCCAGTCCGAACGCGCCGAGCGCCATGCCGAGGTTGCCTATGAATTGCTGGCCTCCGGCAATGCCTATAAATGTTTTGCTTCGCCGGAAGAGCTGACCGCGATGCGCGAGCAGCAAAAAGCCGAGAAAAAGCCGATGCGCTACGACGGCCGCTGGCGCGACCGCGATCCTTCGGAAGCTCCGGAAGGCGCGCCGTTTGTGATCCGGCTGAAAACCGAAACCGGTGGCAAGGTGACGATTGCCGACATGGTACAAGGTGATGTCTCGGTGCAGAATAGCGAGATCGATGATTTCATTCTGCTGCGCTCCGACGGCTCGCCGACCTATATGCTGGCGGTGGTGGTCGACGATCATGACATGGGCGTCACCCATCTGATCCGCGGCGATGACCATCTCAACAACGCCTTCCGTCAGCTGGCGCTGATTCGGGCGATGGGCTGGCCGGAGCCGCTCTATGCGCATATCCCGCTGATCCACGGCAATGACGGCGCGAAATTGTCGAAGCGCCATGGCGCGCTGGGCGTCGACGCCTATCGCGACATGGGCATATTGCCGGACGCGATGTTCAACTATCTGCTGCGGCTCGGCTGGGGTCATGGCGATGACGAGATCATCTCGCGGGCGCAGGCGATCAAGTGGTTTGCACTGGAAGGCGTCGGCAAATCACCTTCGCGCTTTGACACCAAGAAGCTGCAAAATCTGAACGGCCATTACATGCGCGATGCCGAAGATGCCGACTTGGTGCGGAACGCCACGCCGTGGATCGAGCAGGATCTGGGCCGGTCCCTGTCCGCTTCGGATAGCGAATTGCTGGGTCAGGCCATGCCGGTTTTGAAGAGCCGCGCGAAAAATCTCATCGAATTGGCCGAATCCAGTCTTTTTCTCTTTAAAAAACGCCCACTTGTTCTCGACGAACGGGCAGAAAATCTGCTAGACGCTGCCGCACGGACGCTGCTTAAATCGATTCACTTTGCCTTGACTGATCTGGATGACTGGACGCTCGAGGCAACGGAAGAAGTCATAAAAGCGATCGCAGAGTCTGCCGAATTGGGGTTGGGAAAGCTCGCACAACCTATGCGCGCCGCACTGACAGGAAGCACCAGTTCACCCGGAATTTTTGACGTCCTGATACTTCTTGGCAAGGAAGAGTCTTTGGGGCGTCTTGCAGATCAAATGGAAAAAACCTGAGTTTCAGGAGCAGAAAGGACAATATCGTGGGCGATAACGCAAAATTCAGCATCAACGGCGACAATTTCGAATATCCGGTTCTGACGGGCACAGTCGGCCCCGATGTCGTAGATATCCGCAAATTATACGCCCAGACCGGTGCATTCACCTATGACCCGGGCTTTACCTCGACCGCCAGTTGCGAGTCCGAACTGACCTTCATCGACGGCGGCGAAGGCGTGTTGCTGCACCGCGGCTATCCGATCGAACAGCTGGCCGAGAACAGCAGCTTCATGGAAGTCGCCCATCTGCTGCTGCGCGGCGAATTGCCGACCGAAGATGAATTTGCCGAGTTCACCAACACAATCACCCTGCACACGATGGTGCACGAGCAGTTGCGCGGCTTCTATCAGGGTTTTCGCCGCGACGCCCATCCGATGGCGATCATGTGCGGTGTGGTTGGCGCGCTGTCGGCTTTCTATCATGACAGCACCGATATCAACGATCCGGCCCAGCGGAGGATCGCCAGCCACCGGCTGGTCGCGAAGATGCCGACGATTGCGGCGATGGCTTATAAATATTCGATCGGTCAGCCGTTCGTCTATCCTGACAATAAACTGTCCTATACTGGCAATTTCCTGCGCATGACCTTTGGTGTTCCGGCCGAGGAATATGTCGTGAATCCGGCGATTGAAAAGGCGATGGACCGGATTTTCATCCTCCATGCCGATCATGAGCAAAATGCATCCACCTCGACCGTCCGCCTGGCCGGTTCTTCCGGTGCCAATCCTTTTGCCTGTATCGCGGCGGGCATTGCCTGCCTGTGGGGCCCGGCGCATGGCGGCGCCAATGAAGCGGCGCTCAACATGTTGAAGGAAATCGGCCATCCCGATCGCATTCCGGAATATATCGCGCGCGCCAAGGACAAGGACGATCCGTTCCGGCTGATGGGCTTTGGCCACCGGGTCTACAAAAATTACGACCCGCGTGCTTCGGTGATGCAGGAAACCGTCCGCGAAGTGTTTGAGACGCTGAAGGTCAAGGATCCGGTATTCGAGGTGGCGCTGCAGCTTGAGGAAATGGCGCTCAACGACCCCTATTTCATCGAGAAGAAGCTGTTCCCGAACGTCGATTTCTATTCGGGCATCATCCTGTCGGCGATTGGTTTCCCGACCTCCATGTTCACCGTTCTATTCGCCCTCGCCCGCACCGTCGGCTGGGTGGCCCAGTGGAACGAGATGATTTCCGATCCGGGCCAGCGTATTGGCCGTCCGCGTCAGCTGTATACCGGACCGACCAAGCGCGACTATGTGCAGATCGACAAGCGCTAGAACGAACAAATATCAGAAATCGGGGGGCGCTTGCGCTCCCCTTTTTTTATGGCTTTTTCTGTGTCGGAAGGGACAGCGTGAAGGTTGAGCCTTCACCGGCAGCGCTGTCCACGGTCAGGCTGCCGCCCATTGCCCGGGCGAGCCGGCGAGAGATGAACAGTCCCAATCCGCTACCTCCATCCCCGGACCGACCGAGACGCTCAAATTTCTCGAAAATCCGCTCCTGATCGACTTCGGCGATGCCATCACCCTGGTCGGTCACCGAAATGCGGGAAAAGCCTTCTTCGGCAGAAACGCGCAGCTTGATCGCCGAACCATCGGGCGAATAGCGGATCGCGTTGCCAATCAGATTGACGAGAATTTGCAGCGAGCGGCGGAATTCGCCGCTGGCAGGGAGTTTTTCACCTTCGGCAGGCAGCTCCATGCGTATCTGGTGGTCCGCCGCCTTGACCGCCAGCAGCCCTGCCGCGCGGTGGGCGAGGTCGACCAGATCGATATTATCCCCGGCCACGGTGAATTCCGGGCGCTCGATCGCTTCCAGATCAGACAGATCATTGACCAGATCAAGCAAATGCCGTCCGGCAGAGGCAATATCCTTGGCATAGCTGGCATAGTCGCCGCGCAGCGGGCCTTCCAGTTTGGCGCTGATCGTTTCGGCATTGGCGATGATCTTGCCGAGCGGCTGGCGCAGGGCCGGTCCCAGTTGCAGACCGAACAGACTGTCGCTAATCAATTTTCCGCCGACAGGCTTTATATCATCCTCGCTGGCCTCTGGATCGCTGGCCGGGTCATCGGGCATCGCCGTGAAGCGATAGCCTGCGAACAGACCCAGCTTGTCGATCAGCGGATAGCCATGCAGTATGAACAGACGCTGCGCGCCAATTTTCGCCCGCATCCGCTGGTTGCGGATCGGTTGTCTTTCCGCCACGGCCTCGAGCAGTCGGGCATGCGCTGATGGCGGAATCACGTCATATATATCAAGCAGCGACTGGCCAACGGCATCGGCATTCTGTGCCGGCTCTCCAGGCATTTGCTGGACAATGATCCGCAGCGCCGCGTCGGTCCGAATTGCGCCGCGGCCTTCCAGCCGGTCGAAATCACGCTCGCGCGCCGGATCCATCTTGTCGCTTTCGTCGTCGGGATATTCTTTCCAGTCGATGATCGAAAGGCTGAGCGGTTGTTGTTTTTCTGATGACGTGAAGCGGGTTTCAACCCACATTTCGATGCGGCAATCGTCGTCTGACGCCTGCACCGGACGCGACAGGTTCATACCGAGCCGCCGGCTGAGACGGCAAAGCTCGGCCAGTTCGGGAACCGCCAAGGGTCCGCCTTCGGCGCCGCCACAGCGCAAATGGAGCTGCATGAGCAGCGGATCGGCCGATAGCAGCAAGCCATCGGCATCGACCTGCCCCATGACCGGCTCGGTCAGTTTGCGGGCAGTGGTCATTTTCCCTGATCACCCAGAAGGTCACTGGAAAGAATGCGCTCGGCATTCTGATAAGCATTGGGTGACGCCCACCTGGATACCAGCGCCAGAGAGCGGTCCCGATCGGTCTCGCCATAGGTTGCCGCGGTCAGGATATGGTCGCCGCCATCCAGTGCAGCAAAGATCGACAGGGCGTCTTGTACCGGAATATTGATCGCACGCATCACGACAACCAGTCGCGCCATATTCGGCTCGGCCGTGAAAGTTATAATTTGATCGGTGCTCAGACCGGATTGCCGGGCCAGCCGCGCGACAAACAGGGTCAGCCCGTCTCTCATCGGATGCGGTACGCGGTCTTGATCCGTCCCCGATTGGTCAAGCAGCTGGGCCAAGCGCTCGGCTTTGCGCGCGACGCCGCTACTCTCGTCATGAGCGGCAAGCAGCCGTTCCGCCGCCTGCTGCAACTGCTGGCCGGGGAAGCCGGTAAGACGGGCCAGCGCGGCCGTCACCGGCCAGACAAAAGCATAGACAATCTCCGGCGGCAGGTCTGCGAGACTGGCGGCGATTTCGCCTGAGGCACCGGTGGTCTTCGATTGCGCAACCAGCAAGCCCATGGCGGCTTCCGCGACCACGGAATCTTCATGGTCGAGATGGCGGGTCAGCGTCGATTCGAGATCTTGCTGCGAAATCTTTTGCAGCAATCGTGCTGCCAGCTCGCTTTGCTGGGTTTTGACAAACAGATGCTGGACGATTTCAACCGTATTCAGGAGACCGCTGTGCTCCAGCACGGCAAAGCTCTGTCCATCAGCACCTTCGCCGATGCTCAGCAGTTTTTCGTGGGTGACGCCGAGGTCCCGGGTCGCGATCTGGCAGATCCGGGTTTCAACCCTGCCGATGGCGCTGCGCAGATATTGCCGCGCGTTTGATCGCATGCGATCATTGAAAACCACGTCCGTTCTCGGAAACAGAGCTCGTGCAAAATCATCAGCCACAAACGCGGCTTTATCGGCCATCGCACTCGCGTGGCGGATAATGTCAACATGCCTGGTTCGATCCATCGGAAAAACTTGCTCTGCCATGCATAGGCCGTACCCCAATGTGGTTAACAAGCCGCTAAGTTGAATATTTCACTATAGGTCCTCAAAGTCCGGCCTTTTCGACGATTTTATCGCCAGATAGCGGTCGAAAACAAGGGACAGGCCAGAGTAGAGCGCGGCGGCATAGATGCCATAGCTGATCGGCACGAAAATAGTCGTCAGAAGCAGGATCAGCAGCACCAATCGCATATCCGGCTGCAACAGCGCCAACCGGATATTGTCCGGTCCGGTTTTCAACAGCAGGAGATGGGCCAGCAGCAGCGTAAAAATCACCAGATTCGGGACCAAAGTCATGACATCAGAGGCTTGCAGCAGAAGAATCGCTACGCCGGCTGCAACCAGCAAATCGAGCGC
The DNA here is from genome assembly GCA_002783865.1 of Sphingomonadales bacterium CG_4_10_14_3_um_filter_58_15. Classification (GTDB taxonomy): domain Bacteria; phylum Pseudomonadota; class Alphaproteobacteria; order Sphingomonadales; family Sphingomonadaceae; genus Parasphingorhabdus. The sequence goes on from PFJE01000076.1 coordinate 6,346, forward strand.
CAGACCGGTCCAGTCCCGGACTTTCAGGGCGGTGTCAAATTGCACCATCGAGGCGCGGGTCAATTGCGCGATGCTGCCAGCAAAGAACAGGCCTAGGGCGGCAACGGAATAGCCAAAAACCGCCGCCACGACCGCCATGAGGCCAGAAAACAGGGTGAAGATCTGGAGATATTGTGGCGCCGCTTTTTTGGTCCAGAGCCGGGGAAGGCTGCGCTTGATCAAGGGGCGCAACAGAAAGCGATTGAGGAAATTATCCTTGCGCGCCGGCATATTTTTCAATTTGCGCCGGGTGAATTGCGCCGCGCTGATTTCGCTCTGGAGATGGGCGATTGCGCCGGAGCCCATCCTGCGGTCCGAGATGATCGCTCGCGGACAATCGGCCTGAACCGCCGTTCTGAGCAGAGCCGAGCCGATCTCCCAATCATCCGGGATATCGATCATCGCCACCAGCCGCGATGCCTTGAGCGAGACGATCCCCAGCCAGCGCTGGTTCAGGTCGATCCGCTCGAATTCCTGATATTCCTCGGCGTGGAGCACGGTAAACAGCAATTCCTGCGGTGCACCGCTCAGCTGCTCGATGATCTCGTCATTGGGCAAGATACCGTCGGCGATATAGATTATATGATCCTGATCGCTGGCATATTGCACCAGATCGCTGGGGCTGCGGACATATTCGGCATCCAGCCCCTGCTGCTTCATGGCGTCGATCTTCTGCAACAAAGCGCCATGGGTTACCGGACAGAGGAAGATAAATTTTTCGCAGCCAAAGCGTTGCGCGGCGTTGACCTGCAGATCGAGCAGCGTGCCGGCAAACAACGGCAGCAGGGCAATCGGCCCATGTCCGTCGAGATCGTCCTTTGCCAGAGAAATCAGTGCCAGTTTCACGAATATTGGGGTCCCGAACGATGAAGAGGAAGCATGTTCCTGTCCATAGATGGTGGCGTCCGGTGATGCCAAGGGATATTCTCCGGTATATCGGTTTGAATCTCCGCTTTTGGGTGGGAACCGGAATGACGGTCTTTAGTGTCGAAAAAGCGAATACGGACACTAGACGCTATGAAGTAGGGAGGTTCTCAACTCTGCCATCGGCGCGAATGATAAACCGACCACCTCCGTAACCCGTCGCTCCGGTTTGGGTGGTGACTTCATAAACAACGTTTCGGGTGAGCGGCTTCGGTTGGACTAAACCATGGTGAGGACGCTGAGTGCCAT
>PFJE01000052.1:0-1945 GCA_002783865.1 Sphingomonadales bacterium CG_4_10_14_3_um_filter_58_15
CGCCGGCGCCGGCGTACTGATCATCCCCGACCTGATGGGGGCCAGCAGCGATCTGCTGAAGGAAGCGCTGATCACCGGGGCGCTGACCTTCCTCGCGGCGCTGGCGACGATGACCTTCCTGATGCGCTTCCTGCGCAAGGCGTCGATGATGGTCTTTGTCGTCTACCGGATCGCCATGGGTATTGCGCTGCTCGCCCTCTTCTAGACAGGGTCTGGCGCGCCACGCTTCGGGCGCTTTTCTATTTTTCCTTAGCGCGCGCACCAAAGCGGCCATGCGCAGTATATTTCTCCATCCAGCCGCTGGCGACCGCCGCGAGCGGTGTCGGAGCCACGCCAAAGGCGTCCATGCCCTTGGCACCAGATGCGACCACATTATCGTTTTGCAGCATCTTGTACTGGTCGGCGGTGATCGGCGCGCCGGGAAACGGCCCGAGAAAAGTTGCCATCGCCTTGGCAGCGAAGTCCGGGACATCGACAAAGGTCCGGTCGTGTCCGGTCAGCTTCGCAATCCGCCGGTTGATGTCGCCCATGCTCAGGATTTCCGGGCCGCCCAGTTCATAGGTCTGTCCGGCGTAGAGCTCAGGATGGCTCAGCGCCGCGGCTGCGACATCAGCGACATCGCCGACAAACACCGGCTGGAACCGGGTGCTGCTGCCGATGATCGGCACGACTGGCAACATTGCGATCATCGCGGCAAAGCGATTGATGAACTGGTCTTCGCGGCCAAAGATGATCGATGGCCGAAGGATGATGGCATCCGGAAAGGCCTGTAAAACAGCCTTTTCCCCGTCTCCCTTGCTGCGGCCATAGCGCGACGGCGAGTCGCTGTCCGCGCCAATCGCCGACAGATGCAACAACGCCCGACACCCCGCTGCCGCGGCAACTTCAGCAACATTGCCCGCACCCTCGACATGCACCCGCTCAAAATCGCCTTTCAGCACCCCGACGAGATTGATCACCGCATCGCAATCACGGACCGCGCGGGCGACGCTGTCCTTCTTGGTCACGTCGGCGCTGACAAATTGCGTCTGGCCAAGATTGCCCAGCGGCTTGATATGCATCGCGTTGCTGATATTGCGCTCGGCAATGCGAAGCCGCGCCCCGCGTTCCAGCAGGGCCTGCGAAATATAGCGGCCGACGAAACCGCCGCCGCCAAATATGCAAATCAATCGTCCGTCGAGATCCATGTCCATCATCCGTGCCTTGGTTTCCGCTTTGCCTCTGCCCCAGCGCGGCGGACGACGCAACAGTCGATTCCGCCCTTTGGCCAGCATTTTTTAACCCGCCGCCCCGCGTCAGGGCGCGTTGGAACCGCAAGCCGCTCTCGCCGTCGCCGCTTTGTCGATATGAATCATTGACAGCAGAACCACCAAGCGGCTAATCGCCCGCCTCTATCAAGCGGTATCGACACGATTGCCGCTTGCATGGGCCCAGATGGCGGAATTGGTAGACGCGCTAGCTTCAGGTGCTAGTATTCGCAAGGATGTGGAGGTTCGAGTCCTCTTCTGGGCACCATTTTACAGTCTCAAGGTATCCCATACACCTCGACAAAACGGCAGAAATATGCCATTTATTGGCCTCACCGTTCCTAGGCAGTGTCAAGCGATACCAGACGATCCGGTGCCATAAAATGCCATATTTGGGGTCAATGGCCCCAGCAAAAATGCATGATGGCCCCACGCTCCGATGTCCTCGTTAAATTCTTCCTAGGACTAAACGAGGAGAGACGAAAATGGCGCTTACGGATTTGCAAATCCGGAATATTCGGGCAACCGACAGAATCACCCAGTTGAGCGATGATCGGGGCCTTTATATTGAGGTTCATCCAAATGGGTCGAAGCTTTGGCGTTTCAAATACCGCCATGCTGGAAAGCAGAAACGGCTCGCACTCGGTCGCTACCCCAACGTTGGGTTGGCCGACGCGCGACGAAGGCGCGATGATGCC
>PFJE01000052.1:1977-2644 GCA_002783865.1 Sphingomonadales bacterium CG_4_10_14_3_um_filter_58_15
GACGTTGCCAAGGAATATATCGACAAGATGGTCGCGGAGGGGAAGGCAGAGGCCACGATAATGAAGGCCAATTGGTTGCTGGAGCAGTTGGCACCCATTGCTTCATTCTCAGTCATGGAAATCAAACCAGTCGAAATTCTTGCCGCGCTCAAACGCATTGAAGCGAAGGGCAAATATGAAACTGCGCGCCGGTGCCGGTCTTTTGCCAGTCGTGTGTTTCGTTATGCCGCCGCGACAGGTCGGGGGGAAAGCGACCCCACCGCGATCCTAAAAGGCGCGATGATCGCGCCCAAGACCAAACACCATGCCGCAATTCTAGAACCTGCGAAATTAGGTGAGCTGCTACGGTCAATCGATAGTTATTCAGGCCATGCTATCACGCGGCTTGCTATGCAGGTATCGCCGCACGTCATGGCGCGTCCTGGCGAAATCCGCAAATCAACATGGTCGGAGTTCGATCTAGAAAAAGCAGTCTGGAAAATCCCTGCCGAACGCATGAAGATGCGCCGTCCGCATGAAGTGCCGCTATCGCGACAGGTGATTACCTATTTGGAGGAGTTGTATTCGCTGACAGGACCAGACGGTTTTGTGTTTCCGGCGTTTCACACATTCAAACGCCCATTGAGCGAAAACACCGTCAATCAGTGTTTTCGGCGGATGGGATATG
>PFJE01000052.1:2669-4190 GCA_002783865.1 Sphingomonadales bacterium CG_4_10_14_3_um_filter_58_15
TGCCATCGAGCGTTCGCTTGCTCATGCCGATAGCAACAGCATTCGTGGCGTGTACAATCGCGGTCGCTATTGGGATGAACGTGTCGCCATGCACCAGTGGTGGAGCGACTATCTTGACCAGCTTCGCGACGGCGGTGAGGTCGTTCCGTTCCCCCCGGTCGAAGCTGCCGCCAAGAAGGCGCAATCGCATCTGAAGCTCGTTTGATCGATTAGAGGTCGCGGCTTGATCTATCAGGATCAGCATGTTTGTTTCGATACGCCACCGGATCGGCAATCCAGCGTTCGACCGCTGATTCTCGCCAGCCAGCGCCGTGAATACTGATTCTGATCTGACAAGGAAATGTGCCCTCGGCGATCTTGCGATAAAGGGTCGAGCGGGAAAGGCCGGTGCGGGCGAGTACTGTCTTGAGACGGATAATTCTTTCGTGGTTGGACATGGGACTGGCTTCCATTCGTTGACGATCATTGGTTCCCCATGAGCCAGCATTGGAGTTGGCGGCTGGTCACGCAAGAGCGTTTCCGACGCAAGCGAACGCAGGCGCATACAAAGGGGCAAAGGGTTGCGAACATCGACGGATGGCCAGAAATGGATGGGGTCGACAACGGACGGAGGGCTTTGGCGACCGCAGCGATGGAGAATTTAGCTGATCAACCCAGCCTTGCGCCATCGTCGATAATTGTCGACTTCCCTCGCGCTAATTGCCGTCGGTAGAGGACAGACTCTGCGCCCGATTCGGAAATTGCTGTTGTCCGCAACTCGTGATGTCTGGTTTTGTTGTGGAAAGCTGACTGAAGGGTTGGGGACTCAGCCACATCGAATGCGGTCTTCGCTTTGTTTAATGCTTACGTGATCTCTTAAAGGGGTCATCAGTCTGACCTTCGACTGCACGTTCGCCGATCGAATAGGGCTCAATGTCGGTTAGGTAATCGCCAAATACTCTAAAAGCTGGCTGGTCTATTCCACGCCTCTCCAGCTCGTCACGCTCGATTTGGCGACGATGAAGCTCAAAGCTATTTTCGTCTGTTAACATGTCATAGAGCGCGACCTGTTGGTCGCGATGTAGAGTTTTCACTAACATTAACTTCCAAACCGGGTCGACGCGCATTCCGAAATGTATTGCAGTGATATCAAAGTGTAGCGGGTTCAATCCAGATTTATCATTGATATCCCGCCATTCAGCTTCGTAGGACCATTGTGGAGCTTTGGCGTAGAAATAGGTGTCAAATATGCGCCCTGCTGCGACTTTGTCACCCGCGCACTTCCAAAGATACACATCGTGAGCGCTGAGTGCCCGGGGAGCATTATAATCAATAGCTTTCAGGTATTGTAGATCAAAGTTGGTTTCATATTCAATACAGATCCCTTTATGCTGAGCAGCGTAATGACTCCAAAGCAGTGGCTCGTCCCATTTCGCAGAGAGCGAAAGCACGCCCTTGGTTCCCAATTGCTTACGCAACAACCGCATGATTTCCTCGCCGAGCAAATATGAGAATATTTTGTCGCCGCGTTCGACATCATCC
>PFJE01000049.1 GCA_002783865.1 Sphingomonadales bacterium CG_4_10_14_3_um_filter_58_15
GAAGGGCTGGATATTCCGGAATGCGGGCTGGTGGCGATATTGGACGCCGACAAGGAAGGGTTCCTGCGCAGCGAAACCTCGCTGATCCAGACCATCGGCCGCGCCGCGCGCAACGTCGATGGCCGGGTCATTCTCTATGCCGACCGGATGACCGGATCGATGGAACGCGCGATCAGCGAGACCGATCGGCGCCGCGAGAAGCAGGTCGAATATAATCTCGAGCACGGAATCACGCCAACCTCGATCAAGAAGAATATCGGGGATATTGTCGCCCACGCGACGGCCAAGGATATGGTCACCGGCGCGGTCGACGAGGGCGGCACTCCTATGGTCGGCCATAATCTGCGCGCCCATATCGAAAGCCTCGAAAAACAGATGCGTGATGCTGCTGCTGATCTTGAATTCGAAACCGCGGGCCGCCTGCGCGACGAAATCCGCAAGCTGGAAGCAGAAGAACTGGGTCTGCCCGCCGATCTGCAGCTTGCGCAGCCGAAGGGCCGGTCAACGGAAGGGCGGCCGGGGACGCGGAAGATGGGTTATGGGAAGATCCAGCGGAAGATGTAGGGATTTGGCGGGATCCAAATAATTATAATAACCTGTTGAATAGAAGAATTAATATATCAAGTGGTGCTTTCAAAAGGCCCCCAGTCAACTATTTTATTTCATTTTTTTTACATTACCGCTGTTGCCACCGATTCAAATTGCTGATTGATAGTTTGCTGCCCGCAATAAAGGATGCAGTTGATGATCCGCTCTTTCGCCGATCCCGAAACCGAAAAAATTTGGCTCGGCCAGCGCAGTCGCAAACTGCCTTCAGATATTCAAAATGTTGCACGGCGGAAATTGCGGCAGATGAACCGTACCGCCAATTTGTTCGATCTACGCATTCCGGGCGGCAATCGCTTTGAACAGTTGAAGGACTATACACCTTTGCGCTATAGTCTCCGCATCAACGACCAGTGGCGCGTGACGTTCAACTGGTCCAACGGAGATGCGCATAATGTCCGGATCGAGGACTATCACAGGGGATGAAGGCCGTTTGGACAATGTCCATCCGGGCGATATCTTGCGCGAAGATTATCTGATTGGTAGCGATATACCAGTGAGCGAAGTCGCCGAAGGGGCGGGCCTGGACACAGATCATCTCAACGCCATTCTTTCTGGTCAGCAGCCGATTGATGCCAATGCCGATATTCGTCTCGCGCGCTATTTCGGAATATCGGAGGGATTTTTCCTCGGCCTGCAGATCGATTATGATCTGGAAGAAGTGCGCCGTGCCAACGGTCCCGAACTGGACAAGATCAGCAAACGCGCAGCCTGATATCCGCGGGTAATCGCCGTTTCGACCAACGACTTTCTGACATAGACCAATCGCTTCACCACCGCTTGTGCATTAGCGCCAGCTGGTTCATGCTGCTCACAATATTGGGGAGAAAAATCATGCGCGCATTGATATTATTGGCCTTGGCAAGCTCAGCCTTGATGGTCGTGGCTCCGGCTTATGCGGAGGCGGCACAATCCCCGCCATCCGCTAGCGCATCAGAAGTCACCCCTGATTTCGCCGCTGCGGTTTCTGATCCGAGCCGGGATGAAGCCGATATCAAGCTCGACGAGAGCCGCAAGCCCGCCGAAGTGCTCACCTTCATGGGGCTCGAAGCCGGGGACACTGTGCTCGATATTTTTGCCGGTGGCGGCTATTATAGTGAAATTCTGGGTCGCGCGGTCGGTCCGGAGGGATCGGTGATCGCGGTCAATCCGCCGCAATTCACGACCAGCGAGCAGTCCAAGGCCAAATGGGCAGAGGTCACGGCGCGGCAGTCCAACGTGACCATGGTGCCATCGCAACTGCCGGATTACACGCCTGCGCCAGACAGCATTGATTTTGCTATGCTGCACCTGATCTATCATGACTTTTACTGGGAAAGCGAACAGTATAAATTCGAGAAAATGGATCCTGCTATCGTGCTGTCGAATCTTTTCACCGGTATGAAGCCTGGCGGGATTGTTGCCGTAATCGATCATGTCGGGTCACCGGGCGACACCCGCGGGGTGGTCGAAAAAAACCACCGGATCGACCCGGCAACCGTCCGCTCTGATTTTCTGAACGCGGGCTTCGTGCTCGACGGGGAAAGCGACATGTTTGCCAACCCCGATGATGATCTGGAAAAGAATGTATTCGATCCAGCGGTGCGCGGCAAAACCAGTCGATTTGTGATGCGGTTTCGCAAACCGGAATAGCGGTTCGGAGGGTAAATCCTGTCCGAATCGCGTCCGCGAATCGGTAACAAGTGTAACTATCTGGAATATCAGGCATTTCCGCAACTAGGTGGAAATGACCATCGTTTTGCCGCTGCCCGATGGCGTATCGGTCCCCGCAGCGATGTCATAATTCTGTCATCTTTCCAGCATCTTGCGAGAAGATACACCAGTTTACGTGACCGTTCATCTGCGGTTGTCTAAAGGGCCGCCATAGAGAGCGCAGTGATAAGCGCTGGCCGAAAAGAATAATTCCAACCCCCAGGAATTGCTTGAGGCCACCATCAGAAAATAAAGATTTCCCTATCTGCCGGCAGGAACCGGTTGGCGGACAGGAAGCGTTTGACCGGCGGCGCCTTTACAGGGTCGCACGCCGTCGGAACAGAGGGGGAGGCAGGTCCGTGTTGCGTATAGGACCTGTCTCCCAACCCTCTGGGATACCATTCGCGATGGTTTGCTTTTCAGTCAGGTCTTGGGATCCAATGACCGCTGGCCTTCGGGGGGTCCAAGGCCGCTTTCATGTCCCCAGACCAGGGACGCAGGACTGACGCGCGCATAGAGTTAGCGCGTCAGTCCTGCGATTTCCGGTCCATTCAGGATGCGTATTTGACCGAGCAGCCATAGGGCCGCGCTTGTGCGACGCTAACCTTTTCTCCCGATTTTATCTCGTTTAGCGCGGCGAGCACATGATTGCGCGCGTCCTTGATATCGGCGGTGTTCGCGGTCGGCTTATCGTCGATCCCGCCCTGATAGACCAATGTACCGCTGCCATCGATGATGTACATATGCGGGGTGGTCTTTGCGCCATAGGCTTTGCCAACCAGACCCTTTCCATCAAGCAGATAGTTGGTCGACTGGATCTTCTGCTTGGCGATCAGCGCTTTCGCCTCGGGCCCGGTCATATGCCCCTGTTTCCCCTGCGCGCCGCTGTTGATCGTCAGCCAGACCGCGCCCTGTTGCCGCGCCGCTTTCTGGGTCGCCTGCATATTGCCGCTGCTATAATGTTTGGACACGAAGGGGCAGCCGGGATTGTGCCACTCAAGCACCACTGTCTTGCCGCGAAATTGCGATAGCTGAACCGTTTTGCCATTGACGTCGGTGAGTTTGAAATCCTGGGCAAGCGTGCCGTTTTTCTGCGCGGCTGCCAGCGGGCTGGCGAGCGCGAATATGGCGATGGTTGCAACAGCTAAAGAGGGAAGATTTGGCACGTGTCGTCTCCGTTCATTGGGTCTTTGCAATCATGGCGCTTTGCACGGGGCCATTCACCAGATTGGTCAATGTCGCCACCGTCAGGATTTGTGGGAGAATGACCGGTTCCTGGCCCGGTGCATAATAGAGATAAAGCGGTACGCCGGCGCGGCCATGTTGTTCGAGAAAGCGGCTGATGTCAGGATCGGGCCGGGTCCAGTCGCCCATCAGGACGGCGACCCTGGCCGCCTTGAAAGCATCGGCGGTTTCGGTGCGCTGAATCGCAGCGGCCTCATTGGCCTTGCAGGTGAGGCACCAATCTGCAGTGAAATAGGCAAACACCGGCTGGCCGGATGCGCGCAATTCGGACAGTCGCGTCTCGCTAAAGATTTCGCTGGGCAAGGTTGCCGCGGAATTGTTTGCCAGTTTCTGGCTGTTCATCACCTCTTCTCCGGGCAGCATCAGGATACCGCCCACTATCGCAGCCACCATCGCTGCGCTGGTCAGCGCACCGCGCGAGAGGCCCTTGATTTGGCCGCCGCCGAACCACCACAGGATCAGCGCGACGGTCAGCAGAAAGATCAGCGACAGGCCGAGCGCGTCGGTTCCGATCTGGCGCCCCAGCAGCCAGATCAGGCCAATAGCGGTGAGAAACATGGGGATCGCCATCGCCTTGCGAAAGCCATCCAGCCATGGTCCGGGCTTCGGCAGACGGCTGCGGATCGCCGGTACAAAAGCGATCAGCAGGAAGGGCAGCGCCAACCCGACTCCCAAACCTGCGAAAATTACGAGGGCCGCAATCGGCGGCAGGACAATCGTTGCGCCCAGCGCGGCGGCCATGAACGGGCCGGTGCAGGGGGTGGCGACAAAGGCGGCAAGCGCGCCGGTCCAGAAGGATCCGGCAGCGCCGTCTTTCCGGGTCAGCTTGTTGCCGAAATTCAGATTGGGCAGTTCGAAGAGCCCCGCGAGATTGAGGCCGATGGCGGTTACCAGCGCCAGCAGCACGAAAATGATCCGCGGGTCCTGCAGCTGGAATGCCCAGCCGACCGCAGCGCCGCTGGCCCTGAGACCGAGCAGAATGGCACCGAGCGCGGTGGCCACCAGCACGACACCGGCGGTATAGGCCAAGGCATCGCGGCGGACGATGGCTTCACTGCCACCCGCCTTGGCAAGGCTCATCGCCTTGAGACTGAGGATCGGAAAAACGCACGGCATCAGGTTGAGCAGCAGGCCGCCCAGCAAGGCTCCGCCCAACGCCAGAAACAGTATCGAGGCGCTGCCTTGCTGCTTCGCTCCGTCATTGGCCAAAGGCAGGCCGGTCATCGCGACTTCGCCTTTGGTTGCGGTTAACAGAAAGCCGATGTGGTCACCGATTTTCAATATGCCGGTGATCGAGTCCAGTTCATCGCCCCGGGCGCCGGTTTCGAGAATCAGGCGGTCGCCATCGCGACTGAATTTTTGCGGCGCGCCATAGTCGACAACGCCGTCTTGCTTGATAAAGAAATAGGGATCGTCAATCTCGACGCTCGCAGGCAGCGGAACCGATAGGCGGAACCGATCATCGCTCACAGCAAACGTGGCTTCACTGCCCAGCGGACGGGCCATGGCGGCGCGGAAATCGTTGAACCGCTTGTCGAGAGACACCGGTGCGTCTTTGCCGACCACCTGCAGGGTGATCGACAATTCATCCTGCTCCGGCACACAAATTTCGTCGGTGCAGGACAGCCATTCGGACTTGACCGAAACCGGCAACGGACCGGGCCGAACATTGTCGGCAAGGTCCAGAGTCACCAGAATCGCATAGTCGCCCTTGTAGACATAATTCATGATGCCGGAGATCAGCAGTGTATCTGGGACCGGGAACTGCGGCTTGCCGGCGGTTACACCGGCTGGCAGCTTCCAGTCGAAACTCATACCAATGCCCGCATCACCGGGATTTTCCCAATAGCCGTGCCAGGTGGGCTTGGGTTCCATGACAAAAGCCAGAGTCACGCTTTGACCGGGCCGCACCTGTTGCGATTCCGCCACCAAAGTAGCGGGCACATTCAATTCTGTATTGCCCAGCCGGTTCTGCGCCACAGCCGCCGGAGCAAGGGCAAAGGCGAGGAACGCCAGCATGATCGAAAAAATGCGAAAATCAAATGTCATAAAAACTCACTATTTCCTGTTTAGGCGCATTAGGCTATTGGCAGGCAGCTTTCTATAGCGGCATTCATCAGTGAGGACCATTCGTGCAAAAATCGACCTTCGTTACAGCTCTGGCCGCGTGTATCATATTTTCCGGCACTGCAAATGCCCAAGATCAGAAAAGCGAAGCGAAAGCGCCGCCAAAATTGATTGTCGCCATTTCGGTCGACCAGTTGTCCGCCAACCTTTTCAGCGAATATCGTAGCAGCTTTACCGGCGGTCTGAAAAGACTGGCCAATGGTGCAGTGTTCCCGTCGGGCTATCAGTCGCATGCGGCAACCGAGACCTGCCCCGGCCATTCGACGATCATGACCGGCGTGCATTCCGGACGCGCCGGCATCATCGCCAATAACTGGATCGACCTGTCGATCAAACGCGAAGACAAGACCGTCTATTGCGCCGAAGACGAGCGCATCGAAGGCACCAGCTTTGGCGATATCACTGCTGCCATGCAGGGCGACTATATCGCCTCCGCCTGGCATTTGCTGGTGCCGACGCTGGGCGAGCGGCTGAAGAAAATATCGCCCGAATCCCGCAACGTTGCGGTGGCGGGCAAGGACCGGGCCGCGCTGATGATGGGCGGCAAAAATGTCGACGAGATCTACTGGTGGAAAGGCAAGGGATTTTCCACTCTGCAAGGTCGCAAGACCTTACCTTCGGTTGCCGCGCTGAACGAGGCGATCGGGGCAAAGATAGACAAGGCCCGTCCCGCCTATGAGATTCCCGCGCAATGCGTTGCCCGCAACGCCAGGATCATGCACGGCGACGGGAAATCCGTTGGCGATTATGCCTTTCAGCGCCCCGACGGCGCGGCCAGCATTTACCGGGGCTCACCGGATTTCGACGGTTCGGTGATCGATGCGGCAACGGCGCTGGTCGAAGAAATGAAACTGGGGCAGCTCGATACGACCGATATCCTGTCGGTCGGTCTGTCGGCGACCGACTATATTGGCCATGCCTTCGGCACCGAGGGCCTGGAAATGTGCATCCAGATGTCCGAGGTGGATCGTTCCCTTGGTGAGTTTTTCGATATTCTGGACAGCAAGGGCATAGATTATGCAGTGATGCTGACCTCCGATCATGGCGGCCTGGACCTGCCGGAGCGGATGTCCCTGCAGGGCGTGCCGGCAGCGCAGCGGGTCGACCCCAAGCTCAATGCCAAGACGATAGGCGAGATCGTGGCCAAGGATCTGGCGATCGCGGGCGACAAGCCCGTGCTCTATGCGGACAGTCCCTTTGGCGATTATTATGTCAGCCTGGAACTGGCGGAACCGCAGCGGCAGCGGGTGAAGGACGCCGCGATGGCTCTGATCGGGGCGCATGCCCAGGTCGAAGTGGTACTCGACCGCGATGATATCATGGACATTTCGGTACCGAGCGGATCTCCGGAAGAATGGACCCTTGTGCAGCGCGCCCGGGCCTCCTTCCACCCGGACCGGTCCGGCGATTTTATCGTCCTGCTGAAAAAGGCCGTCACCCCGATTGCCACGACCGCGCGCGGCTATGTGGCAACCCATGGCAGCCCATGGGACTATGACCGCCGCGTGCCGATCCTGTTCTGGCGGGAAGGCATTCGGCAGTTCGAGCAACCGCTGTCGGTGATGACCGTCGATATCGCCCCGACACTGGGGGCGCTGATCGGTGTCGACATCCCGGCGGACGAAACCGACGGAACATGCCTCGATATCGATGGCGGGCCTGGCAACAGCTGCGATTGAGTTACCGCCGCTGGTAGCGGGTCAGACCGGCGCCGAGGCTGTTGTTTGCAATCCGCAGCTGATCGCCGCTCCAGTCGGCCACAAACCAGGTGTTTCTTTTTACGCCTTTGGCCAGCGATGCGCTGTTGGAATGGATATTGAGACCATTGGAACTATGGTCCTTGTCTTCCGCTGCCACGGCGATAAAGGCGCTCCAATTGTCCTTGTTCTGTCCCTGCACGAAGACATTGCCGCTGATAACACCGGTAGCACCAGCGGGCAGGTCGATCATATAATTGGTGCTGCGGCCCTGCGTGTCATCAAAGCTGTTGTTGGTGATCGTCGCGCGCGGCGCCCGGCTTTTGACATAATGTCCGCCACTGCCTTTTTCGAAGCGGCTGTTGGTCACCTTCAGCGATCCGAAATCACCGATATAGATGCTGTGGGCGCAGGACAGGCCGCGATCGCAGCGGCCCAGTCGCTGAAAGGATGACCGGTCAATGACAATTTCCGCGCTCGGATCATCGGCGCTCAATATGCCTTGCTCGGCGTTGCGGAACAGGGCGTTATAGACATATAGATCGCCGCGCTCGATCCGGATGCCAGCGCCATTGCCGTCCGGAACCCGCTGGTTCTGGAAGATGATACCGTCGATGGTTGCCGCTTTTCCGCCCAAGACCAGCGTTGCCTTGCCCTCGCAGACACCGCCATCGAAGATTGTCTGGCCCGGTACGGCGGCCTTGTAGGTGATGCGTCCCGCTGACTGCACCGCGCAATCGCCATAGGTACCGGGAGCGATGACGATGGTCGCATTATTGCCGCCGACGGCCTTGACCGCGTCCGCCAGCCGGGAATAGGTCGCTCCGGTTTCGCTCACCGTGAATGGCGCGTCGCGTTGGGCCTGGGCTGCGGTTGCGGTGACGGTTGCCGTCACTATTGCAGCTATCAACGGGAACTTGAAGATCATTTCGGTCATCCTGACTCGGGAGAATAGGGCAGTTTCAATATCGCTTGCTGCTCTGTCAAACAATCCCAAAGCTTGGCCTGTCCCAGATGAATTCAAGCTGAGCGACAGAGGTTAAAGGGTTAATCTTGTTCTGCTATTCGTTAAGATTGGGCCTGAGCCACTGGCGCGCCTGATCGAGCGAGACGCCGCGACGTTCCGCATATTCCGCCACTTGATCCTCACCAATCCGCGCTACCCCGAAATAGTCAGCTTGCGGATGGGCAAAGTAGAAGCCCGAAACCGCGGCGGTCGGCGTCATCGCGAAGCCGCTGGTCAATTCTATTCCGGTATTTTTCGTCGCGTTGAGCATATTGAACAGGATCGGTTTCAGACTATGGTCAGGGCAAGCCGGATAGCCGGGGGCAGGTCGGATTCCCTGATATTTTTCCCGAATTAGATCCTGTTTGTTCAGACCCTCGTCTGCGCCATAGCCCCACAAGTCCTTGCGGACATGTTCGTGCATGCGCTCGGCAAAGGCTTCGGCGAGTCGGTCGGCGAGTGCTTTCAACAGGATGCTGTTATAGTCATCCTTGTCCATCTCGAAGCGCTGGACATGTTCATCGATGCCGTGGCCGGTGGTGACGGCAAAGCCGCCGAGCCAGTCGTCGTCGCTGTCGATAAAATCGGCGAGGCAATTGTTCGGTTTGCCGCCGCGTTTGACCACCTGCTGCCGCAGCATCGGCAGGGTGAATTCTTCATTTTCCGGCGAGACCATTATGTCGTCGCCATCGCGTCGCGCCCGCCACAGGCCGGCTACACCCTTGGCGGTCAGCCATTTTTCCTCGATAATCTGGTCGAGCATCGTCTGGGCATCGCGGAACAGATCGCTGGCGCTCTCGCCGACAATCTTGTCGGTCAGGATCGCCGGATAGTTGCCCGCCAGCTCCCAGGCCCGAAAGAATGGTGTCCAGTCGATATAGTCGCGAAGATCTGCCAAATCCCAGTCTTCATAGACATGCAATCCCGGCTTGGCAGGTGCCGGAGCCTTCATCGCCATATCGATTTTCGCCGCATTGGCCCGCGCTTCTTCGAGCGTCGACAGCTTTTTGCCGGTTTTCCCGGCGCGGGCGATCCGCACCTGTTCATAATCTTCCCGGGTTTTGGCGATAAAACCAACCGCCTGGGTATCGCTGACCAGTTGCGAAGCGACGCCGACGGCGCGGCTTGCATCGAGCACATGGATGGTCGGGCCGGTGTAAGCGGGCTCGATGCGCAGCGCCGTGTGGGTCTTGGATGTGGTTGCGCCGCCGATCAGTAGCGGCAATTGCATTTTGGCCCGCTCCATTTCTTCCGCGACGGTGACCATCTCATCCAGCGAAGGCGTGATCAATCCGGACAGGCCGATGATGTCCGCGTCATTCTCATTGGCGGCCTTCAAAATGTCGGTCCACGACACCATGACGCCGAGATCGATGACCTCGAAGCCATTGCACTGCAGGACGACGCCGACAATATTCTTGCCGATATCGTGCACATCGCCCTTGACCGTGGCCATGATGATCTTGCCCTTGCCCTTTGCCTTCTCGTCCTTTTCCGCCTCGATATAGGGGAAGAGATGGGCAACCGCCTTCTTCATCACGCGGGCCGACTTGACCACCTGCGGCAGGAACATCTTGCCCGAGCCGAACAGGTCACCGACGATGTTCATGCCGTCCATCAGCGGCCCCTCGATCACCTCGATCGGCCGGCCGCCGCGATCCTTGACCGCGACGCGCATTTCCTCGGTATCATCGACGATATGGGCGTCGATGCCCTTGACCAGCGCATGTTCCAGACGCTTGTGCACCTCATAGCCGCGCCATTCGGCGGCGGCCTTTTCGGCGACCTCGTCGGTGCCGCGGAATTTTTCGGCCAGGGTGATCAGCCGGTCGGTCGCATCGTCGCGGCGGTCGAAGATCACATCTTCGCAGAGCTCGCGCAGTTCGGGATCGATATCGTCGTAAATATCCAGCTGGCCAGCGTTGACGATCGCCATGTCCATGCCGGCTGGGATCGCATGATAGAGAAAGACGCTGTGCATCGCCTTGCGCACCGGTTCGTTGCCGCGGAAGCTGAACGACAGGTTGGAAAGGCCGCCGGAAATATGAACATGCGGGCAGCGTTTCCGGATCTCGCGGGTCGCCTCGATAAAGTCGAGCCCGTAGCGGCGATGCTCGTCGATGCCGGTGGCAATCGCGAACACGTTGGGATCGAAGATGATATCCTCGGGCGGAAAGCCGATGCCGGTGAGCAGCTTGTAGGCGCGCTCGCAAATCTCGATCTTGCGCTCCTTGGTATCCGCCTGTCCGGTTTCATCAAAGGCCATGACCACCACCGCCGCGCCATAAGCCATGCACTTGCGCGCCTGGTCGAGAAACTGTTCCTCGCCTTCCTTCATCGAGATCGAATTGACGATCGGCTTTCCGGACACGCATTTCAGTCCCGCCTCGATCACCGACCATTTCGAGCTGTCGATCATCACCGGCACCCGCGCGATATCGGGTTCGGCGGAGATCAGCTTGAGAAAGGTGGTCATCGCGTGATGCGCGTCGAGCAGCCCCTCGTCCATATTGATGTCGATCACCTGCGCGCCATTTTCGACCTGCTGGCGAGCGACCTCGACCGCCGCTTCATAGTCATCATTGAGGATCAGCTTCTTGAAGCGGGCGGAACCGGTGACATTGGTGCGCTCGCCGATATTGACGAAATTGGTGGAAGAGGATTGGGTCATAATATTGCGATGGTTTCCGTTGATCCCGGGAATAGCCGGGAGACAATTAAATTTGCGCCGTCAAGGCTTGAACCGAGGGCTCAGGCCGCCATGGTAAACGGCTCCAGACCGGACAGCCGCGTCCGTACGGTGATTTCGGGTATCTTGCGCGGCTCCTGATCGGCCACGGCATCGGCAATGGCGCGGATATGGTCCGGCGTGGTGCCGCAGCAGCCGCCGACGATATTGACCAGGCGATCCTTCAGCCAGTCGCCGATCAGCTCCGCCGTCTCCTGCGGCATCTCGTCATATTCGCCGAGATCGTTGGGCAGGCCGGCATTGGGATAGGCCATGATCAGGCAGTCCGCTTCCTTGGCCAGCATCGCCAGATGCGGCCGCAGCTGGTCGGCTCCGAAGGAACAGTTGAGGCCGATGGTCAATGGCTTCAAATGCCGCACCGCGTGCCAGAACGCCTCGACCGTATGGCCGGACAGATTCCGCCCGGACAGATCGGTCAGGGTCATCGAGATCATCAGCGGCACGTCGCGTCCGCTGGCTTCGGCGGCTTCCATCGCCGCCATGCCGGCGCATTTGGCATTGAGCGTGTCGAATATCGTCTCGATCAACAGAAAGTCGACGCCGCCGTCGATCAGCGCTTCGCACTGGTCGCGATAGACGCCCTTCAGATAATCATAGTCAATCTCCCGGAAGCCGGGGTCGTTGACATCGGGGGACAGGGACAGCGTCTTGTTGGTCGGGCCTACGGACCCGGCAACAAAGCGCGGCCGTCCATCTTTCGCTTCCGCCTTGTCGCAGGCGGCTCGCGCGATTTCGGCCGACTTGACGTTCAGGTCCCGCACCAGATGTTCGCAGCCATAGTCCGCCTGACTGATTACCGTGGAACTGAACGTATTGGTTTCGATAATGTCAGCACCGGCTTCGAGATAGGATGTATGGATGGCTTCGATGATATCCGGCCGGGTCAGGCTGAGCAGATCATTATTGCCTTTCTGGTCGTCGGTGAGATCAAGGCTGCCGCGATAATCGTCTTCGCCCAGCCGGTAATTTTGTATCGCCGTGCCATAGCCGCCATCGAATACCAGGATGCGCTCGGCGGCTAGCTTCTGCAATTGTTCGCGTGCATTGGTCATGCCGCTTTCTCCTGTTGTGCGCCAGCGGGCCGCTTGCCCAGCAAATGGCAAATGGCGTAGCTGAGCTCAGCCCGATTGAGCGTGTAAAAATGGAACTGGCGAACGCCGCCGGCATAGAGCTTGCGGCACAATTCCGCCGCCACCGTCGCTGCGATCAATTGCCGGGCCGACGGATGGTCATCCAGTCCCTCAAACAGATCGTTCATCCATGACGGAATCTCCGCGCCGCACATGCCCGCAAACTTGCGGGTCTGGGCGACATTGGAAACCGGCAATATGCCTGGCACCAGCTCTGCATCAATCCCGGCTGCTGTGGCCGCGTCGCGGAACCGGAAAAAAGCTTCGGGGGTGAAGAAAAACTGGGTGATCGCCCGGCTCGCGCCCGCATCCAGCTTGCGCTTCAGATTGTCGAGATCGCTCTGCGGGCAATCGGCTTCGGGATGGGTTTCCGGATAGGCGGCCACCGAAATTTCAAACGGCGCGATATCGGTGAGGCCTTTCACCAGCTCTGCCGCGCTGGCATAGCCTTGCGGGTGCGGTTCGAACGCCTGGCCCGCTGCGGGCGGGTCGCCGCGCAAGGCGACAATATGACGAACGCCCGCATCCCAATAGGAGCGCGCAACCTCTGCGATTTCCGCCTTGCTGGCGCCGACGCAGGTCAGATGGGCAGCGGCCGGAATATTGGTTTCCCTGGCAATCCGGGCCACCGTGGCATGGGTGCGCTCGCGTGTTGTGCCACCAGCGCCATAAGTCACCGAAACAAATCGCGGACTCAGCGGTTCCAGCGTAACCACGCTGTCCCACAGGGTTTTTTCCATCTTGTCCGATTTGGGCGGAAAGAATTCGAATGAAACATCGGCATCGCCGCTCAATCCTGCGAACAACGGCGCATCAAGTGCCCGTTTGGCCTCTTCCAGTTCGACGAGGCCCATTGGCCGGGTTGGCTTTGTCATGCTGATGCTCTTTTCAAATTTTCGGCTGATGATGCCGACAGGGCGGAATCGGGATGCAGGCTGGAAATGGTCGGTTTTTTGGCGACCCATATTTTTACCGTCAGTTCGCCGCCGTCCAGCGTTCGGGTCTGCACCAGCTCAAGCTTTGCGGCGGTGAGCCAGTGCTTCATGCTGTCATCGCTAAAGCCAAGGCGCGCATGCGCGTGTTCCGTGCGCAGATCCTCGCGGTCATGGGCGGCAAAATCCGCGATCAGGACGATGCCATCGGATTTCAGCACCCGGGATACTTCCAGTAAAACCGCTTCCGGATGCTGGGCATAATGCAAAACCTGATGCAGGATCACGCTATCAACCGCACCATTTGCCAACGGCAGATGGTTGAAGTCGCCTTGCTTCAGTTCGGTTTTCTGGACCAGATCTGATCCGCTGACGGTTTCGCTTTCGAGCAATTTTGCCCGGGCCAGCCGCAACATTTCCGGACTGTTATCGATCGCGATGACCGATTGCGCAGCGGCTCCGAACAGTTCGACCATCCGGCCTGTCCCGGTGCCGATGTCCAGCATTTTGCCAAGCGGTGTATCCTCTAGCAGGGCGAGCATCGCCCGCTCCACTTCTGCTTCAGGCAAGTGCAGGGAGCGGATTGCATCCCATTGTTCGGCATGGGCCGCGAAATAGCGTTCGGCCATCTCGGCCCGCGCCTTGCGAACCAGGGACAGCTGCGCCTGGTCCTGCATCGCCTGCTCGGACTTGGCGACCGTGTCCGACCGAAAAATACGTCCCAATATCTCCAGCTCGGATGCGGGGCCCGGTTTCAGAAAAACCCAGCTGCCTTCCTTGCGACGTTCTGCCAGTCCGGCTTCATCCAAAATTCTGATGTGCCGGGAAATGCGCGGCTGGCTCTGCTCCAGAATCTGCGCCAGCTCGCCGACGGCTAATTCCATCTTCTGCAACAACAGCACGATCCGTAACCGTGTAGGGTCCGCCAGAGCTCTAAAAATGTTCAAGATATTGTCCATGTCAGAAAGCTATATAAAGAAATCTTTATATCCGGTCAATCGGCTTGATTTCGAACGCTTGGCTTTTTCATTCCGCCCGCTGCTCTGGGGGAATTTGCGGTCGAGGAAATTGCCCGAACAGGTTCTTCGTTGCGTTCATGCCCTCCAATCGCTAAAGCTACGCGCCGTAGGTTGAAGGGGGTAGAAGACCTTTTGGCCTGCGTGGTTTTTGAGGAATATAATAGAGGGTTACCCCAATGAAAAAAGTTACAACATCCATCGTTTTGGCCGCTGCACTCGGCTTGGCTGCATGTTCCGGCGCAGATAATGCTGAAACTGGCGCAGAAGAAGCAGTAGAAGGCACAGAAGTCACCGCTGAAGAAGCTGCTGACGATGCCATGGACGCCGCTGAAGGCGCTGCGGATGCCATGGGCGACGCAACGGTCGAAGCAACGGAAGAAGCGGCTGATGCAGCTAGCGACGCTGCTGCTGCGGCTGAAAAAGCTGCTGAAACCGCTAAAGAAGAAGCCCAGTAAGCTTCTTTCTGGATTTGAGAAAAAGGGCTGTCTTCGGACGGCCCTTTTTTTGTCTTTGGTTCAGCCTGCTAACGCTTTATGGAGCAGTCATGAGAAGGTTTTTCAGCGCCATGATATTGACAGGACTGGTTGCTTGCGGCCCGGCGCCAAATGATCCGGGCCCTGGCGGAGTGACGGTAGGGGAAGCAAAGGCGCTCGATGAAGCGGCAAAAATGCTCGATGAGCGCAACGCCGCGCCGGACATCACAGAGAATGGCACCACAGACGCCGCCGCTACTGAATAAGCGCTAGCCCGGATGATAGCGGCCAACGGCCCGCGTCACCGCCTGCATCAGGCGCATGCGCTCCGGAATCGATGCCGTTGTATCGCCCAGCATTACAACCACGGCGTAGCGGGTGCCATCGGGGGCGGTCATTATGCCGATATCATTATATCCGGTCGATACGGCTCCAAGATCCTGTCCGGTGCCGGTCTTGTGCAGAAATTCCCATCCTGCGGGCACGCCGGCCTTCAGCCGGTTCGGGCCGCTGCGCGTGCGTTTCAATATCGATTGTAGCAATTTTGTCGAATTGTCAGAGAGCAGTTGGCCGCGGGCCAATTTGTCCAGAGCGTGGGCAATCGCCATCGGACTGGCCCCATCAACCGGATCGGCAAGATAGGCTTCGAGCGATTGCCGCCGCTGTTCGACCGGTATCTTGGCGCGGGCCGCATAGAAGGTCCGCCCGTAGGACAGGTTCTGCCGCCATTCCATCCCGGCAATGCCGCTTTGTAGCAAGCGCTCACCGGGCCCGAAACGAATTTTGCCGAGGGAATTTTTCGCAATGAAACGGCGAACGGCATCGGGTCCCCCAGCATGGCGCAGCAAAGCGTCATTTGCCGTGTTGTCGCTGCTCGCCAGCGCCATTTCGAGCAAAGTATAGACGGTTTTCACAACCGCGCCGTTGCGTTCCACTTCGACCGCCATCGGTTGATGGAATACGGTCAGGTCTTCCTTGCCGATGCGGATCGGGTCGGACAGGGAGGCCTGGCCCTGATCGATTTTGTCGAGCAAGGTCATTGCAACCCAAAGCTTGGAAACACTCTGCTGGGGAAAATATTCATCAGACCGGAATCCGAACTCCCATGCCCCGTCGATCCGTTTGACGGCAATCCCGGTCGTTCCGGGGAAGGTCCGCCACAAGGCTTCGATTTCGCGGACCAGCGCCGGATTGGCCTGTTCGCGGAAATTGGTAGCGGGAGGCGGTGCAGACGGAGCCCTGTTCTGATAGATCGGTGGTGGTGCGTTGTTCTGCGGTGTAGTCGGTCGATTGGGCGCAGATACACAGGCAGCCAGTGTAGCGGTGAGCAGCACCGTCAATAATAGCCGAAAATTGATCATGGGTCGTGATTCATCATGGGTCGGAATGTTCATAGACCCTTCTAACTAAGCACCTCTGTCTGAACAGGGTTAAAATAACGGATTGCGGTGAATGATTCTTCTGTTGCGACAGGCGGTTTCCGCTGGCCGGTCAACCCGATCACCATGCGTCATCGCGCGTTACTTCATGGACCCGATATTGAGCCGACGGGTGACCCGATAGTCGAGCGTATTGACGAGGAAATAAGAGATCGTCCAGCGGATACGGTTGAGAAAGGAGCCACGCGACTTGTGCAGTTGCGGCGTGATGGCTTCTGCATTTTCATGCAGAATATCGATCGTCGCGCGCGCGTGATCGGCAAAGGCCGGATCGTCGATCCGCAACATCATTTCGACATTGATAAACAGGCTGCGCAAATCGAAATTTGCCGAACCGATATAAACCGCATTGTCGACAATCACCAATTTGGTGTGGAGCCGCCTGGGCTGATATTCAAAAATTCGGGCCCGCCGCTTGAGCAGATAACCGTACAGCAATCTGCTGGCTCCGATCGTTGCTCCATTGTCGGTTTTTCCCGGCAACAGGAGCCGGCTTTGCCCGCCCCGCTTCGAAAGGCCGGCCATGCGCCGCAAAAGCCCTTGCCCCGGGGAAAAATAGGCGGTGACCAGATCGAGCCTGCTGCCCTGCTCGAGGTCCTTCTTGATCGCGGCTGCCCAGCGGCTCATGCGGTTGCTCGGCCCGCCGAGCAGCCATCGGAACTGGCCATCGCCGGCATCCCAATGCCGTACCATCCTGCGCAGGGAGCGCATATTACCGTTATGCTGGTGAACCCAGTCCGACAGGACGCGATAATAGCTGGCAAGATTGGTGACCTCCGGCCCGTCGATTGCCATGCCAAGATCTTCCCAGCTGTTGTCGGTCAGATCTCCGTCTTCTCCCGGCTCCTGCATATCGAAATATTCATCGGCAATATTGAATCCGCCGATCAGAGCACGAGCGTCATCCGCGATCACCATTTTCTGATGGTTGCGGACAAAATAGCTGGTCGAAAAACGCGGACTGAATATTGCGAACTTCCCGCCCGCTTCGACCAACGGGTCAAAAAATTTCCGCGGTGTCCCGTTGGAACCAAAGCTGTCGATCATCATTTCAACGGCAACGCCGCGCTCGCAGGCGGCAATCAACATGTCGAGGATCATCCGGCCCAGGCGGTCATCCTCGAACATATAGAAGAATAATTTGAGACTTTTGCCCGCACCCTGGAGCGTATCCACCAGCGCGGAAAGACGTTCCGCTGGTTCGCGAACAAGCCGTAGCCGGTTGCCACCAACTTCAAACCATTGCGGTGTATCGGTTTGCGATAGCCGCTCATTCGCCTTGGTGTTTTCCATCAGTTCGAGGCATAGATTATCATCGCCCCAGCGACAAATCATTAGATTGTCCAATGGTTTGTTGGTCAATGGCCGGGCAAGAGCGGATTTGTTGACAAATTCCGCAGATATCCCTAGATGCAGGGCTCTTTTCCAAAAGTTTGCAGAATCAGGAGCGCCATATGGCTCGCGTTACGGTTGAAGATTGCGTTGATAAAGTCACAAACCGGTTTGATCTGGTGTTGTTCGCTGCCCAGCGCGCGCGTGAGATTTCGGGCGGCGCAGAGCTGACTGTGGATCGCGATCGCGATAAGAATCCGGTTGTGGCGCTGCGCGAAATCGCAGAAGAAACCGTCAAGCCAAAGGATCTGCAGGAAAGCCTGATTCAGTCGCTGCAGAAGGTTCTCGTCGACGATGATGATACGCCGGATGAAATCGGTTCGATCAGCCAGTCCGCTGAAGCGTTACGTCTGACCGCTGCTGCACCACCACGCAGTGCTGGTGTTGCCGGAGATTACGGCCGCCGCTAAGCCGGTTTGGTTACCGCTCAGATTTTATTGAGACAAAAGAAAAGGCCGCCGGGGAAAATCCCGAGCGGCCTTTTCTTTGTCGATTGATCAGGAGCGGTTTAAGCGCCCTGTGGCTTGGGGTCGTTAAACGGGCCCTTCTTCTTCCGCCCCGCTTTCGGGATGGAAGCGCCGACCGTAGGCACGGAGGCTGGCTTGACCACATCGCCATCCGGCCGGTGGAATTTGCCATTCTTGACCAGTTCGTCAATTTCCTCGCCCGACAGGGTTTCATATTCAAGCAGTGCGTTGGCCAGCGCGTGGAGCTGATCATTATGTTTGGTCAGCAGATGTTTCGCCCGCGCATAGCTGTCGTCGATCAGCTTGCGAATTTCCATATCGATCTTTTTCGCGGTCTCGTCGGACATATGGACGCGCTGGGATTGCGAATAGCCGAGGAAGGTTTCACCCTGTTCCTCTTCATATTGCAGCGGTCCCATCTCGTCGGACATGCCCCATTGAGTGACCATGTCGCGCGCAAGCTTGGTGGCATATTGGATATCGCTGGAGGCGCCCGAAGACACTTTGTCATAGCCGAAGATGATTTCCTCGGCGACGCGTCCACCCATGGATACCGCCATATTGGCGTGCATCTTGTCGCGGTGATAGCTGTAGTTATCGCGCTCCGGCAGGCGCATCACCATGCCGAGGGCACGGCCGCGGGGAATGATCGTCGCCTTGTGGATCGGATCGGATGCTTCCTCGTGGATCGAGACAATAGCATGGCCGGCTTCATGATAAGCGGTCATCTTCTTCTCGTCATCCGTCATCACCATGGACTTGCGTTCGGTGCCCATCATGACCTTGTCCTTGGCATCCTCGAACTCGCTCATCGCGACCATCCGCTTGCCACGGCGCGCCGCCATCAGAGCGGCTTCGTTGACCAGATTGGCGAGATCGGCGCCGGAGAAGCCCGGAGTACCGCGCGCAATCGTGCGGGGGTCAACATCAGGAGCCAGCGGCACTTTTTTCATATGCACCGCGAGGATCTTTTCGCGGCCTTCGATGTCCGGGCGCGGCACCACCACCTGCCGGTCAAAACGGCCGGGACGCAGCAGCGCTGGGTCGAGCACGTCGGGACGGTTGGTTGCAGCGATGATGATGATACCTTCATTCGCCTCGAAACCGTCCATCTCGACCAGCAGCTGGTTCAGGGTCTGTTCGCGTTCGTCATTGCCGTTGCCAAGACCGGCGCCGCGATGGCGGCCGACCGCGTCGATTTCGTCGATAAAGACGATGCAGGGGGCGTTTTTCTTGGCCTGTTCGAACATGTCACGGACGCGGCTGGCGCCGACACCGACAAACATTTCGACAAAATC
This sequence comes from Sphingomonadales bacterium CG_4_10_14_3_um_filter_58_15, assembly GCA_002783865.1. Taxonomy (GTDB): domain Bacteria; phylum Pseudomonadota; class Alphaproteobacteria; order Sphingomonadales; family Sphingomonadaceae; genus Parasphingorhabdus. Next base: position 19,273 of record PFJE01000049.1, read on the forward strand.
GGAACCCGAGATGGAGAAGAACGGCACGCCGGCTTCGCCAGCAATGGCGCGGGCCAGCAGTGTTTTACCGGTACCAGGCGAGCCGACCAGCAGCGCGCCTTTCGGAATCTGGCCGCCCAGCTTGGCAAAGCGACCGGGGTTTTTCAAAAATTCGACAATCTCTTCCAGCTCTTCGCGGGCTTCATCGATGCCGGCGACATCCTGAAAAGTGACCTTGCCCTGTTTTTCAGTCAGCAGCTTTGCCTTCGACTTGCCGAAGCCCATTGCTCCGGAGCCGCTGCCTTTCTGCATCTGGCGCAGTACGAAAAAAGCGATACCGAGAATCAACAGGAAGGGCAGGGACTGGACCAGAATGATCTGCCAGATGCTGGCCTGTTCCTGCGCCTTGCCGCTATATTCAACACCCTTTTCATCAAGCAGGGTCACCAGCGACGGATCGCTGCCGACCGGGGTGGTCGTGAACATGTCGCCGTTGGTCAGTTCGCCGGTGATCTTGTCCGGCGCGATGGCAACGCTCTTCACGCTGCCTTCTTCAACCTTGTTGCGGAACGACGAATAGCTGATGCTGGAACCCGCATCGGAAGCGGCACCAGCGCCAAACATGGAAACGGTGAGCAGCAGCGCAACGATGACGCCAGCCCAGATGAACATGCTTTTCATCCACGGGTTTTCTTTGGGATCCTGTTCGTCATTCATCGCGCATCTTGTCCTGTCATCATTGTCGCTGCGGATGATGGACATCTCGCCGCGATTTTATCAGTCCACTAAAGATAGTCCTTTTGCCGCAGATGACAATATACAGGCCAATGTTTTTACCGATCACAGTTATCGCAAGGCTTAAGCGGCCTGGTTGAGAAAGCCAGCCTAGCCGCCGCGCCGCTTCGGTGCGGGCTGAAACTGCCAAATCTCCCCGCCCCGGCACAAAATATCGCCGAGGGTCACGGTTTCACCATTTTCCAGCGCGAGGATCGTCTGATCAATCTGGCTACCGCGCGGCGACAGGGCTGGATCACAGATATGCAGGCATCTCAGCAGCAGTCGCCGCTGAAGCTCGTGCGGAAAAGCGCTTTGAGAGAGCGTGCAGCCGCTATCGGTGGTTGCGATATGCTCGTCGGCCAGCCGTTCCACCATCCATTCGATCGCCTCACGGGCCGCGCCCAACGCACTCGCGCTCTGGCTGGCGAGCCTTGTGTCGAACCCTTCCAGGTCCTCCAGCGCATTGCGCACCCGCACCCGGTCATAGCCCTGATCGCGGTTGGAGGGATCGTCGACCGCGTCAATATCATGGCTGGCGACATAGGAGATCAGTTCCGACTTTTCGAAATGGAGCAGCGGCCGGATGATATTGCCCCGTTTTTCCCTGATGCCCGACATCCCGTCAATGCCGCTGCCGCGCAAGATCCGCATGATCATCGTTTCCAGCTGATCATCGGCATGATGGGCGGTTGCCAGCCAGTGGACGTCATTGTCCCGCATCCAGTCGTGCAGCAAACCGTAGCGCGCACGTCTGGCCGCGCTCTGGATACTGCCGCGGATCGGAACCGCGGGGCGCAAAATGTGATGGGCAATGCCGCGCTCGCGGCATAAAGAAGAAACAAACTCCGCTTCTGCGCGCGCCGCCGGGCGCAAACCATGATCGACGGTCGCGGCGGCAATCCTGTGAGGACAGGCCTTCAAAGCGAGCAGCAGAAGGGCGACACTGTCGGGCCCGCCGGATACCGCAAGACCCAGTTTCTGGCCTTTCGTTTCAAGCTGGGGAACCAGCCGGTCGAGCGCCGCCTCAAACCGGTCGTCGAGCGAGGCGGCTGCATTGTCCATGGTCTATTTGCAGTTGGCGGCGGCCTTGCCCGATGTCACGCGATCAGCAAGGCGGCCACTGGCCACTTCGGGATAAACATCCTGCATTTCCGCCAACACCCGGCAAGCATCGGGTTTCTTGCCCAATTGCACGAGCGCCGTGCTCAGAAAATAGAGGCTGTCCGGCGCGCGGTCGCCCCGCGGTCTTTTCTGGTAATTTTCATAGAGGGCGACGGAAGCGAGCGCGGGCTTTTTGTCATCCAGATAGGCACGGCCAAGCAAATTCTGGGCAAAGCTGGCCCGCGGGTGGCCAGGATGTTCCTCGACCATCTTCTTCAGCTGCGCCTGCGCTTCGGGATAGAATTTTGCGTCCCACAAGCGATAGCCATAGACATATGCGTCTTCGGCGGCGTCTCCGGTATCCGGCTTGACGATTGCTGCAACGCCGACAACCCGCTGAGGATCTGGCGCTGCCTCGGCTGCCGGTTTGGTCGGCGCTTTTGCTGCTGCAGCCGGCACCGATCCAACATTATTTGTTGCGGTCGCGCTGGTCGCTTGGGCTTCTGTTGCCGCCAACCGGTCTTCAATCTTTTTCAGCCGATAGCCATTTTCTTCGACCTGGCCGGTAATATTGGCCAGACTTCTTTCCAGCGCATCTACCCTTGCGATCAGGTCTGACACCGCCGATGTCGTGATCGCTGCCGCTGGCGTTGCGGGACCTTGTTCCGCCGTGATTTCGGGTTCGAAGTAGCGCGTCGAGCCGCCGCTGAAAACCTTGCGCTGGACCGCCCGCATTTCTTGCTCAAGCCGGTCCACGCGCTTGTCAACATTGGCATTTTGCGCCGACGCTGGCGTGCCGACAAGCAAGCTGGTGAGCAGGATAGTGATACCGAATGTTTTCATCATGGCCTCCGCTGATGCCTAATATATTAACCATGTACTATGCTGAAAAGTAAAAAAATTGTAAGACACAACCGGCCCCGTTCAACCGTTCTGCACGATCGTAACAGAGCGCGCGCTGCTTAATCGGAGGGTGGGTCGGCGGCTTGATCGTCGGCCTTTTCCCGCGCCAGCAAAGCTGCTGCACTCACTCCAACATCCTTGATGGTGAATTCCGCCGTACCCAGTTGCGGGACCGTCTGACCATCGATGGTAACGGTCAGCGCGCCCGGGCGCCCGGTCAGAATCTGCGGATTGTCGGCATCAGCCGGGACGGTAAATGTGTCTCCGACCGCCATTTCGTCTTCGAACAGGCGGTTGCCGTCGGCATCATAGATTTTCATCCAGACGGGCGCGGTTGCCGTCAACACCACGGTGCCATCGCTTGCCGGTAGCGCGCCGTTATCATCAACGTTCTGAGGATCGGGACTGGCCGGAGCGGCTGCGACGATGGCCTCGCTTTCTGCGGGCTCCATCATATCGTCGGGATTAAGGAGGAACGAGCGCCAAACCAGAAAGCCGACGAGTACCAGCAGCGCGATAGCACCGGCCGTCCACGCCAGATAGAGCGGCGGAATACTGGACGGGCTGGCCGGGGCATAGCCGCTCGATTCCGGCTGGTAAGCGACGTGACCCTGTTCATCCATTTCCGCGCGCAACTGGCTGCCGATCGTAGCATCGCTCAGGCCAACCGTCCGCGCGTAGGATTTGGCGAAGCCGATGGCATATGTCCGCCCGGGCAGCGCATCAAAATCACCGCTCTCGATCGATTCCAGATGGCGGTACGGAATTCGGGTTTTCTTGGCGATATCCTCCAGCGACAGATCTTTCTGCTCCCGCGCACGGCGCAAAGTTTCACCCGTGCTGTGCAGATTCAGCTCGACATTTTCGTCGTCATTGGATTCTTCGGCCACTCTATACTCCCTTGGCCGGATCAATTTGCGACCCTTTTCGCATTTCCCGGATATTCCACGGAAAAAAGCCAGTTTGGGCAGCAAAAGTCAATGACTATCATGGACATGATGCTGCATTTTACCATTTTTTTCCAATCAGCCGAACATTTTCCGGCCAATACGCCGAACCCTGTTCAGTCCAGATCGACTTTGCGCTGATTTGCCCATTGTTCCAGACGCTCTCTCGGTTCCGCAGGCGCCTCTTTCAAAATCGTGGCCATCTCCAGTTTGGCCTGACCAAGATCCAGCGACCGGACCATGGCCTTGATCGGCCCAACCGATGCGGGCGTGATCGACAGGCTTTGAATGCCCAATCCCAAAAGCGCCAGGGCATCCAGCGGCCGGCCACCCATTTCTCCGCAAACGCTGAGCGGAATCTCGTAGCGCGCGGCATTGTCGGATGCGCGGCCCAGGAATCTGAGAATGGCCGGACTCATCCAGTCAAAACGCTCCGCCAACTTGGGATTGCTGCGGTCTGCGGCAAACAGGAACTGGGTGAGGTCATTGGTGCCGATCGACAGAAAGTCCAACCGGCCTGCCATCAGGTCCAGACATTCTGCCAGCGCCGGGACTTCCAGCATCGCGCCATAGCGGATCGTTGAAGGCAACCGTTTTTTCTGGCTCTGCAGATAGGCGCGCTGATTTTCGAACACCGCCTTGGCTTGATCAAATTCCCACGGCTCGGCGACCATCGGGAACATGACGTTCAATTTCCGTCCGGCAGCCGCCTCAATCAACGCCCGGGCCTGCACTTTCATCAGCGCATCCCGTTCCAGGCCGATCCGGATCGCCCGCCAGCCCATCGCCGGATTGTCTTCCCTTGAATCACTGGTCTGAAAATAGGGGAGCGGCTTGTCGCCGCCGATATCGACGGTGCGGAATATGACCGGCTTTTCACCCGCTGCATCCAGCACATCGCGATAGAAGCGCGTCTGGCCCGCCCGCCCCGGCATCGTGGCGGCGACCAGAAACTGAAATTCGGTCCGGAACAGTCCGATGCCATCGGCACCGGTCAGGTTGAGCAAGGCCAGATCGTCACGCAGCCCGGCGTTGATATTCACGGTGATCCGCACGCCGTCTTTGGTGATGGCGTCCTTGTCGCGCAGTTCGGAATAAGCGGCGCGCTTCTTCTGGCTGAGCTCCAGCTGTGCTTCGAAGGCCTCCTCGACCGAGGGACTTGGCCGCACGAACACGGCATTTTCATCGACGTTGAGCAGAAGATGGTCATCTTCCCGCACAACCTGCCGGATATTCTTCACCTGCCCGAGAATGGGGATGCCCATCGCGCGGGCGATGATCGTGACATGCGCGGTCAGCGAGCCTTCTTCGAGGACCACACCCTTCAGCCGGCGCCGGTCATATTCCAGCAGTTCCGCCGGACCGAGATTGCGCGCGATCAGGATCGTATCCTGGCGCAACCCCATTTTCGCTGCGGTGCCCATTTGACCGGAAACGATGCGGAGCAGGCGGTTGGCGAGATCTTCGAGATCGTGCATCCGCTCCGCCAGCAGCGGATCATCGATCTGCCGCATGCGCATGCGGGTATGTTGTTGCACGCGTTCGATCGCTGCTTCAGCGGTCAGTCCGCTGTCGATCGCCTCGTTGATCCGCCGACTCCAGCCCTCGTCATAGGCAAACATCTTGTACGTCTCGAGCACTTCCTCATGCTCGCCGCCGACCCCGAATTCCGCCTGACTGGTCATCTGGTCGATTTGGTCGCGCATCTTGTCAAAGGCCGAATAGACCCGGTGCCGCTCGGCCTCCGTGTCTTCTGCCACGGTATGCTCGATCTTCACCCGCGGCTGATGGAAGACCGCGTGGCCGCTGGCCTTGCCCTTGACCAGTTGCAACCCGCTCAGGCGATTGGCGCCATTGTCCAGCGACGCGGATTCTTCGGCAAAATTGTCATCGACAAACTCGGCACTGGTAATCAGTTCAGACAGCACCATCGCCGCCGTCTGAAAGGCTTCAATTTCTTCCTCAGAATAGCGGCGCGGTTCTACATGCTGGGCGCATAATACGCCGATCGCCTGCTGGTTCCGAATGATCGGGACGCCAGCAAAGCTGTGGAATTTCTCTTCGCCGGTTTCTGGCCGATACTGGAAATCGGGATGGCTTGCCGCCTCGTCCAGATTCAGCGTCTCGACATTTTTTGCGATATAGCCGGTCAGACCTTCGCCCATGGCGAGCTTGGTGACGTGAACCGCTTCGGCGTTCAGCCCGCGGGTGGCGAAAAGTTCCAGCACGCCTTCCCGGCGCAAATAGATCGAGCACACCTCGCTGCTCACGGCTTTCGCTATGGTGTGGACCACCTTGTTCAGCTTTACCTGAGCGTTGCCGCGAGACGCCATGATCGTCCGCAACCCGGTCAGGATATTGCGGGCAGTCTTGGTGCTCGAGGGATCTGTGGTTGGCATTATATACGCCTAGCAGAAAGGCCGCGGCAGTGCGATGTAGAATAGCTGCCCTTTGACCAAAACAGATACATTGTCGTGGGGTTCGCCGGATCGCCGGCGCAAGCCCGCGGCTAATTCATCAGTTCTTGCTTCAGTCGAAGCTTTTCCTTTTTCAGACTATGGATTCGAATCGTGTCGGGAAGCGGCCTGGTTTCTTCTTCGTTGATCTTGCGTTCCAGCGCTTCATGCTTTTTGCGCAATGCTGACATGTGATTCTGAATCATTAAAGTCTCCTCAAAAATGGTGTTTTTGAAAATGAACGAGGATGAAAGCTTCCTTTCCTGCTTTGCGGGCCGATGGCCGTTGACGTTCGATCTCATGATTAAATTGTCTTGGTTTAGACTTGAACCATGAATAGAGTTAAGATTGCAAAATTGTTGCAATGACGCAAGAGGGAGATTGATCCGGAATGGGGATGAGCGATGAAGAGTTGCAAACGCGGCTCGAGCTGCTGAAAATTGAACATCGTGATCTCGACGAAGCGATTGCCGCGCTGATCGAATCTGGTAATCCGGATCAATTGCGCACCGCCAGACTGAAGAAAAGAAAATTGCAATTGCGCGATCGGATCATCATGCTCGAAAACCAGCTCATTCCCGACATCATCGCCTGAACCGCTGGCGGTTCTGCGGCTGTGCCACCGGTTAACCAAAGTTATCCACCAGTTAACCCCGAAATCTACCACGTATCAGTATGAAACAGACGCCGTGAATGGACGTCCGAAGCCCAAAATTAACTGTCCAAGGCCGCCAAAATTTTGCTACGGAACAATTATGGCAAACCGGGAATCCTTTTTGACGCGCAAAGTGCTGGACGCGCTTTATACGGAATCGATGCTGCTTGCGGACGAGGCGCGGTCCTATTTTGAATCGGGGCGATTCAAGGAAGAATCCGATCCGGGCAATCTGTTGGCCGTTTCGTTTTCCTGTGAATCGCTGAAAGTGACCACAAGATTGATGCACTGCATCGCCTGGCTCTTGAACCAGAAAGCCCTGCATAGCGGCGAACTGTCCGATGGAGAGGCGTGGAACCTCAATCGCGCGCTCGGCGAGGCACCTGCCACCGATCAGTTGATGGTCGATCGTTTCCCCGCCGAAGCGCGTCAGATTGTCATGGCCAGCGAAGAATTGTTCGAGCGCCTGCAGCGTCTCTCGACGCGGATGGACTATGATATGGCGCCCGTGCCAGCGGTTCAGGACATGTTCCGCCGTCTGCAAAGCGCCTTTTAGCCTCGCGCGACCCGATCAGACAGTCGCTGCCTCCGTCTGTTTCATCGTTGGATAATCGACATAGCCTTCTGGTCCCTGACTGTACCAGGTCGGGGTGAAGTCGATCGGGTTGAGCTCCGCACCCGCCCGGAAGCGCGCCGGGAGATCGGGGTTGGTCATGAACGTGCGGCCAAAGCTGATCGCGTCGGCCTTGTTCTGCGCCAGCGCCTCGGTGGCATTGTCGTAAAAATAGTCGCTATTGAGCACCAGCGGTCCGTTGAACACTGGCCGGATATCGGGGCTGACCGGCGGCACG
>PFJE01000094.1 GCA_002783865.1 Sphingomonadales bacterium CG_4_10_14_3_um_filter_58_15
AGAAACTGCGTGCCATCCCTTCGTGCCTTTGTGTCTTCGTGTGAGTCCATAATATGCCAAAACGTAATGCCCGATCGTGTTGACAGGCATAAAATTGTCCAATCGCATCGATCAAAAACCGCTGTCCTACAGCACATGGGATCCGCTATATTGGCATCATGAACGCTTATTTAGCCACCACCGCCTCGGCAGACCCGAAGGCAGGCCCCAGAGCTCCACTGGCACGCTTTGTGCAGCAGGCGATGGTGAGACGCCGCGAAAGCCTGGCATCGGCTGCTTGTCTCCGCCCACACTCCGCTCAACCGAATTTCACTTTCTAACCCCGTAAAGATTGTAAAGTTTATCAGGAAAAAGGAGTTTTATCTGAACAGAAATTTGCCCGCAGCACGGCCAGCCGATCTTCGATCGGCGGCGGTCTGTACAAATTTGCGAAAAAATCAGCCGCGAAAAATGGCTCCCCGAGTTGGATTCGAACCAACGGCCATTCGATTAACAGTCGAATGCTCTACCACTGAGCTATCGGGGAACATGCCCGGTTATGCACCGAGCCTTTCGTGGTGAAGCGCGCCTATAGCAACGACATTTGCGGGCCGCAAGCCATCAAACGACAAATTGTTCCATGGCGATGCGATCGTCCAGCGCATGTTCCGGATCGAACAGCATGGTCAGCGCCTGGCTGCGGTCCACGGCCACTGTGACGCGGCTGACATCGCGGACTTCCTGCTGGTCTCCGACCGCGCTGACAGGCCGTTTTTCAGGGTTGAGCACGCGGATGCTGATCTCCATCTTATCCGGCAGTATTGCCCCTTTCCAGCGGCGTGGCCGGAACGGGCTGATCGGGGTGAGTGCCAGCAAATTGCAGGTGAGCGGCAGGATCGGGCCATTGGCGGACAGATTATAGGCGGTGGAGCCGGCTGGCGTGGCGATCAGCACGCCGTCGCAGACCAGTTCCTCCATCATCACCCGGCCATTGATCTCGATCTCCAGCTTCGCTGTCTGCCTGGTCTCGCGGAGCAGTGATACTTCGTTGATCGCGGGCAGGGTGAAGCTGGCCCCGGAAATGGTCTCTACCTCCATTTTCAGGGGCTTGACCTTGAACGCCCGCGCCTTGGTCAGGCGCTCGCTGAGGTCTTCGAGGTGCCAGTTGTTCATCAGAAACCCCACGGTGCCCAGGTTCATGCCATAGACCGGCATGATCGCGCGGCGATTGAGCATCTGGTGCAGCGTTTGCAGCATGAAGCCGTCACCACCCAGAACAACGGCGCGGTCCGCTTCTTCAACCGGAACCCAGTCGATCATCGGTTTCAGCTTCTCAGCGGCTTCCTGCGCTGGCGGCGTCGGCGACACGATCAGTGCCCATTTCTTCTTGGTCATCCGCCCGTGACGTTCATGTGACGCTCCAATATCTCTGCGGACCCATCGAGCTGCGCATTGAAATCATGGCGCTGCGGTTTGAGCTTTAGAGCCTGTTGGAGCAGTCGGTCAACGGCAGCGATACCATCCTTGCGGACCGCGGCGCGCAGATCGACATGGGCGCTGTGGCCTAGGCACATGAAAATCTTGCCGTCGGTGGTCAGCCTGAGCCGGTTGCAGTCGTCGCAGAAATTGTTGCTGAGCGGCGTGATCAGGCCGAGGCGCAGGCCGAGCGGTTCGACTGATACATAGCGCGCCGGACCGGCGCTGCGATGCGGAATAGGAAGGATTGAATATTGTTCTCGCAACGGAACCAGAAATTCATCGGCGGAAATATGGGCCAGGTTGCGATCCGCTCCGACATCACCCAACGGCATGGTCTCGATGACCGTCAGATCATGGCCATGTTCGGCGCAATATTGCGCCATCGGCAGGAGATCGGCTTCATTGAAATCACGCAGCGCGACCATATTGATTTTGACGTCGATCCCGGCAGACTTGGCCGCCTTTATGCCGTCCAATACGATCTTCACGTCGGCGCCGCGCGTGATTTCGGCGAAGCGTTCGGGGTCGAGCGTATCCATGCTGACATTGATCCGCCGCATGCCATGGGCTGCCAGATGGTCGGCATATTCGGAAAGGAGCGACCCGTTGGTGGTCAGCGTCAATTCCTCCAGTTCGCCGGACGAGACTTTTCGGCCGAGGCGCTGGATAACATCTTTCATATCCCGTCTGACCAGCGGTTCGCCGCCGGTAAGCCGGATTTTGCGGATACCATGGCCGATGAACCGCTCGGCGATCAGAGTGATTTCCTCGAGCGTCAGCAGCTCCGACTTCGGCATGAACGTCATCTTCTCGGACATGCAATATTGGCAGCGGAAGTTGCATCGGTCGGTGACCGAAATCCGCAGATAATCAATTTTGCGTCCGAAACCGTCTTGCATGGGGCGCCTCGTGTTGATTCAATGCTATAGAGCTAGCGTGTTCCGGATAGGCAGGCAACGCCCTATAAAGGTTTTCCTGCTACGGAAAAAGATAGGCGGCCGCTTGAAAATCGGCGTTCCGGTCATTCAGGTGAGGGAGTTTTAAAGTCTTAGAGTCATCCATCTCAACGGTGCATCCGGTTGGATTCAGAAACCTGTTTCTGCTTTCCTTCCACCAGCGTGATCCGCTGGCCGCAGAAATTGCCTCTTTTGGCTGGCGGGTCCATTCGGCTCGCCGGTCAGCCAATCTGCGAGCCCGTTTCTTTTCAGCCGGTGCCATGATCGCGGTGATTGATGTGCGCCAGGCCGAATGCGACGGTCTGGAGGCGATCGCAAACCTTTCTGCAACCGCAGCCGAAGGTGGCATCGCGATATTGGTGTTGCTCGATAGCGAGCAACACCGGGGAATTGTCGGGCAATGTTTTGATTCAGGGGCGACGCATTACTTGGATTTTGCGGCCACTGGTGCGGATCTCGAGCAGTCGATCAACTATGCCTTTCGTTATGTCGAAAATTTCAGAGGCGGCGCCGAACGCGCGAACCATGAGCAATCCTTGCTGACAATTGCGGATTTGCAATGGTCGATGACCTTGGGTTCGGTCAGCGAATATTGGATTAGCGAGAGACTGTCAGCGGCAGCGGGTGAGATTGATTTCGGCAAATATCCGGTGAGCGGCATCTACCGGTCGCTATCGCGCGAAGAAAAAAAGCGCGTGCGGGGGGCTATGGGGCGCCTGCGGGATGGCGCTAGACAGGCGGCGGTCCCTCATCGGTTCAATGGCAGAAAAGTGATTCATCACTTGTACAAAGCGGACGGCCAGATCTTTGGTCGGATCGAATATCTCACAAATAACGACGAAGCGGATGACTGGACCGGCCGCGATCTGCTCTCCGGTTTGCGCAATACGGCCTCTGCCCGTTCGTGGATTCGGCAAAAGATCGAAACCGGCAGCGAGTTGACACTGATTGCGATCGGCATCAAAAACTTCCGGATGATCAACGCCGCTTTCGGACGCCACGCGGGCGACCAATTGCTGCGGATTGTCGGGCACAGGCTGATGGATCACACAAAGCGCCAATCCACAGGCCCGCATCTGGTTGCCCGTCTCGATGGGCAGAATTTTCTGATTGCACTTGCCAATATTCCCCATGGTCAAATTTCAAAGTTCACCAACGATTTAATATCGAGTGTGTTTGGTGATCTGCAGCTTGAGGGGCGCCCGATCAATCCTGTTGCCCGAGCCGGCGTCGCAATCGGAACCAGTGAGTCCAGTGAAACGACTTTGATCCGGAAAGCCGTGCTGGCGCTCGCCGAAGCGACCTCGGCGGATGCTTTGCCGATCAATTTCAGTACCGTTTCCGAAGCGGATGTTCATCTGGAAGAAGTGCTGGAAGAACAGCTCGCGGGAGCCATGGCTCGCGGTGAAATCGTCATCGCTTTTCAACCGCAGATAAAGGTCGATACCGGTCAGCTGGCCGGCGCAGAAGCTTTGGCGCGTTGGGAACATCCGGAATATGGCCTGTTGGGGGCCGCAACTCTGTTTGCCGTCGCGGAACGGGCCGGCATGATGGAGTCGCTCTCGACGCAAATCCACAAGCAAGCGCTGACGCTGGCGGCTAGCTGGCCCGCCAGTCTCGGTTTTTTGCGTCTTTCGATCAATGTAACGGCGGGCGATTTGGCAGCAGCGGCCTTTGCAGATGATATGCTGAGGCAGGTCGATATTGCCGGTTTCGAACCGCGCCGGTTGACGCTCGAAATTACAGAGTCTGAATTGATCGCTAATTTATCGGTTTCGGCCGGCAAATTGGACCGCCTGCGCAAGGCTGGCATTTCCATTGCGATCGATGATTTCGGAACCGGGTACAGCAGCCTGTCTTATCTCAAGCAATTGCCGGTCGATTATTTGAAGATCGATAGTGGACTTACCGGTGACATTGGTGGCTCGGAAAAAGATCAGGTTGTGGTGCGGTCCATCATCGACATGGCGCATAGCCTGAATCTAAGCGTTATTGCAGAAGGCGTCGAAACCGAGGCTCAGCTTGAGACCCTGGCGGAACAAGCCTGCGAATTTTTTCAGGGGTTTCTACGTTCTGGACCGCTGTCGCCAGACGAATTTGAAGCCTTCGCCTTGCGCAGCAACTAGGCGGTTGCCCGTTGCGCCAGTTTCGATAGCCCCGTGGTCAATTGGGTCAGGCCGTGCAATCGGGACTTGGGATCGCGCCATTTGCGCTCGATGAACAATTTGTTGTCGGGCCGAATTTTGGCTGTTCCCTTGAGCCGGTCGACATAGTCGAGCAGGCCCTGGACATTGGGGAATCGGTCGTTCTGGAATGTGACCAAAGCACCGCGCGGTCCCATTTCGATTTTCGCGATCTGCGCGTTCACGCAATTCATCTTGATATGCATGAGCTTGAGCAGATTGTCCGTCTGGATCGGCAGATCGCCAAATCGGTCGATCATTTCCGCGGCAAAGGATTCGATTTCCGGCAGCGTCTTGAGGCCATTCATCCGGCGATAGAGGCCCATCCGGAGGGACAGGTCGGGCACATAGGCTTCGGGTATCAAAATCGGAGCATCGACCGTTATTTGCGGCGAGAAGCTATCTGTCTGGGCTGATAGGCCAGAGCCTTTGGCCTTGGCTTCGAGAATCGCGTCTTCCAACATCGACTGATAAAGTTCAAACCCGACTTCCTTGATATGCCCGGACTGCTCGTCGCCGAGCAGGTTGCCGGCTCCGCGGATATCGAGATCGTGGCTGGCGAGTTCAAAACCGGCACCAAGGCTATCGAGATCACCCAGAATTTTGAGCCGTTTCTCTGCCTTTTCAGTGATGATCCGGTCTTTTGGTGTCACCATATAGGCATATGCGCGCGTTTTTGAGCGGCCGACCCGGCCTCTCAGCTGATAGAGCTGAGCCAGGCCGAAGCGATCGGCGCGATGGATGATCAGCGTGTTGGCGCTGGGAATGTCGAGGCCGCTTTCGACGATCGTGGTTGCGAGCAAAACATCATAATTGCGGTCGTAAAAGGCGGACATCCGCTCTTCGACCGTTGCTGGTGCCATTTGCCCATGCGCCACGACATAGGTCAGTTCGGGGGCATGTTTCTTGAGGAAATCTTCGATATCGGGAAGGTCCGCAATACGGGGCACGACGATGAACGACTGACCGCCGCGATAATGTTCGCGCAGCAGCGCTTCGCGTAGCGGAACAGGATCCCACGGCATCACATAGGTGCGGACCGCGAGGCGGTCGACCGGCGGGGTCTGGATCACCGACAGTTCGCGCATTCCGGTCATCGCCATCTGCAGGGTGCGGGGTATCGGGGTCGCGGTGAGGGTCAGCACATGGACATCCGCCTTCATCGCCTTTAGGCGTTCCTTGTGGGTCACACCAAAGCGTTGCTCCTCGTCGATGATGATCAGACCGAGCCGCTGGAATTCGATGGATTTGGCGAGCAGGGCGTGGGTACCAATGACAACGTCCACTTCGCCGCTGGTCAGGCCTTCTTTGGTTTTCTTCGCTTCTGCAGGCGGCACCAGCCGGGATAGCCGACCGATCTTAATCGGGAAGGGTCGGAAACGCTCTTCGAAATTGTTGAAATGCTGACGGGCGAGTAGCGTCGTGGGTGCAATGATCGCGACCTGCATCCCGGCCATAGCGGCGGCAAAGGCGGCGCGCATCGCGACCTCGGTCTTGCCAAAGCCGACATCACCACAGACCAGCCGGTCCATCGCCTTGCCCGATGCCATATCGGCAAGCACTTCCTCAATCGCCTGCTGTTGATCATCGGTTTCCTGATAGGGGAAACGGTCCACGAAGCCGGCCATTTCGGACGCGTCAACGCGGGCAGGGGTGGCCGGTTGCAGGGACCGCGCGGCAGCGGTTCTGAGCAGTTCGTGGGCAATCGCCCGGATCCGTTCCTTCAGCTTGGATTTGCGCCGCTGCCATCCTTCGCCGCCGAGCCGGTCCAGGACAACGCTGTCGCCACCTTCGCCATAGCGGCTGAGAACGTCGATATTCTCGACCGGAACATAGAGCTTGTCACCGCCAGCATATTTCAGGTGGACACAATCATGCGGACTGGTGCCAACGGGAATAGAGACGATGCCTTCATAGAGGCCAATGCCATGTTCCAGATGGACAACCAGATCGCCCTGACTGAGCGCCGACAATTCCTCGATGAAGGCATCGCTGCTTTTGCGCCGTTTGGATTTGCGGACCAGCCGGTCGCCAAAAATATCCTGCTCGGTGAGCAGCGACAAGCTATCTGTCCGGAAGCCGGATGAAAGTGGCAATATAGTCAGAGCCACACCCGGGGCTGCCGACAGGCAGGAATTCCAGTCATCACACAGGGCAGCAGTCTTGATGCCATGGTCTTTCAGCAGATCAAATATGCGTGCGCGCGAACCCTTGCTGTAACTTGCGACTATTGCCGTGGTGCCGGATTTCGTCAGACTGTTGAGATGAGCGCCCAATGCCTGATAGATATTCTCGTTGCGGGCTCGTTCAGGAGCAAAATCACGAGGCGACGACACCGACATCGACAGCACGGTTGCAGATTCCGGTTCGTCAAATTCGCTTAGAATGTGGATTGGCGCATCATTCTCTTCGGACCGCCATTCATCCGGCGTCAGATAGAGCATCTCCGGCGGGAGCGGGCGGTAGCTCGACAGATTGGCCTTGTCGGCCTCGACCCGGTTCTTGTGATAATCGGCAATCGACGAAAATTGTGCCTCTGCTGCTGCTGATCCGGCGGCATCCCGCAAAATCATGCAATCATCCCCGACATAGTCGAAAATCGTCGCCAGCCGGTCTTCGAGCAATGGCAGCCAATGCTCCATCCCCGCCAGGCGGCGCCCTTCCGAGATCGATTGATATAAGGCATCGCTGGTCGAAACGGCGCCAAAAAGATCACGATAGCGCGTGCGAAAGCGGGTAATGCTTTCGGCATCCAGCAGAAACTCCGATACCGGGAGCAGATCAAGTCCATTGATGTTGCCGACAGTGCGCTGGTCGGCCGGGTCGAACTGCCGCAACGTCTCGATCTCGTCGCCGAACAGGTCGATCCGGATCGGTAATTCGGCTCCGGGGGGAAACAGATCAATCAGACCTCCTCGCGCGGCAAATTCGCCGCTGTCGGCGACAGTGTCCACACGCACGAAGCCGTTGGCATAGAGGAAAGAGATCAGCTTTTCCTGTTCGACAATGGTGCCGGGCGCGAGGCGGGTGACAAATTCCTTGATTCGCGAGGGTTTAAGAACCCGTTGGGTCACCGCGTTGACAGTCGTGACCACCAGTTGTGAACCTGTGAATGGCAGTGCAAGCTTGGCCAAGGCTGCCAGCCGGTCCGAAGTGGTATGCAGCGCCGGCGATGCGCGGTCATAGGGGAGGCAGTCCCAGGCCGGGAATTCGATAATCTCGAGGTCCGGTGCAAAGAAATGGGAGGCTTCGACGATTGCGCTCATCGCCGCGTCGTCGGTGGCGATAAACATTGTGCGTTGCCCCGATTTGACTGCGATTTCTGAAAGAAACAGCGGGCGATAGCCGACGGGCACGCCGGCTATCGTCATGCCTTTCTCCGAGGACAATAATCTATCTAAATAGGACACTCAAAATCGTTTCTGGATATGGGGCAGGAAAATTATTTCGTCGCGTCGATATAGTCGAGTTTTTGCATGGTCACCATTTGCGGCCCTTCAAAAGCTGGAGGAACTGGAAGCGTCCCAATCGCCCAAGCCATGACATCCACATCGTCTTCGACGAGCAGCTTTTCGAACCAGTCCATATCTCGCTCTGACCAATCAGGGCTATAGCGATCAAAAAAACCGCCGATCAAGAAGTCGGCTTCGCGGGTTCCACGATGCCAGGCGCGAAATTGCAGCCGTTTCAGCCTTGTTTCGCGGTCCATATTTGCTGCTCCAACTTGGCTGGCATAATGCGCCAGCGGGGGTATAAAGGCGGATAGACATGCGGCCCGAGATACTCAATCCATTATTTGGCGAAACCCAGTCGCTCAAGGGCGTCGGCAAGGTATTGGCCAAGCCACTCGAGAAGCTGCGGCTGACCCGGGTCAAGGACCTATTGTACCATCAACCCAATTACTGGATGCAACGGAAACGAGTCGATGAGCTCGATGAAATTGACGTCGGCGAGACGATCATCATCGAAGTGACTCCGGTCGACTATCGTACCGGTGGCCCGCGCAGTCCCCTGCGGGTGCACGCGACGGACAAGCTTGGCAATTATATCAGCCTGACCTTTTTCGGTCGTAATCCGGGCTGGCCCAAAAAACTGCTGCCGCTGGGGGAGCCAAAGGTCATTTCCGGCAAGCTTGAGCGTTATGGTGACGAACTGCAGATGGTGCATCCTGACCAGGTGCTGGAGCCGGAGCAGGCCGATACGATAGCGCTGATGGAACCCATCTACCCATTGGCCGACGGGCTTGGCAATGCGCGCATGCGGCAACTGATCGAACAGTCACTGGCGCTTGCTCCGGAACTGCCAGAATGGATCGAGCCAAGCCAGCTGGCTGCCAAAAGCTGGAAGAGCTGGAAGCATAGTATTGATGCACTCCACACCAGGGAAAGCGCGGATGCCACTGATCGGCTCGCCTATGACGAGGTTTTTGCCAACCAGCTCGCATTCATGCTGGTACGCGCCAGCAACCGGAGCAAGAAAGGGATTCCGATCCAGGGTGACGGCGGGCTTCGTGATCAGATGAAGCTGCCGTTTGAACTGACCAACGCGCAAAAGCGCTGTATCAGCGAGATTGAAGGTGATCTGGCGCAAAGCGCTCCGATGCTGCGCTTGCTTCAGGGCGATGTCGGCTCGGGAAAGACCCTGGTGGCAGTGATGGCGCTGCTATCAGCTGTGGAAGCGGGATATCAGGGTGCCTTTCTGGCACCGACGGAAATTCTCGCGCGGCAGCATTTTGAAAGCCTGCAAAAACTGCTCGCGGGGGTACCGGTCAACCTTGCGATATTGACCGGGCGCGACAAAGGCAAGGTGCGAGAGGCGACGCTGATGGGGCTGATGGACGGTTCTATCGATATTTTGATCGGGACCCACGCGATTTTTCAGGAGCATGTCCGCTACAAGAATCTTGCTGTGGCGGTCATCGATGAACAGCATAAATTCGGGGTTTCCCAGCGACTCATGTTGACCCAGAAGGCCGAACGAACACCGCATCTGCTGGCCATGACCGCTACGCCGATTCCGCGGACGCTGACGCTCAGCCAATTTGGTGAAATGGATGTTTCGCGGATCGATGAACTGCCGCCCGGTCGGCAAGCCATTGATACCAGCGTGATTTCCGATGCGCGTCTGCCAGACGTGGTCGACGGCCTTGCCCGTCACATCGCTGCGGGTGGTCAGGCTTACTGGGTCTGTCCCTTGATCGAGGAAAGCGAAAAAAGCGATCTCGCTGCGGCAGAAGACTGGGCTGCCAGCCTGAAGGTGCGATTTGGCGATCTGGTCGGTCTGGTGCACGGCCGGATGAAGGGTCCCGAAAAAGATCTGGTTATGAGCCGTTTTCAGCGCGATGAAATCAAGGTTCTTGTCGCCACCACCGTCATCGAAGTCGGCGTGGACGTGCCAAATGCCAGCCTGATGATTATCGAAGCCGCAGATCGCTTTGGTCTTGCCCAATTGCATCAGCTCAGGGGTCGCGTGGGACGGGGCAGCGTGAAATCCAATTGCCTGTTAATTCGCGGCGAAACCTTAAGCGAAACGGCGCGTGCGCGGCTAACCTTGATGCGCGAGACGAATGATGGTTTCCGGATTGCGGAGGAAGATTTGCGTTTGCGCGGGGCGGGGGAATTACTGGGTACGCGGCAATCGGGCGACGCGGGCTTTCGCGTTGCGACACCGGCGCAGGTCAACGACCTGATCGGGCCGGCTACCGATGACGCCCGGCTGTTGCTTGACCGGGATGGCGGGCTGGACAGCGAAAGAGGACAGGCGGCGCGGATTGCGCTGTACCTGTTTGAGCGTGATTGGGGTGTCAGTCTGTTGCGGAGCGGCTAGCGCTGTTCATCTTGTCGAGCATGGCTACGAAATCCGGTTCCCGGATCACGCGTTCGAATTTGAAGCCGTGGCGGCCTTCATGCGACCAGACCAAATAGGCTTCTATGCGTCCGGCCACCGGCAGGCGAACGGTTAACCGGTCTCCCTTTACCATGTCGACCGGGTCGGCCAGCATCATGCCATTGGCGGAAATATTGGCAATGCGTACCGTCATTTCCTGATTGGGATGGAACTCGCAAATGGTTTCAAAATCGACCGAAAAGCGAGTCGCGCGGCGCGAGTCGGGTGATGTCTCAGGCGATATGTTCGTCATGTCACAAGATCTCCGTTAAATGGTTCATCGCGACAATAGATATTGATTGAGAATAAATGGTAAATGAATGTAACCGGCCGATCAGCGATTACACTAGACTTTCCGCAACAGACCGTGCTTTTTCTTGCCCGCAGATATTTTTTTGTCTGCATCCGTCAAATCAATCATTGCTCCAGCGTCTCCGACGGGTTCATCGTCGATCCGAGCGCCGCCGCCGGCGACCAGCCGCTTGGCTTCGCCCTTCGATGCACAGAATCCGATACCTACCAGAGCGTCGAGGATGGAAATCTGAGCTTCCGAAACCTCGAATACGGGCAAATCACCGCCCGCTGCGCCCTGTTCAAAAGTCTGTTGCGCGGTTTGAGCGGCATCGTTCGCAGCGGTTTGCCCATGCGCCATTGCCGTGGCAGCATCAGCGAGAATTTTTTTGGCCTCGTTGATTTCAGAGCCTTCGAGTGATTCCAACCGGCTGATCTCGCTCAGATCAATATCGGTAAAAAGTCGCATGAACTTGCCGACATCCCGGTCGTCTGTGTTCCGCCAAAATTGCCAGTAGTCGTAAGGAGAAAGCCGGGCGGCGTTCAGCCAGATCGCGCCATCCACGGATTTGCCCATTTTTGAACCGTCGGCCTTGGTAATCAGCGGGGTGGTGACGCCATAAAGCTCCGCACCGTCAATGCGGCGACCGAGTTCGATGCCATTGACGATATTGCCCCACTGGTCTGATCCTCCCAGTTGCAATTGGCAGCCATATTGGCGCGATAATTCAAGAAAATCATAGGCCTGGAGGATCATGTAATTGAACTCCAGGAACGTAAGAGGCTGTTCGCGTTCGAGCCTGAGTTTGACAGAATCAAACGCAAGCATGCGATTGATAGTGAAATGGCGACCGATATCGCGCAAGAACGGGATATATTTGAGCTCACCCAGCCAGTCGTCATTGTTGACCATGATCGCATCGGTAGGGCCATCACCGAATGTGAGAAAATTCTCGAAACTGTCCCGGATTTTGGCGAAATTTGAAGCAATACCTTCATCGTCGAGCAATTTGCGCATCTCGTCCTTGCCGGAAGGGTCGCCAACTTTGGTGGTTCCGCCGCCCATGACAACAATTGGCTTGTGCCCGGACTGCTGTAAACGACGAAGCAGCATGATCTGCACCAGATTTCCAACGTGGAGCGAGTCCGCTGTCACATCAAATCCGATATAGCCGGGGATGATGCTCTTTGTGGCAAGAGCGTCCAATGCCTTGGCATCGGTTAACTGGTGGATATAGCCGCGATCATTCAGTAGACGCAGCAGATCAGATTGATATTGGGTCATGGATGGGTGCGTTACATGGGGATGATGAAAGTCGCAATATGCGTTTGAACCTGCAGTGCCATCCCTCGACGCCGTCATCCGGGATCGATGAAATCACCGTTGAATGGTCGATATCAGACGCCGGAACGATTTGGCTTCGATATCATGTCGATGGAAATGTCGGAAAGATCAGACTGCCGGATAGTATCGATCAGTCGGAGCGCATGGATGGTTTGTGGCAAAATACCTGCTTTGAACTATTCCTGAAGGAGCCGGGGAACGAGCGCTACTGCGAGTTCAATTTTTCGCCTTCGGGTAACTGGGCTGCCTATGGCTTCGCTGGCTATCGTGAAGGTATGGCTCCGCTCGCACTGGCGCAGGCACCGGATATCTACATGGATTTTAGCGATACACATATTGGTCTGGAAGCGAATATTCAATTGCCGGATAGCTGGATGCGGGAAGAGGTGGATGCGGCCCTGTCTGCAGTCATCGAAATGCAGAACGGGGAGAAATCACTCTGGGCTTTGGCGCATCCCGCCGGTAAGCCGGACTTTCACCATCAGGATGGCTTTCGGCTTAAAATAGAGGCAGCAGAACGTTAATGAAATTTGGAATAGACAGGCTGGTCGCGGATGCGGAACTGCGCAAACCATTGGCGGGAAAACGGGTCGCGTTGCTGGCGCACCCGGCGTCGGTGACGCTAGATCTTGTGCACAGTCTGGATGCGCTGTCGGGCCTCAAGGATATCAACCTGACCGCTGCTTTTGGCCCGCAACATGGCCTGCGCGGTGACAAGCAGGACAATATGATTGAGTCGCCCGACTTTGACGATCCGGTGCATGGTATTCCCGTATTCAGTCTTTACGGAGAAGTGCGCCGACCGACCGGACAGTCGATGGGAACTTTCGATGTTATCCTGATCGACCTTCAGGATCTGGGTTGCCGAATCTACACATTTATCACGACATTGCGCTATATGCTCGAAGCCGCGGCCGAACATGGCAAGACGGTGTGGGTACTGGATCGGCCCAACCCGGCGGGCAGGCCAATCGAGGGAATGATCCTTGAAGAAGGCTGGGAAAGCTTCGTTGGTGCCGGTCCGATGCCGATGCGGCACGGGCTGACGATGGGTGAAATGGGCCGCTGGCTTATCAGCCATTTTAACCTCGACGTCGATTACAAGGTGATCGAGATGCAGGGGTGGCAGCCGGAAGGTGCCGGATTTGGCTGGCCTGAAGATCGTATCTGGATCAATCCCAGCCCCAACGCGCCCAATGTGAACATGGCGCGGGCCTATGCCGGCACAGTGATGCTGGAAGGGACCACGCTTTCCGAAGGACGGGGAACGACGCGGCCGCTGGAGCTATTTGGCGCGCCCGACATTGATGCCCGCGCGATCATCGCGGAAATGCAGCGGACGGCGTCACAATGGCTCGAAGGCTGCCAGCTGAGGGACATCTGGTTCGAACCGACCTTTCACAAGCATCAGGGCCAATTGTGCAACGGTGTGCAGATTCATGCCGAGGGGCCAGTATATGATCATCACGCTTTTCGTCCCTGGCGGCTTCAAGCGCTGGCGCTGAAAGCGATCGCGACGCTCTATCCAAGATATGAACTGTGGCGCGATTTCCCCTATGAATATGAAGAAGGAAAACTGGCGTTCGATGTGATCAACGGAGGCCCGAAATTGCGGGAGTGGATCGAGAATTCATCGGCCAGCGCGAGTGATCTGGACGCCATCGCACAGCCAGACGAGAGCGATTGGAGCGAAATCGTGAAACCTCATCTCCTCTATTGAATGCTGCACTGCAACATAATGATTGCAATCGGCATCAAATCTGATAATTTGTATACATGTTACCGAGTAAAGAAATTTTCGAAGGCGTCGCACTGAAAAAATGTGTGGCTGCAACTTACAACAACACGATCTTCAAGCTGGCGCCGCATATTCTGTATACGCGGCACGACGAGATGTATGTCGATGCGGTACCGCTCGAAAAAGACGGCCAGCCGCCAAAGGAAATCAAGATCGGAACGTTCAAGCTTTCCGGCCTGAAAGATGTGCGGGTGGAAGACCTGCATTTCGAACGGTCGGACATCTTTGAACCGGCCGCCGAAAAATATGAAGGCACGACCTTGCTGGCGGTGGAAGGCTGAGGCCTACCCTTGCTTCCGGGTCAATTCTTTCATCGCATCGCTGAGGCCGTCCACCGTCAGCGGATACATCCGGTCATTCATCAGTTCGCGGATGATTTTGACGCTTTGGGAATAGCCCCATTGTTTCTCCGGTACCGGATTGAGCCACGCGGCGGCGGGATAAGTGTTGGTCAAGCGGTGCATCCAGGTCACGCCAGCTTCTTCGTTGAAATGTTCGACCGAGCCGCCCGGATGAGTGATTTCATAGGGGCTCATTGAGGCGTCCCCGACAAAGATCAGCTTATAGTCATGGCCATATTTGTGCAGGACATCCCAGGTGTTGGTCCGCTCGGAAAAGCGGCGGCGATTATCCTTCCACAGGCCTTCATAGGGGCAGTTGTGGAAATAGAAAAATTCGAGATTCTTGAACTCGGTGGTGGCCGCACTGAACAGCTCTTCGCAGAGCTTGATGAAAGGATCCATCGATCCGCCAACATCCAGAAATAACAGCAGTTTTACGGCGTTGTGCCGCTCGGGTCGCATGTGAATATCGAGCCAGCCCTGCTTTGCGGTGCCATCGATCGTCCGGTTGATATCCAGCTCGTCGGCAGCGCCCTCGCGGGCAAATTTGCGCAGGCGCCGGAGCGCGACCTTGATATTGCGCGTTCCCAGGAGCTTGCTATTGTCAAGATTCTGAAACTCGCGCTTGTCCCAGACCTTGATCGCCTTTTTCTGGCCGCCTTCGCCGCCGATCCGGACGCCTTCGGGGTTATAGCCGGAATTGCCGTAAGGCGAGGTGCCGCCGGTGCCGATCCACTTGCTGCCGCCTTCGTGCCGCTTTTGCTGTTCTTCGAGACGTTCTTTCAGCGTCTGCATGATCTCGTCCCAGCTGCCGAGGGAATTGATCTTTTCCATTTCCTCTTCGGACAGATATTTCTCGGCGACTGCTTTCAGCCAGTCGAGCGGGATATCTTCTTCCTGCGTCCCGTAGGACGTTTCGATGCCCTTGAAGACTTTCGAGAAAACCTGATCAAAGCGGTCGAGCAATCCTTCATCTTTGACGAAGGTTGCGCGGGAGAGATAATAAAATTCCTCCGGACTGCGCCGGATAACGTCTTTTTCGAGCGCTTCGAGCAGGACCAGATGTTCTTTGAGCGACGCTGAAATGCCGGCGGCTCTGAGCTCGTCCATGAAGTTGAAGAACATCTCCGGGGCCCTCGCTTAGCGCGCTTCGCGCTTTGCCATGAACGCCAGCCGTTCGAACAGCATCACGTCCTGCTCGTTCTTGAGCAGTGCGCCATGCAATGGCGGGATCGCCTTGCTGGAATCCTTCGATTGCAGCACTTCGAGCGGCATATCCTCGTTGAGAATCAATTTCAGCCAGTCGAGCAATTCGCTGGTGCTCGGTTTTTTCTTGAGGCCAGGGACGTCACGGACGTCGTAGAAGATGTCCATCGCCTTTTTGACCAAGATGCCCTGAATATCGGGGAAATGGACGTTGATGATTTCCTGCATCGTCTCGCGATCCGGGAATTTGATATAGTGGAAGAAACAGCGGCGCAGAAACGCGTCGGGCAGTTCCTTCTCATTATTGGAGGTAATGATCACAATCGGCCGTTCGACCGCCTTGATCGTCTCTTTGGTCTCGTAGACATGGAATTCCATGCGATCGAGCTCCTGCAGCAGATCGTTTGGAAACTCGATGTCCGCCTTGTCGATTTCGTCAATCAACAGCACGGGCAGTTCGGGAGCGGTGAACGCCTCCCACAGCTTTCCCTTGCGGATATAGTTGGAAATATCATGGACCCGCTCATCGCCCAGCTGGCCATCACGAAGACGGGCTACCGCATCATATTCATAAAGGCCCTGATGGGCTTTGGTGGTGGATTTGACGTTCCACTCGATCAGCGGCGTTCCCATCGCCTTGGCAATTTCATAGGCGAGGACGGTTTTGCCGGTGCCGGGCTCGCCCTTGACGAGAAGCGGGCGCCGGAGGGTCATGGCGGCGTTGACAGCAACCTTCAGATCGTCGGTTGCAACATAGTCTTCGGTACCGTCAAAACGCATGATTTTCTATTCCTTGCCGTGAAACTCAAAGCACAGGCGATAGGGAAAACTCCCTTTCCAGGCAAGTTAATCATTTAGTTAAGTTGGACCAGATCTGGCCAAAAGCTTAGCGCGAAAGGCGCGTGTTCCGGCGTGCTTCCATAAGTTGCCACAGGCCGCGATGCTGTGCGAGCAGTTGTTCCGCGCCGAAATTCAACGCTCGTTCCAATGCAGGCGTACCGGCCAGTCGGCTGTTCAGCTCAGCGGTTTGCTGGGCGCTTGGCAGAATGGACGAGCGGGCTTCAACACCAACCCGCAAGGCGATTCGCTCCAGAATATTTCGGATGAAATGCCAGTCTGCGACCAGCGCGACCGCTGCACCAATGGCGCATCCGCTGCGATCCGACTGTGACAGCATCTCAAGAGCTTTGCGTTGGCCCAGCACTGCGGCGTTGCTCTGATCGTTTACGCTGACGCCGGTAATCGGCCCTGCCGCCACGGTCAACTTGGTTAGAAAAGCGCGTTCGGCAGCAAAGCCGTCGGTGGCTCGGAGCAGCCATTCCCGTGCTGCATCGTCCGCGGTCTTGGTCGCGGCATGATCTATTACGCCGGGGTGACGTCCGTGTAACACGCACATGAAGTGGGCAATATCGGCAATATCCGCACCAGACAGCACCGAAAAATCTTCGGCAATAAGCCTGACATAGGGAGCGGTTTCGCTGCCATAGCTGCCACGCTGTCCAGCACGGCCCGGCTGTGTCGCAAATAGTGCATGTTGTCCTAGCATCGCGTTTCCGATATCCCGAGAGTGGCTGTGAAAATGCGTTGAACATCTCCATCTACTCCAGAATATACAGCCGATACCTAAAGAGTAGGTTTACCGACTGTTAGGGATTTGCAAACCATAGCAATCCGCCGCGCGGACACGAGATTATTGATCCAGAAAGCTCCGCATTTTGCGGCTGCGGCTCGGATGCTTCAATTTCCTGAGTGCCTTGGCTTCGATCTGCCGGATACGCTCGCGGGTAACGCTGAACTGCTGGCCGACTTCTTCGAGCGTGTGATCAGTGTTCATGCCGATACCGAAGCGCATGCGCAGCACGCGCTCTTCCCGAGGGGTCAGGCTTGCCAGAACACGGGTTACGGTTTCCTTCAGGTTCGCCTGAATGGCGGCATCCACAGGGATGATCGCATTTTTGTCTTCAATGAAGTCGCCGAGATGCGAATCTTCCTCGTCGCCAATCGGCGTTTCGAGGCTGATCGGTTCCTTGGCGATTTTCATCACCTTGCGGACTTTTTCAAGCGGCATGGAGAGGCGTTCGGCCATTTCTTCCGGAGTCGGCTCGCGGCCCTGTTCGTGGAGGAACTGACGGCTGGTGCGGACCAGTTTGTTGATCGTCTCGATCATATGGACCGGGATACGGATGGTCCGCGCCTGATCGGCAATCGACCGGGTGATCGCCTGGCGAATCCACCAGGTTGCATAGGTGCTGAACTTGTAGCCGCGGCGATATTCGAATTTGTCGACCGCTTTCATCAGGCCGATATTGCCTTCCTGAATAAGATCGAGGAACTGCAGGCCGCGATTGGTATATTTTTTGGCGATGGAAATCACCAGGCGAAGATTGGCCTCGACCATTTCCTTCTTGGCGATGCGCGCTTCGCGCTCACCCTTTTGCACCATATTGACGATGCGGCGGAATTCGATCAGCGACGTGCCGGTGGCGTTGGCAATATCGGAAATCTCAGCCCGGATGCGATCAACGGCATCAGCTTCCTTTTCGACAAAGGCGGCCCATTTCTTGTCGGTCTTGGCCATGCTGGCCAGCCAGTTGTCATCGAGTTCGTTGCCGACATAGCTTTCCAGAAATGCCCGGCGCGGCACCTTGTGGCGCTCGGCCAAGCGCAGCATCTGTCCGCCCAGCGTCGTCAACCGGCGATTGAACGAGTATAGCTGGTCGACGAGAAATTCGATCTTGTTGGCATGAAATTGCACGCTTTCGACCAAGGCGGTCAATTCTTCGCGCAAGTCGTGATATTTCTTTTCGGAAGCGGCAGGGAAGTCCTTGCCCGCTGCCAGCGATTCCAGTCGGGTCGTCTGCAATTTCGAGAATTTCTTGAACACCGATGTGATCAGGGCAAATTTTTCCAGAGCGCCCGGCTTCAGGGTTTCTTCCATCTGCGCGAGCGAGAGGGTATTGTCTTCCTCTTCCTCTTCGACAACGCGCTTGGTACGGCGTTCGGTCAGTTCGGCTTCTTCATCATCTTCGCCATCGGCCGGTTCGGCGTCCTCGACCTCATCATCGTCCTTGAACGAGGGGCCAGCGGTTTTTTCGCTGATTTCGCCGTCATCATCGTCTTCTTCGTCCAGATTCTCCGGAACCGGGTCCTTGGAAAGCATGGCGTCGAGATCGAGAATTTCGCGCAACTGCATTTCGCCGTCGTTGAGCGCGGTCGACCATTCGATGATCGCGTTGAAGGTGGTCGGGCTCTCGCAGAGGCCCCAGATCATGGTGTCGCGGCCAGCCTCGATGCGCTTGGCAATGGCAATCTCGCCTTCGCGGCTGAGCAGTTCGACGGCGCCCATTTCGCGCAGATACATGCGGACAGGATCGTCGGTGCGATCGGCGGCGGCCTTCTTGGGAACGGCGGCCGCGGTTTTCTTGTCCTTGTCCTTCCCATCGATCGATTCGACTTCGTCAGCACCAATTTCTTCGGCGACTTCCTCGTCATTCTCGACAATCCGGACACCCATTTCGGAGATCGCCGACATCACGTCCTCGATCTGCTCATTCTGGTCCTGGGGCAGGGCTTCGTTCAGCTCGTCAATCGTCAGATAGCCGCGCTTCTTTCCCTGGGCGATCAATTTCTTGATCGCGCTGTCGTTCAGGTCGATCAACGGTTCGTCTTCGGCTTTGGAATTTTTTGCTTTACTTGCCAATGGCTCAGGCCCCTAATTTAAAACTATATTGCGTCGTCGATCTGGGTCAGCTCGACCAACCGCTCGTGAAATAACTGCTTTGCTTCGCGAAGGCGCTGCTGCTCGGCATAACTTTCTTCCGTAAGATCGTCCTGCACCCGCCGTGTTGCCTCCGCGAGAGCCGCTTCCAGTCCGGGGCGCGCCGTTACCACCAGAATCGCTTCCGCCAAATCCCGATGCGCCCTCTCGATCAAAAGCGAAGGGGCATCGTCTGGCAGTTTGCGGTTGAAAGTGAAATTCAGCGCGTCGGCCCGTAACAGCCCTTTTGCGACATTATAACAATCTGTCTTCTCCAATATGGTAAGAAGGCCCTGCATATCAAGCGTTTCTTTGGTCATCGCGATATTGATCAATTCGCCGAGCAAGGCCTGCAATGGCGAATCGGCCAATTTGATGGCGCTGAGCTCTTCAAAATGCCCGGAAATCCGGCTGGGATGCCGGATCAGACCGCCCAATATCCCCTTGGCGATTTGCAGGTCATAGCCTTCGATCAAATAGGCTTTGGTGTCGTCCATCGGTCTGAAGGAGACGAATTTCGAAGGGAATTTGCGATTGTTGTTCTGCGAGCGTCGGCCTGCGGGTCGATTGTCATTCCGGGCAAAAAATGCCGCTTGATACCGCTCATCAAAAGCCTGCCGATAGTGCTGGGCAATATCCTGGTGGGCGATGTCGCGCACATGATCGGCGAGGCGTTTTTTCAGGCCGGCTTTCGTTTCCGGCGTGT
The DNA here is from genome assembly GCA_002783865.1 of Sphingomonadales bacterium CG_4_10_14_3_um_filter_58_15. Taxonomy (GTDB): domain Bacteria; phylum Pseudomonadota; class Alphaproteobacteria; order Sphingomonadales; family Sphingomonadaceae; genus Parasphingorhabdus. Next base: position 19,928 of record PFJE01000094.1, read on the forward strand.
TGAGAGGTTCGGCGTCATATTCGACCTGCCAGATTTTTTCGTCGAGCATCTGCGGCTTGGCGATCAGGGCGGCGAAGGCATGGGCACCATCGGAGCGGATCAGGTCATCGGGATCCTGTCCGGCGGGCAGCGAAATGAAGTTCAGGCTGTGCGAGGGCCGCAAGATCGGCAGGGCGCGCAAGGCGGCGCGCATCGCGGCTTTTTGGCCGGCATTGTCACCGTCAAAGCAGAGGATGGGGGCCTCGACCATTTTCCAGATCCGCTCGATCTGATGCTCGGTCAGAGCCGTTCCTAAAGGGGCGACGACATCGTTAAAGCCGGCTTGAGCCAGCGCGATGGCATCCATATATCCCTCGACCACCAAAATCCGTCCGGTCTGGCGGGAGGCGGGCGAGGCCTTGTCGAGATTGTAGAGCGTGCGGCCCTTGTCGAACAGAGGCGTGTCCGGGGAATTGAGATATTTGGGCTCGCCGTCGCCCAATATCCGGCCGCCAAAAGCAATCACCCGGCCGCGGGGGTCGCGGATCGGGATCATCAGCCGACCACGGAAGCGGTCATAGGGCTCCTTGTCGTCCACCTTGATCAGCAGCCCGGCCTCGACCAGCCGGTCGATGCCGTGAACAGAGAGCGCGTCCTTTAACCGACCGCGGAAATCGGGGGCGAAGCCGAAGCCGAATTCGCGGATCGTGCTTTCCGAGATGCCGCGGTTTTTCAGATATTCCCGCGCATGAGCGCCGTCGATGCCGTTGAATTGCGCGACAAACCAGTCCTGTGCTGCCGCCATGACGTCATGCAGAGTGGCCCGGGTCTTCTGCCGCTGGGCTGCGCGGGGATCGGGGGCAGGGACTTCCATCTGCGCTTCGGCGGCCAAGTCCTTTACCGCGTCCATGAAGCCAAGACCGCGTTGCTCGGTCATCCAGCTGATCGCATCGCCATGGGCGCCGCAGCCGAAGCAGTGGTAGAAGCCCTTTTCGTCGTTGATCGTGAAGCTCGGGGTTTTCTCGTTATGGAACGGGCAGCAGGCTTTATATTCGCGCCCCGCCTTCTGGACCTTCACCGTTCGCCCGATCAGCGTCGATAGCGTGACACGCGATCGCAGTTCTTCTAGCCATTGTGGGGATAGAGTCACAGTTCAGACATCATGATCAGGAGCAACCTTTAACCCCGTCAGCTGGAGCAGTGCCGGGAACGGGGCCGGTTCCGACCGTCATTTTGCCATCGACGCCCAAGGAATAGTCTTCGGCTGGGCCTTTGGGCGGGACGGTTGATTTCCAGTAAAATGTGATTGTTTCGCCGGTTGACCAAGCTTCACCCGATGTCTTTTCAAACACCAAACGGTTGTCTTGGCATGTGACGGAAAAAGCAGCGTCTGGTCCTGCGGCGGCACGGGCTTGGCCCAGAGAATAGCCGACTTCTCCGGCAAATCCAGTCGGCGGCGCGGTCATCTTGAAAATATCGGTGGCCGTTACGGTCATCACATCCTTGTTCGGCAGGAACGGCTTGTCATTGTCTTTGTCGACACCCGGAGTCACCACATGGACATAGGTGTAAACCGTGTCGGCGGGCAGGATCTTGGGGTTGCAGGTGCTGATATTGGCCGGGCAAGCCACGTAGCTTTCGATATCGCCATAGGATTTTCCGCCGAGCAAAAAGGATGCATTGACTTCTGGCCCGACCGGCCCTTCAATTTTCGCTCCCGGCTGTTCCTTGTCAAAATCCATCGCAGGGATAGCGCTGTCGCGGGCTGTTTCCGCGAGCGGAGTGGCATTGCCGGTCGCCTCATCGACAGCGTTATCCGGGCTATCGCCAGGATCATTGTCTGCACAGGCGGCAAGCGAAACGCTGGCCAGAACCAGCGCCGCACAGCCGATATAATCTGAAACTCTCACGAAAGCGCCGCCTTCACCAGCGCGCTGGCTTTGCTCATGTCGATTTCGGTGCCGTGGCGCTTTTTCAGTTCGCCCATCACCCGGCCCATGTCCTTCATCCCGTCGGCGCCGAGTTCGGTCTTGATGCCGTCGATCAGCGCGGCGGTTTCCGCCTCGCTCAGCTGGGCGGGGAGGAATTCCTCGATCACCGCCAGTTCCATCTTCTCCGCCGCCGCCAGTTCGGTGCGGCCGCCGCTTTCGAACATGTCAATCGATTCGCGGCGTTGCTTGGCCATTTTCTGGAGGACATCGATCAGGATCGTGTCATCGTCGCGCGCATCATCCTTGGTGCGCAGTTCGATATCCTTGTCCTTGATCTTCGCCAGGATGCTGCGCGTGGCGGCGGTGCGGTCCTTGTCACCGGCCTTCATGGCGGCAATTTGCGCGGCTTTCACGGTCTCGCGAATCATGGCGTTCCTCATATTTTTGGAGTAAGCGACCACCATAGCGGGAAGATAATATTTTTCATAGATTGTGACGCCAGAAATCTGGCTCTAGGTCCCATGAAATTTTGCGCCTACGCCAGACCCAAAGGAACAGCCCATGACCAATGCCCATAATCCCGACGCTCCCGAGGGTGCAACAGGGATATTGGTATTGGCCGACGGGACGATCGTGTGGGGCAGGGGCTTTGGCGCGACCGGCTCGGCGGTCGGCGAAGTCTGCTTCAACACCGCGATGACCGGATACCAGGAAGTGATGACCGACCCCAGCTATGCCGGGCAGATCGTGACCTTCACCTTTCCCCATATCGGCAATACCGGCACCAATGACGAGGATGTCGAGGCGGACAGCCCGCATGCGCTGGGTTGTATCGTCCGTGAGGATATTACCGCCCCGTCCAATTTCCGCGACCAGAAGCCATTTGACCAGTGGATGGCGGACAATGGACGGATCGGGATTAGCGGCGTCGATACACGGGCTTTGACGCGGCGGATCCGGGAAGCGGGCGCGTCCAATGCGGTGATCGCCTATGATCCCGACGGCCGGTTCGATATCGACGATCTGCTCACCAAGGCGCGGGCCTGGGCCGGGCTGGAAGGCATGGATCTGGCGAAGGAAGTGACCGGGCACCAGACCAGGCTCTGGGAGCAGGGCGGGACCTGGCAGCTGGGGCATGGCTATGCGACAATGGAAGAATTGGAAGCATCTTCAACTCCGTTCGCGTCGAGCGTAGTCGAGACGCAGGATGGGGAGAGCAAGGGTCTCTCGACTTCGCTCGAGACGAACGGTGAGGGGGCTGATGGGGAGGGCCGGGGTCTCTCGACTTCGCTCGAGACGAACGGGGATGATCCAAAGTTCGTGAAAGTTCGGGCCAATGAGCGTCCTCATGTGGTGGCGATAGATTATGGTGCGAAGCGGAATATCTTCAGAAATCTTGTGAAGGCTGGCGCAAAAGTCACTGTGGTTCCTGCTAAAACTTCTTATGATGAAATTATGGCGTTGGAGCCGGCTGGCGTGTTTCTGTCCAATGGCCCCGGAGATCCGGCGGCGACCGGTGACTATGCGGTTCCGGTGATCCGGCAATTGTTGGAGGCGGATGTGCCCCTGTTCGGCATCTGTCTGGGCCATCAGATGCTGGCGCTGGCGGCGGGCGCGAAAACGGTCAAGATGCACCAGGGCCATCGCGGTGCCAACCATCCGGTGCAGCGGATCGGCGGCGGCTGGGACGCAACCGAAGGGCTGGTCGAGATTACCAGCATGAACCACGGTTTTGCGGTGGACTCGGACACGCTGCCCGACACGGTGCGCGAAACCCACAAGAGCCTGTTCGACGGCAGCAATTGCGGCATCGAGATCATCGGCAAGCGCGCCTTTGGCGTGCAATATCACCCCGAGGCGAGTCCAGGTCCGCAGGACAGTTTCTATCTGTTCGAGAAATTTGTCGGGGGGTTGGGGTGAGTTTTTTATTTGTTATTTCATTGATCGCTGCGTTCGCTGCCGGCCCGCAAAAATCGGATGCGGCTACCACTGCACCGGATAGCCTGATCAGCGTAGATCAAATTCAAGCGGCGGCTTTGAGTTGCAATGCCAAGATCGCGGTCGAACAATATAATTTGGAAGAATATGAATCGGAAGGCGCGGCCCCATCGATTATGATTTCCATTTTTAACGATAATTCAACGGAAGCCATTAAATGCCTGCGACAATATGTTCCGAATGTCATGTCCATTCCAGTTAAGAGGCGGTCGGATGCAAAACTGATCACCAGCGACAACATTAGTAACCTTCAGAAAATCTGTAAGTGGAGCCCGTCAGACGGTAAAATCGAGCTTTATGACGATGGCACCCTTAGTTTCGAGCCTGACCCCAATATTGATTACGAAAAGGTTGATTGCGCGCTGCACGAAATCAGTAAGTTTCATACTCCGAAATTTGGTTTCGTAGGTAATGAGCATTACCAAGCCGACGAGAATGGCGACCCGGTACAAGAAAGCGATGGAGCCAAATAAATGCCGGTAAGAACAGATATCTCCTCCATCTTATTCATCGGCCCCATCCAATGAGCGGCGCGATTGATCCTGTGCATCTTGCCGAGGAATGGGCGATAGATGATGAAATCCTGGAAAATATGGCGGCGGGCGGCGATGTGTCGCATGTGGTGCGCGAGATCAACGTGCAGTTTGTCGGGGCGGTTGCCGATCTGAACAAGCTGAAGAATGACGCGGCGAAATGGGGTTTTCGCTCGGCCTTGGTCTCGAACGAGGATGAGGGCTGGGTGATCGAGCTGCAGATCGATCTCGACACGCGCCGGGAGACGATCCGGGAACTGACGCGCAAATGCCTCGAGATCGAGACGGAATATGACATTGATCATGATGGTTGGGGCTGTTTTGCGTGTAACGAGAATGGCGAGATTTCTGACGAGAATCCGGCGTGATCCTAACCGCAACCGCCATATCATCCCCTTTTTTCCTGGCTGCTGGCTCGGCTCCTTTCGGGGGTAATATCCAGTGAAGGCCGAGATCCAGAATATCGTTGCGGGTCAATCTTCCCATGGATTGATGAGTCGGAGATCGGTTGCGTCAAAATCCCGGACGTTGCGGGTTGCCAGCGGGACGTCGAGCGTCAGGGCCTGCGCCGCGATCAAGCTGTCGAATTGGCGCGAGCCGACCCGTTGGTCTGCGATCAGCACTTGTGCCGCAAATTCGCCCCAGCGTTCGGCGGTTGCCAGATCGAATGCTACAATCCGGTCCTTGTGGTGCTGTTTCAGCCGTTCGAGCCAAGGCAGCAACATCGCTCGCTTCGCTGCGCCCGGCGTATTGCGGATACCGACGGACAATTCTGCAACCACGATGGTCGATAGCAAGGTTTCGTTGCGGTGTTGCCACAACCAGTCCACGACGTGGCCATCCGGTACCGGTTTGGTCAGCTCGCTGAAAACATTGGTATCAACCAAAATCATCATATTGGAACGGAATTACCCGTTCATGAAGGGCGCGCAGCGGAAACCGGATTTCAACGCCGGGCCGGGTCATCGCGATCAACTCTTGAACCCAATCCGTCTCGCCGGAATCTTGCGGCGAAACATCGTCGGCATCCTGCGGTTCCGTTTGTGCGACTTTTGGCCTATCCATGGCAGCATAACTCCATTTCCCGTCCATCCTATCACAAGATTGTTCTCCTGACCAATGCCCAAAAGAACTGACATAAAATCCATCCTGATCATCGGTGCCGGCCCGATCATCATCGGCCAGGCCTGCGAATTTGACTATTCGGGGACGCAGGCGTGCAAGGCGCTGAAGGAGGAGGGCTACCGGATCATCCTGGTCAATTCCAATCCGGCGACGATCATGACCGATTCGGAGATGGCGGACGCGACCTATATCGAGCCGATCACGCCGGAAATTGTCGAGAAGATCATCGAGAAGGAGCGTCCCGACGCGATCCTGCCGACGATGGGCGGGCAGACGGCGCTGAACACGGCGCTGACGCTGAACAAGCGCGGCGTGCTGGCGAAATATGGCGTGCAGATGATCGGCGCCGATGCCGAGGCGATCGACAAGGCGGAGGACCGCGAGAAGTTCAAGCAGGCGATGGACCGGATCGGGCTGGAAAGCCCGCGCAGCGCGGTGGCGCACAGCGAGGCGCAGGCGCTGGAGATTCTCGAGGATATCGGTCTGCCGGCGATCATGCGGCCGAGCTTCACGATGGGCGGGACCGGCGGCGGGGTCGCCTATAACCGCGAGGAATTCGTCCATTATGTCCGGACATCGCTGGAGGCCTCTCCGACCAACGAAGTGCTGATCGACGAAAGCCTGATCGGCTGGAAGGAATATGAGATGGAGGTTGTCCGCGACAAGGCGGACAATTGCATCATCATCTGTTCGATCGAGAATGTCGACCCGATGGGCGTGCATACCGGCGACAGCATCACCGTCGCGCCGGCGCTGACCCTGACCGACAAGGAATATCAGGTGATGCGCAACGCCAGCATAGCGGTGCTGCGCGAAATTGGTGTGGAGACGGGCGGTTCGAACGTACAGTTCGCGGTCAATCCGAAGGATGGCCGGCTGGTTGTGATCGAGATGAACCCGCGGGTATCGCGCAGTTCGGCGCTGGCGTCCAAGGCGACCGGCTTCCCGATTGCCAGCGTCGCGGCGAAACTGGCGGTTGGCTGTACGCTCGACGAGATCGAGAATGACATTACCGGCGCCACCCCGGCGTCGTTCGAGCCGACGATCGACTATATCGTCACCAAGATTCCGCGCTTTGCCTTCGAGAAGTTCAAAGGCGCGGAGCCCTTGCTGTCGACCGCGATGAAGTCGGTCGGTGAGGTGATGGCGATTGGCCGCAATATTCATGAATCGATGCAGAAAGCATTGCGCGGTCTGGAAACCGGGCTGGACGGCTTTAATCGGGTGCAGGAACTGGTCGGGGCGTCGCGGGACGATATCGCAGCCGCTCTTGCCCGGGCCACCCCGGACCGTTTGCTGGTCGCTGCACAGGCGATGCGCGAAGGCTGGAGCGACGCGGATATCCACGCGATTGCCGGATTTGACCCCTGGTTTCTGGCGCGGATTCGCGAAATCATTGATGCCGAGCAGGGCGTATTGGACAATGGTCTGCCCAATGATGCGCAAGCGTTGCGCAAGCTGAAGTCGATGGGCTTTTAAGACGAACGGCTGGCCAAGCTGGCGATCGATTCGGTGCATGTGGCTGGCGGAGCAGGGCGCGCGGTCGCGGGCGGTGGCGGACTTGTGCATGACGCCCTTGCCGCCATGGCCGGGGCGACGACTGAAGCCGAAGTGCGGGCCTTGCGTCACAAGCTGGGCGTGCGGCCGGTGTTCAAGCGGATCGACACCTGCGCGGCGGAATTCGAAGCCAAGACGCCCTATATGTATTCGACCTATGA
>PFJE01000015.1 GCA_002783865.1 Sphingomonadales bacterium CG_4_10_14_3_um_filter_58_15
GCGCGAGCCGATTGTCGAGGTCACGCAGATCAAGGGCGACAGCGAAGCGCATCCGTTTTTGTCTCCCAACGACGAATTCGCCGATTTTGGCGTTGCCGGCTGGGACAAATGCAATCTGAGCTGCACCAAGGATATGCCGCCCGAAAGCTATGGTGGCAGCTATGTACGCGAAGCGCTGAAGCGCGGCCTCGAGCTGACACTTGCGGTCGGCGCCAACCCGTTCAAGTTCGGCATGATCGGATCGACCGACAGCCATACCTCGCTGGCGACTGCAGACGAGAATAATTTCTTCGGCAAGCACAGCGGTAACGAGGCCAATAACAAGGGTCGCGTGATGGCGCCGCAAAATCTCGGGACCCGCGAAGGCCGCTTCGGCTGGCATTATCTGTCCAGCGGCTATGCGGCAGTCTGGGCGACCAGCAACACAAGGGAAGCCATTTTCGACGCGATGATGCGCCGCGAAGTCTATGCAACAACCGGGCCGCGGATGCAGGTCCGTTTCTTCGGCGGCTTTGATTTCACCGCGGAGGATACCGCTGATCTGGTCAAAACCGGCTATACCAAGGGCGTACCGATGGGTGGTGATCTGAAGGGCGGCGACGGCGAAGCACCGCAGTTTCTGATCAGCGCACTGATGGACCCGGAAAGCGCCAGTCTCGATCGGATTCAGGTGATCAAGGGCTGGGTTGATGCGACCGGCAAGAGCCAGGAAAAAATCTACAATGTCAGCTGGAGCAATGCCGATGCCCGCAAGCTGGGTGCCAACGGCAAATTGGCTCCGGTACCCAATACGGTGGATCTGACCAAGGGCACCTGGGACAATGCCACCGGGGCGCCGGAGCTGGTCACTTTCTGGCAGGATCCAGATTTCAATGCCGCGCAGAATGCTTTTTATTATGTGCGCGTGCTGGAAATTCCTACGCCGACCTGGCCGGTCTATGACGCGCTCAAATTCAGCCTGACCCTACCAGAAGAGGTAATCAAGATTCAGCAGGAACGGGCTTATAGTTCGCCGATCTGGTATACGCCATCGGCTTGATCGGGATCGATCGCTCGCAGCCTGCCGCTCGGCGACCAACGCGATTGTTTGAAAGGCGGCTGCTGCACATAATGGGTTGCACGATATATGTTGCGTAAGTTTATTCGGGAACCGCTCGTCCATTTCCTCGGCGGCGCGCTGCTCATTTTTGCCTTTTTCTGGACCACGGGCACGGGCCGTGATCCGGCGGACTATAGTATCATCATCGATGAAACCGATATCGACCGGCTGACGACCGACTGGGAACGGAATTTCCGCCGTGCGCCGACGCAGCAAGAACTGGACGGCCTGATCGATCAGGAGATTGCCGAAGAAATCTATTATCGCGAAGCGTTACGGTTGGGACTGGACAAGGATGACCCGGTCATCCGGCGCAGGCTGTTCAAGAAGATGCAATTTATCGAAAGCGAAAATTCGGAAGAAATCGCACCGACCGATGCCATCCTGCAGCAGTGGATGGACAGTCACCCCGCCAACTATAGCTTGTCGTCGATCTACGATTTCGAGCAAATCTATCTCGGCCAGATCAGCACGGCTGAAGCCGCCGACATAATCGAACAGTTGAAGCAGGGGGCCAGGCCCGCCACATTCGCCAAACCCCTTTCTCTGCCTGTCGCTCTCGATCACGCCACGAGCGAGGAAATTTCGCGGCAATTTGGTGACCGGTTTGCCGGGCAACTGGCGGGGCTGGAGCCAGGTGTCTGGAGCGGCCCCGTGCCGTCCGGCTTTGGCTTGCATGCGGTCAAGATCACCGCGAAAAAACCCGGCAAGGTGGCGGCTCTCGACGAAGTCCGGCAGCGGGTGACCAATGATTGGTCCGCCGCCCAAAGGATCACCCAGAAAGAAAAGGCGCTTGATCGGTATCGGCCGCAATATGAAATTACCATAGCCGGCCGACCATGAGCCGCTGGTACGCAGTCCTGTGGCTCTGTTTCGCGCTTGCGCTGTGGCCGAGCAGCGCTCGCGCCGATGAACTGCGCCCCGCCTATATCGAGATGACGGAGCAAGCGCCCGGCCAATGGTCGCTGCTGTGGAAGGCATCGACCAATTCGCGCCTTGGCCAGACCGGCGAAATCATCATCCCGGACAATTGCGAGGCCCAGGGCGAATCCCGGCGCGAATATTCCGGCAGCAATATTCTCACGCGCCTCACCCTCAGCTGTGCCGGATCGGTGCAGGGAAAGACTATCGGCCTGAAGGGTCTGGAACTGTCCACCACCGATGCGCTGGTCCGCATCGCCCCGCTGGACAGCGCGATGCAGACGTTGCGCCTGACCCCGGACCAGCCCATCGCCGCCTTGGCCAAGCCATCGGTGATTTCAAACGTTGCTGCGACCTATACGATTATCGGCATCGAGCATATTCTGCTGGGCTTCGACCATCTGTTCTTTGTGTGGGCTCTCGTACTGTTGCTCAAGGGCGGATGGCTGGTGGCCAAAACCGTCACCGCCTTCACCATCGCCCATAGTCTGACATTGGTCGGAACCACGTTGGGCTGGATGTCGCTTCCATCACAGCCGGTCGAAGCGGTGATTGCCTTGTCGATCATCTTTCTCGCCGTCGAGGTTGTCAAATCCAGACCCGATGATATCCGGCTTTCGGAGCGGTTCCCCTGGATCGTCGCCTTTCTGTTCGGCTTGCTCCACGGCTTCGGTTTCGCTGGCGCGCTGGCCGAAATTGGCCTGCCAGAAGGCGACGTACCGCTGGCTTTGCTGACGTTCAATCTCGGCGTCGAAATCGGCCAACTGGTCATCGTCGCCGTGGCTCTCGCGGTATTGCATGCGATCCGGACGTTTCAAAGCCAATGGTTGCAGCCCACCAAGACCGCCATGGCCTATGGCATTGGCATGATCGCGACCTACTGGTTTATGGAACGGATGATTGCCTGAGCCTGGTTAGAGCTGGGCCGCCTAGCTTACCATACTGGCGGCATATTGCGATGATTCATTGCGCGGTATAGCCGCCGTCGACGACGAATTCGGCACCTGTCACGTAGGTCGATTCATCCGATGCCAGAAACAGCACACAATTGGCGATGTCCAACGGCTCGCCCAGCCGGCCCGCCGGGATGGCCGCCTCGATCGCCGCATAATTTTCGGCGTTGGTTTCCGCGCCCTGATCCTGCATGTTGGTTCTGATAATGCCGGGGTGCACAGTGTTTACGCGGATATTATCGGCTGCCACTTCCAGCGCCACCGATTTGCTGAACAGCTTCACAGCGCCTTTTGACGCGGCATAGCTTGCGCTGCCACGAAAGCCGACTAGACCCGCAACAGACGACATGTTGACGATCGAGCCGCCGCCCGATTGTCGCATCGCCTTGACCGCCATCTGGGTACCGATAAAGCTCCCCATGACATTGACTTCGAACTGACTGCGAAGAGCGCCCACGGCCCGGTCGCTGACAATGCCCGCCACTTCCAATATGCCGGCGTTATTCACCAGCACGTCCAGTCGTCCGTGCTCCGACAGCAAGGCCGCAATGACCCCGTCCCAGTCGTCCTGCGATGCCACATCATGCTGTACGGCAATGGCGTTGCCGCCTTTCGCCCGAATCAACCTTGCGGTCTCTTCGACGCCGACAAGGTCAACATCGCTGAGCACCACCGTTGCGCCCTCTTCCGCCAGCCGTTCGCCAATCGCCGCGCCAAGCCCGGGGCGCGATGCGCCACCGGTCACAAGCGCGACCTTACCGGCCATCCGTTCGGTCATTGCTGCTATCCTGCCGGAGGTCTGTGCGCGTCTTCCGACCAGTCCTGCCGCGCCGCCCATTCTTCCAGCGTCTCGAATTCGACTTCCGGCAGCCGCTGCTGCATGAAGTCGGTGTCCACTTCGAACGGTCTGGTTTCGTTGTTGTTATTGTATTCGTAAAATGCGGTGATGCCGGCGGCCATGGTTTCGCGATTTTCCGGCGGCACGTCGTCGCCAAAGGCCTTGACCAGATAGTCGCCGAATTCCTTGGGCGTGCACGGATCATATTTGATTTCATGCCCGAACACACGCGACAGGGTCTCTGCCACTTCCGGTGGTTTCAGGCGCTGGGGTCCGCCAATGTTCAGCCACGAGCCTTCAAAATCGGGGCGATCCATCGCGGCGACCATGCATTTTCCGACATCATCCAGACTGATCCAGTTGGCTTGCAGCTCCGCATTGTGTGGATAGACATAGCGCTTTTCATCGACGATGAACGGCCGGGCCCAATTGGTCAGCAGATTGTCCATGAACAGCACCGAACCAAAGACCGTCGCGGGCATGCCGGACCGGAAAATCTGGTTCACGGCGATGGTGTTGTTGCCATAGGTGAACGGGTCGCCGGGACGCTCCGGAATCCAGCTCGATGTATTCCAGACAAAGCGCTCGGTGCCTGCTTCCTTGGCTGCAGCCGCAACCTTGCCAACCATGGACGCGCGATCTTCACGCGCCTGCAGCGGATGGGTATAGAAAACGGCGTCGGATCCTTCAAAAGCCGGAACCCAGGTCGATTCATCGGTGAGATCGATCTTGCGGCATTCGTCCGCCACGTTGGAACCGCCCAGATCGGGATTCTCGCTACGTGACAAGGCGCGAACCTTGTGACCCGCTGCCGCCAATTGCCTTATTTGGGCGAGGCCTTGCCGACCTGTTGCACCCACGACTGAAACCAATGCCATGATTTTCTCTCCTATTGCGTTTGGATGGACGCTAGAGGCGAAAATGCCTGACCCCAATGCTCCATTTTATCAGGCCCATTTTGTTAGGGATGGGTCAGGACGCTCCCGCGGCCAGCATCGCCTGCCAGCGCTGCATACCGGAAATCCAGCGCTCGGGATCGGCGCCCTTCTGCTTGATATAGTCGCCCACGACGGGATGCGGGAGAATCAGAAAACGCTCGTCGTCGATCGCCTCGACGCACATGTCGGCAACATGCTCCGGCGTCACGATCCCGTCCTTGGCAACCGTGGACGTATCGACACCGGCGATCATCGGCGTATCGACCCCTTGGGGACACAGGACCGAGACCTTCAGCCCCTCCGCGCCATGGGTGATTGCGAGCCATTCGGCGAAGCTGACCGCAGCATGTTTGGTCACAGAATAAGGCGCGGAGCCGATCTGGGCCAGAAGTCCGGCCGCAGAGGCGGTGTTGAGCAGATAGCCACCGCCACGCTCCAGCATCTTCGGTACCAATATCCGGGCGGCGCGGATATGGGCCAGGACATTGATTTCCCAGATATTCTGCCAGACATCATCATCCACTTCCGCGCCGCCGCTGGTGATGATCCCGGCATTGGAAACGAACAGATCTATCGGCCCGATATCGGATTCGACGGTTTCGATCAGGTTGCTGATATCTTCTGCAAGAGACACGTCGGTCCTGATCGCGACGCCGCCAATTTCATCGGCAACCGATTGCGCCCCTGCCAGATCGCGGTCGGCGCAGACAATCTTCTTGGCGCCTTCCGCTGCAAACCTGCGCGCCATGGCCGCTCCGATGCCGCTGGCGCCGCCGGTGATGACGATGATCTTGTCTCTGAGTTCCATTTTGATCTTGTCCTGCTTGAATAAATTAATCACTCGCTTAAAGATGCGGACCGGCTAGAACAAGAGCTACATTGCCATCGGGTCGATGCTTGCTCAAAAGTCTGGCCCGGAACAAAGGAGAGAGAAATGTACAGTCACATGATGGTCGGATCGAACGATATCGACCGGTCGAAAAAATTCTATGATGCGTTGTTCAATAGCGTCGGTGGCCCCGAGGCCATGGTCGATCCCAAAGGTCGGCTGATGTATATCCATAATGGCAGCATATTCATGGTCACGCCGCCGATTGACGGCAAAGAGGCCACCTGCGGCAATGGTATGACCGTCGGATTTGCGATGGAAAATCCTGCCCAGGCCGATGCATGGCACAAGGCTGGGGTGGAAGCCGGCGGAACAGCCATTGAAGATCCTCCTGGCGTCCGCGAAAATCCGGGTATGAGTCTCTATCTCGCCTATCTGCGCGATCCGGATGGCAACAAGCTCTGCGCTCTCCACCAGATGGGTTAAGCCGATGTCGAACAAGAGCGTCCGCATCGGTGGCGCGAGTGGCTTTTGGGGCGAAAGCGCCATGGCCACGCCGCAGCTGCTCGATGCGGGTGTCGATTATCTGGTCTATGATTATCTCGCCGAGATCACCATGTCGATCATGGCCCGTGCGCATGCGAAAGACCCGGCGGCAGGTTTTGCCGGCGACTTCATCAGCGCTGTCCTGAAACCCCATGCGCGGACCATTGCCGCGCAGGGGGTCAAGGTCATCGCCAACGCGGGCGGCGTCAATCCCGCCTCCTGCGGCGAGGCTGCGCGCAGCCTGATCAAGGAGTTGGGTCTGGACCTGAAAGTCGCGGTTATTACCGGCGACAATCTGCTTCCCGAGCTGGATGCGATCGCTGCTGGCGCGCCCACCGAAATGTTTACCGGCGCAGCCTTTCCGGACAAGCAAAAGGTCGCCAGCATCAATGCCTATCTCGGTGCCTTTCCGATTGCCCGGGCGCTGGCGGAAGGCGCGGATATCGTCATCACCGGCCGCTGCGTCGACAGCGCCGTGACACTCGGCGCCTGCATCCACGAATTCGGCTGGTCGGCACGCGATTTTGACCTGCTTGCGAGCGGCAGTCTCGCCGGCCATTTGCTGGAATGCGGCCCGCAGGCGACTGGCGGCAATTATACCGACTGGGAAGACGCCGGGGATATATCCAATATCGGCTATCCGATTGGCACGGTGTCAGCCGACGGCTCGTTCACCGTCACCAAGCCTGCAGGCACCGGCGGCTGTGTTACAGTGGGCACGGTATCGGAACAGATGCTATACGAAATTGGCGACCCGCAAGCCTATATGCTGCCCGATGTGGTCTGCGATTTTTCCGAGGTCGAGATCACACAGCTCGGCCCCGATATGGTCCGCGTTTCCCCCGCCAGAGGCTATCCGGCACCCGATCATTACAAGACCTGCCTGACCTATGGTGAAGGTTTTCGCGGCGGCACTTATGTCAGTTTCTATGGTTTTGATGCCGCCCGAAAGGCGCAAAAATTCTGCGACAATGTCTTTGTCCGCGCCAACAAGATCCTACGCGGCCACAATCTCGGCGACTATAGCGAAACCAGCGTCGAGCTGATCGGTGCGGAAAGCCAGTTCGGGGATTATGCATCCGACCATCAGCCGCGCGAAGTGGTCGCGAAAATCGCGGCCAAGCATAGTGAAGCCGAGGCCATCGGGGTATTGCTCCGCGAACTGACCGGGCTGGGCCTGGCGACGCCGCCCGGGCTAGGCAGCTTTTCCGGGGCGCGGGCGAAACCGTCGCCCGTGGTGCGGCTGTTTTCCTATCTTACGCCAAAACACGCCGTGACCATCCAGATCGATGTCGATGGCAAGCCGCTTG
>PFJE01000098.1 GCA_002783865.1 Sphingomonadales bacterium CG_4_10_14_3_um_filter_58_15
CGCCGGGCCGGACAGGACACAGGCAGAAAATTTGGACTGGTTGGCGAGCAGGTAGGTGGCGCTGATCAAACCGCCCATACTGTGGCCGACGAGCATGACGGGTAGTTGGGGAAAATCCTGTTTAGCGCGCGCAAACAACTGGTCGACACCATCGTGAAACACCGAAAAATCCGGCACATATCCGGGCGTACCTTCAGATCGTCCGTGGCCCCAGTGATCGACAGCAAAAACCGCATAGCCCCTGCCCACGCAATGTTCGGCAAAATATTGATAGCGCCCTGCATGTTCGGCGTAGCCGTGCACCAGCAGGATGATCGCCTTGGGATCATTGTCCGGAAGCCATTTTTGCCAATGCAATTTTGCCCCGGTCGCTTTCGATCCGGTCGGCAGCGTCAGCGTTCCGTCTTCCTGTTTCAAGCAATCTTCCTTTTCATCGCCGCTTCATGATCGTGCGCCAGTTCATTCTCATATTCGAACAGGATGCGATCCAGAGTCTGGCTGATCTTGGTCTGGGTACGAACCATCTCTATTTTCGGCCAGGTTGTGCGTTCACCAAGCTGGATCAATTCGGCGATATCCTCGATTGGCAAGTTGCTCAAAATCTTCGAGGGGCCCCAGAACATGGTCGGTCGGATGATATTGATATCGCCGGTATAGTCCTGATTGATCACCGAGAGCGCCATATTCGCCATGCTGTTCAACCGCGGAAAATAAGACAGCGGCTTCTGCATGATTTCGACATTGGCATTGAGCCAGGCCTTCATAGTTGCCGTCGTCGCGTTGCGGATGGAGGAAAGCGGATTGCGCGACTGACTGAAATCGGTGGCAAACGGGGTAATCAGCGGATTGGCCTGACTGACGATATGATGATTGACACCGTAAAGCCTCGCCAGCCGCTTGACCGGCAAGTCATGCGTTACCGAGCCGTCGACCCATTTGCGGTTTGGCAGATAGGGCACGCGTTCTCCGCGATGATCCTTGGCCGCCAGCGTTACTGGTGGATAAATGCCGGGGACCGCGCAGGACGCGAGAACCGCTTCGCGAATATAGACGTTGGGAGAGGCGATCGCATTCAGCAGACGCGAGGTCTGATGCTTTTCCGCAGGCGCAATGGAGACGTTGAGATGGCGGCCGGTCAACTCATAGGCCTCCTGGAACGTGAGGTCAGGGAGCAAGTCGGTCAGGCGCTGGCGAATTTCATCCGCCCGCATCTGCCTGGGCCCGCCCAGAAATCCCCCATGTCCGTCGTCTTCATGATCGGCACCGATCACCAGATTTTCAGGCTTGAAGAATGCCGGGATTTCATCGTCCGCATGGGTACTTATCAGAGCGCCGACGACGGAGCCGCCGCTGGACCCCGACATGATGTAAGGCAGCAATCCTTCCTGCCAAAGGGCTTTCGCAACACCGACGTGAAAATAGAGATAGGCACCGGAACCGCTCATCAGAAAGGCCGAACGGCCATAGCAATGCTGCGCCCGGCGAAAGAAATCCAGCTTTTCCTCAAACGGAATGTCGGTCACCTTGTCGCTCGCCAGATATTCCAGCGAATTCACAATTGCGTCAACATAGTCCTGAATCAGCTGCTTGGTGCCAAATTGCGCCTTCTGATAGAGCCGGGCATGGCCCATACCATCCATATTGCCATGAATTCCTTCATTCAGGGCGTAAAGAAGTCCCGCGTTATCCTGAGATTTCCAAAGCTTGGACAGGCGTTTCAACCGACGACGGATGGATTTATGGTCAAAATGCTTGCTCTCGTCCGACGCCTTCCACAGGTCGACTCCAGTGGATTTGTCATGCGCTTTCGCCGCTTTCGACCATTCGGAATAGCTCTTGGCTTGCGCCATGGCTTTTTCCATTTTCAAAGTCGTGTTCAGGATCATCTTCGGTTCACTCTTTCAGCAAA
The DNA here is from genome assembly GCA_002783865.1 of Sphingomonadales bacterium CG_4_10_14_3_um_filter_58_15. Classification (GTDB taxonomy): domain Bacteria; phylum Pseudomonadota; class Alphaproteobacteria; order Sphingomonadales; family Sphingomonadaceae; genus Parasphingorhabdus. The sequence goes on from PFJE01000098.1 coordinate 1,910, forward strand.
ATTCCACATGCTAGCATGGGCCGCCCGGGTATCGGACGGCGGGCAATAGATCCGCTCCTTATTTCGCTTTCGGCTTGTTACCGCCGATAGTTTTTGATGCAGTCTTTCTCGGTTTTTTGGAAACCCGTCGATACATCACCGAACCGTCTGCCGGCGTCACCGGTTTTTTTGATGCTACCGCCGGCTTTTTTGCTCGGCTTGCAGCAGCACTTGGCTTGGCATCCTTCAGTTCGTCGAATGCTCTTTGCAGGCATTCCCGGAAAAACTCAACATCGGGCATCATTTTGCGGTCGGAAATGATACTGAAGGAAATTGTTCCGTTATAGCTTGGTGTGGCAATAAACAGGCCCATACCGTGGGCCAGCGGTGCCAGGCCATATTGATGCGTCAGCTTTGCGCCGTTCATATAGAGCTGAATCTGGGGTCCCGGAACGTTTGAAACCATCAAATTGCTCATTTTCGGGGCAAAGCGCTCGTCGGTCAATATTCGCGCCACACTGGCCATGGTCACGCCAGGAATATGTTTGGTCAGATCGGTCATGATCCGCGCGCTGAGCCCGGACTTCGCCGCTTTGGTCTCGCGTGTCGTATCCTTGATTGCTTCCAGGCGCTTGATCGGATCGGCAATATTCGACCAGATTTTGATCGTCATCGCAGAGATATTGTTGCCGGGATTGGCTTCATCGCCGGAACGGCTGCGTGCGTTGACCGGGGCCACGGCTACCAAGGATTCCTTGGGCAATTCCTTATGTTTGGTGAGATAATGACGCAAACCGCCGCTGCAGATGGCCAGCACAACATCATTGATCGTCGCATCGCTCACCTTGAGCCGCATTTTTTTCAGTTCGTCGAGATCGAAGGTGACCGCATCGAACATTTTATTCGGGGTAACCGGGCCGTTGAACCGGGTTTCCGGAACACCGGTATCGGTTTTATCGTCTCCGCCCTGCAGGCTTTTTTGCGCCGTCGACAGAAGCGCCGGGGTAAATTTCAGCAGCGCCTGCGTCAGCTTGACCGGCGACGAGATGGTACTGTTGACCGCTCGGCTCAATATCTCCGATATGGTTGGCAACGTATTGGTCGCCGCGTCTCCCTCCGGCAGCGGAATCGCCGGCGTTCCTTCGACATCCTTGTCGGAAATAGCGGCGAAGAAATGGGCCCCTGATACCCCGTCAATGGTGCTGTGATGAATTCGCGTCAAAATGGCGTAGCTGCCCTTGGCATAGCCGGGGATGTTGTCGAGCCCCTCGACCACATACATGTCCCACAGCGGCCGTGTCATATCCAGCGGCTTGCTGTGATGGCGGGCCACATGAATGCAGAATTGCCGCCAGTCGCCGGGTTCGGGCAGACGGCCGTGCGAAATATGCGCTTCGAGATCGAAATGCTCGTCTTCGACCCAGTAGGGATGGTCGATATCCATCGGCAAACGGTATAATTTGCGCTTGAACATCGGCGTGACGTCGAGGCGTTTGCGCATATGTTCGATAATATCCTTGAACCGCACCTTTCCGCCCGGAGCGGTTGATGGATCATAGATATAGACGGCCATCACATGCGTCAGATTGGTCGCGGACTGGATATAGAGAAACTGGGCGTCCTGCGCACTCAACTGGCTTATATTGCTCTGCTCGGTCATCCATTATGTCCTTTCGACAGCGCGATCATTCAAATATCCGGTCGGCTAGCGCAAGCAGTTCGAGCCGGGATTTCTCCATTCGCCGGGACAGCGCCCTGAATTTTCGCAGCAGCGCCTTGCGCTCGGCAATCGTCTCCGGGGTGGTTTCGCCGGTCAGACCTAGGCCTGCAGCCATTCGGAAGCCATTTTCAAATAGAATCTTCCCGATCGAGGCCTCGCTGGTGATCCTGCGGAGCAGATAGGCCTGCCTCCCCTCTTTCAAGGCCGTTTCCACACAGGTCTTCTTGTCGATCGCGCTGCCCGGCTCCAGCCGCGACAGGATATCGAGAACGACTGTATAGGCTTCGACGAACGGCAAGAATACGGCATGACCGATCAGCGGTTGGAAACGGTTGGTGAGGCTCGCCAGCTTCACCCCGCCCTCGTCCAGCTTGGCTTTCCATTCCGGATCGGCCCGTTGCAATTCTGCTTTCAGATTGTCCCGATATTGCTGCTTCTCGGGATAGAAAAACTCGAACTTGAACAGATCGCGCAGACGATCTGTCTCTTCCCAGAAGACTTCGGCTGCATTTCGGTCGCTAACTTCCCGCGCCTTCAGGATCGACAATTCGATGATCGCCTTGTCGAGAAAATGATGGATGATGCTATTCCGGTAATAGCTCGCGATCGGATGCTGATCGGGCTCGATCGCATATACCACGGTCGAACCCTTGTCATAACGAACCAGCAATCCATTGTTGACCAGCGTCTCGATCACACGCTGCACCCCGCCCAGATTTTCGTCCGTCAGATCGTCGCTCATCCGGATGTCACGCTCCCGGGCCCAGCCGACCAGAAAGTTTATCACCGCCCGCAACTCGACTTCGGTCATCGCCCGCGGCGCGGTACCGAGCAGGCAAAGACACATCAGCGACGTCAGTGTCAGCGGTGTCGCCCGGTTGGCCTGCACGGCCACTTCAAAGGCCATTTTCGACAAGGCCAGCCGGTCGTTCGGATTGGGTGCCTTTTTGACAATCACCGGTTCGCCGAAATCGACATAGACCTTGCCCATCGGCTCGCGCAGGCTGCGCAGATAGCCGAAGAACCAGCTTAAAGATTCCGGTTTCTTGATCCGTCCCTTCTGTTCGCTGGCATATTCCTCGACATCGCGGATCAGGTCGAAACTGGTAACGACGGGAATGATATGGACATCTTCGATATCATTGCTGTGCGCGCTATCCATGACATATTTGAGCAAACCATATCGCGGCGGCATCAACTTGCCGAGCCGCGACCGCGTGCCTTCAAAGGCCCAGGTCATCGGAAAGCGTTTTTCCAGCAGATAGCTGACGTAATGGCGCAAAACCAGCTTGTAGACGGGATTATTCTCGAAACTGCGGCGGATGAAAATGGTGCCGGCACGGCGCAACATGAAACCCAGACCGAAAAAATCCAGATTGATGCCGCCGAACAAGTGAATCAGCGGCAGGTCGTTTTGATAGGCAAGATCGGTCGCGGTCACGCCATCGATATAGGTTTTGTGGGTGAACAGCAGCAGCGTCGGATGTTCGCGCATGGTCTTGCGCAACCTAGTCAGTTCCTTGCGATCAAAAACCACTTCATCTTCATAGCCCTGCGACAGCATGAACCGGTCCAGCTTCGCCTTCATGTCGATGAACAAGGGACTGGGACGGGCGATCAGTTCCTTCATATATTTTGACGCCTGTTCGTAAAGCGCCACTTCGCTTTGCCCGGTTTCGCCGGCAAGCGTGGTCATCGCCGCCCGGAACCGTGCATCGCTGCGCAGACCGTCGGCCACATGTCTTGGCACCTTATAGCGACGGCCGCGCAAGCCACGCTCGGCGATGTCCAGCACCAGGCCCGCCTGCCGCACCACAAAGGCTGCAAATTCCATGTTGTCGGTCTGATCATAATCCTTGCTGAGCTCGGCGAAGCTCTGCTCAAGCTCGCCTATCGTGGCGGGTTGACCGGTCAGGCAATGGGCGCGGCGCTTGTCGCGCAAGAGAATCGACCGGGCGCGAAAGCTGCCGGGATTTCGCGGATCGCCGAAAATGACATGCCGCATTTTGACCGCCCGGCTTTTCTCGAAATTGGGAATTCGCCAGGCAATGCGAACCGGTACGACCAGCGTGTCCGGATCGCCTTTGAGTTTTTCTGCCAGCCCACCAAGGCGCATTTTTGCCCGTTCGTCGGATATCGGCAGACTGACCCAATTGAGTTCACCGCCGGGGCCGCCTTCGGCCATCGATGTATGCAGCCAATCGAGCAGATGACGCCGCTCGACGCGGTTCCGCGCATCGATCACAAATAGCTTCGGGCCCTGCGACAGCAGCGCTCCGGAATTTGCTATTTGTGTTGCTTCGTCCATCCCCGCTCCTTGGTTTCAGTCTATTCCGCCGCTTCTATCGTTGTCGGCCTTGCGGATCCGGCTTTCCTTGTTGGGGTAGATCGATTTGCGGGCGGCTTTGCAACGGGTTTTTTTGATACTATTTTTTTAGGGCTCGCTTTGCGTTTGGCCGGTTTCTTCGGTGCGGACGTCTTTTTCGCTGCCGCTTTTCTGGCCGTTGCGGCCGGCTTTCCGGCCCGCTTCGCCGCGGCGGTCTTTTTTGCCGGAGCCTGTTCCTCGTTGACCAGCGCGTCCAGCGCTTCCTCTTCTTCCGCCTGTCCCAGAGCCTCCAGGAACATCCCGCGCACATCGGCGACATGCTGGTTCATGGTCCGGACCGACCAATTGCTGGTGTCCACTGCGGGCAGAACATCAACCCGGACCTTGGCCGGGCGCATCAGAAATTCATTTTTCGGCGCCACATCTCCGGCATTGTGAATGACGATCGGCACCATCGGCACACCGGCCTGGATCGCCATATGGAATGCGCCTTTCTTGAACGGCCCCAGCTTCGGCGAAAGTGTGCGGGTGCCTTCCGGCGCGATGACGATGGATTTGCCGTCAATCTTGACCGCGTCAATCAGCGGCGCCATCGCCTTGATCGCGCTACCGGCATTGGCCCGGTCAATGAACACCGTTCCGGCCAATTCCATCAACTTGCCGATCACCGGCGTATCCCGGACCTCTTTCTTGGCCACCCCGCCCATGTCGCGGCGGATCAGCTTGGCGAGGATCATCACGTCAGCCTTGCTCTGATGGTTGAACACAAAGATACAGGGGCGCGACGTCCAGAGATTTTCTTCACCGGTCACTTCCAGCTCGCAGCCGGTCAGCGCCGTCGCGATATCGCCGAACAAACCGGTCGAAAAATTCATCGCCTCGCGCTGCGACCCGGTCAGCGCCCAGATCGGCAGCGATGCGATCGCCGAACCGATCAGCGAACCGGTGGCGTAAATCGTCCGGACATAGTCCACCGGCTTGCCCTGCCCGCGGCTTTCATATTTTTCCAGCGGCCAGTCGTTTTCCCGCGCCACTTCGCGCAATTTCGTGTTCGGGTTCAGCGGTCGCGGCTTGCCGACCCGTTCCAGCAATTCGATATCGTCGTAGCTGTCCGAATAGAAATAGCTTTGGTCGAGATCCAGACCATAGTCGGCCGCGAGATTTTCCGCTGCGATCACCTTGCCTTCACCAAAGCACAGGGGCCGGATGATGTTGCCGGTAAACTCACCATTCTCGACTTCATATTGCGAGCACAGCACATGCTCGATATCCAGATCGCGCGCGGTCGGCTCGATCTGGTAGATCGTGGCGGACGAAACGATCGCGATCGTGTGCCCCTTGGCACGGTGCGCCTC
>PFJE01000082.1 GCA_002783865.1 Sphingomonadales bacterium CG_4_10_14_3_um_filter_58_15
CCTTGCCGGCGATGGTCAGCGGCGTCAAAACCATCGGAGTGGGCGATCGGTCGGCCGACGTCGTCTTGCCGATTGCGGTCGCGCTGTTCCGCGCCACCGGCCCGTGCATGAACCTCGCCGTGGCGATTTACGTGGCCTATCTGATGGGCATCGAATTATCGATTGGCACGCTGGCGATCGGTGTGGTGGTCGCTGCGATCACCACCATGGGCGCGGTCAGCCTGCCGGGATCGATCAGTTTCATCACCTCCATCGCACCGATTTGCATCGCCATGGGCATCCCGATCGAACCACTGGTTCTGCTTTTGGCGATTGAGACATTTCCTGATATCATCCGCACCGTTGCGAACGTCAGTGCCGACATGAGCGTGACCGCGACGCTCGCCAGAAGCGAAGGAGATTTGACATGAAATATCGCAGACTCGGATCGGAACTGGAAGTATCCGCGCTTGGCCTCGGCTGCATGCCGATGGCGGGGATTGGCAAGGGCATGTATGGCATGGCCAGCAGGTCGGAAAGCCTTGCCACGATTGACCGCGCGATCGAATTGGGCGTGACCTTCTTTGACACGGCCGAGGTCTATGGCCCGCATATCAATGAAGAACTGCTCGGTCATGCCATCCGTGGCCGCCGCGAGCGTCTGGTGATCGCGACCAAATTCGGCTTCGCTTTTAAAGACGGGCAAGTGACCGGGGTGGACTCCAGCCCGGCCAATGTGCGGCGGGCCTGTGAAGGGTCACTGAAACGGCTTGGCGTCGACACGATCGATCTGTTTTACCAGCACCGCGTCGATCCCAAGGTTCCGATTGAAGAAACGGTCGGCGCGATGGCGGAACTCGTCAAAGAGGGCAAGGTCCGCTATCTCGGCCTGTCGGAAGCCGGCGCGGAAACGCTGAAAAAAGCGCATGCCACACATCCGATTGCCGCGCTGCAGTCGGAATATTCCCTGTGGGAACGCGGCATCGAGGAAGAGATATTGCCGGTCTGTCAGGACCTTGGCATCGGCTTCGTGCCCTATAGCCCGCTCGGCCGCGGCTTTCTGACCGGCCAGATCAGCAGCCGGGATGACCTCCCGGAAGATGATTATCGCCGCAATGATCTGCGCTATTCGGAAGAGAATTTCGCTCTCAACATGAAGCTGGTCGATGTTGTCAAAATGGTCGCCGAGCGGCACCATTGCTCGCCTGCCCAAATCGCCCTCGCCTGGCTGCTGGCGCAGGGCGACTTCATCGTCCCGATCCCCGGCTCGAAAAGACGCGCCACGCTGGAAGACAGCATGGCTGCGGTCGACATCACATTGAACGAAGCCGATCTTGACGAACTGGAAGCCGCAGCGCCGGTTGGCGGTACCGCTGGGCCCCGCTATGGCGAGACGATGATGTCAATGGTACGCCTCTAGCCGCTAGTGGTCATAAGCCTTCGGTAAGGCACCAGGAGCGGGGTTGGTGTATCGATCTCGCAGCCGCATCTGGCGATTGCTCAGCGACTGATCGACACCGTCGATGATCACCGTCTCGACCTGCGTCGATAGCTCCAGCGGATCGCCGGTCCAGATCACCACGTCCGCGTGCCGGCCAGCCTTGAGCGAACCCAGTTGCCCGCCCATATCCATGATCTCTGCTGGCACGGAACTGATCGCTGCAAACGCCTCGTCCCAGGTCAGTCCGGTCGCGCGCGGCACTTTGTTGAGGGCCACGAGATTGCCGGCATATTGCACCGAATAGCGCAGCTGATGCGCATCGCGGTCGTTGATCATGCCGATCGCAACCTTGACACCGGCGTCCTTCATCCGGCCAATATTGGACTGGGTCGATGACAGGTCCTCAAAACCATATGGAAGATCGCTGAGCGCGGACGCCAGCACCGGCACGCCGGCGGCGGCGATATGCTCGGCGACGCGCCAGCCTTCATTGACTCCGACCAGCACCATGTCCAGCGCAGGGAAATCCTTGCGCAGATCAAGCACCTTCAGAATGTCATTGGCGCTTTCAACATGGATCAGCAGCTTTGTGCTGCCGTTGATCACCGGCAACAGAGCCTTGGCGTCCGAAGCCTTCAACAGATCGCTGTCAAACACCGCAGGATTGCGTGCATAGGTGCGGGCCTCTTCGAGCAGCGCACGGAAATAGATATGGGAAGCAGCGCGGCTGCCCCCTGCTCGCGCATGGCCGGTTTCGCCCAGTTCGACAAATTGGAAGGCTCGGGCTTCGGTGACCGGATTTTCATCCTGGCCAAGATCGACGATCGCGCCATAACCGCCAAAGATCGAATTGGCTGTACCAGGAGACACCACTGCGCGGGTGACCCCCGCAGCCCGGTTGACCGACATTGCCGAGGCAAAGGGGTTGATCGCATATTGAATATCCAGCGCCGCCGAGAAGGGCGATCCCTTGGCATCCGTGTCATTGGTCTGTGACACCGCACCAACCTCGACCAGTCCGATCCGGCTGAACCCGGCAAAAATGCCCGGTGTTACCCATTTCCCGGTCGCATCGATCCGGCGCGCATCGGCAGGTATGGCAACATTGGCACCGGCAGCGACGACCCGGTCACCCCGGATCAGCACAGTGCCGCCTTCGATCGGCGCGCTGCCGTCGCCGATCACGACCTTGCCGCCGGTAATGGCCGTGGTCTGAGCTGCGAGCGGCGAAGCAATCAGGGCTGCGGCAGAGGCGAGCAATATCGAAAAACGCTTCATTTCACATCTCCTTCGCCGGGCTGGCCGAGCTCGAAATCACTGACCGGACGCCGTTTGGCATCGCCGCTGTCGAACATCAGCGCGCCGTCGATCCAGACCTTGTCGGGCCGCGAATAAACGCTAAGCGGATTGCCGTTCCACAGCACCATGTCGGCCATCTTGCCGACCTTCAGGCTGCCGGTCATTTTCTCGATGCCCATCGCCTTGGCCGGATTATAGGTAATCCATTGGATCGCCTGCGCATCGCTGATCTCCATGCCCATCGCCCGGCCATCGGCAAGCGCCTTGGCCGCTTCCTGGTTGAGTCGCTGGATCTGGTTCTCGTCATCGCTGTGGATGATCACGCAGGCGCTGGCCTTTTGCAGCAGCGCGGCATTTTCTGGAATCGCGTCATAGGCTTCCATCTTGAAGCCCCACCAGTCCGCCCAGACCGCCGAACAGATGCCCTCTTTCGCCAGGATATCAGCGATTTTGTAGCTTTCGACCGCGTGGTGGAACGCTGTGACCTTGTAGCCGAACTCCTTCGACATATCGATAATCTGAGCCATTTCGTCGGCGCGATAACAATGGTTGTGGACGAGAATATCCCCGTCGAGCACCCCGGCAAGTGTTTCCTTGCCCAAATCGCGTTTCGGCGGCTTGGCATCATTGCGTTTGCTGCGATATTCCTGCGCATCGATCCAGGTCTGCCGTTCAAGCGCGAGGCTGCCCATGCGAGTCGACGGCATGCGATTGCGACCACCGTATACCCGCTTCGGATTTTCTCCGCAGGCCATTTTCATTCCATAAGGCGCGCCGGGGAATTTCATCGCCTGCACCGTCCGCGCCGGAACATTTTTCAGCGTAACCGAGCGGCCGCCAAAGAGATTGGCCGAACCGGGAAGAATTTGCAGCGCGGTGATGCCGCCATTGGCCATTGCCCGGGAAAAGCCGGGATCCTGCGGCCAGACGCTATGCTCAGCCCATACTTCGGGGGTCACCGGAGACGTCGCTTCATTGCCATCGCTGTGCGCATCGACGCTGGGCGTCGGATAGTCGCCAAGATGGCTGTGCACGTCGATGATGCCCGGCGTCACATATTTGCCGGTGCCGTCGACAATCGTGGCGCCGGACGGAATGGCGGTATCGGGACCACCAACCAAGGATATTTTTCCATCGACGATGAACACCGTGCCATTGTCGATCCGTCCGCCTTCCCCGTCGAAGATGGTCACGCCGGTGATTGCGGTGGGAGCGGACGGATAGGCTGCGTAGGTGGACGGAAAAGCGACCGTGTCAGGCTTGCTCGATTTTGCCGGCGAGGATGCGCTGGCTGAATTTGTGTTCGCAGCGGTGGCCGCACAACCAGCCAATAGTGATCCGCTGGCCGCTAGCGCCAGCAAAGCCCGAGTTTTCATATTATACGCCCCTTGGTCTTATGATTTTGATGTCGGATGGATACCGCCAGCCTGTGGTTCGCCGATTTCGCGTTGGCCCTCCAGATCGTCGCCAATATTGTCGTCAGCGAGCGTGTCGAGATGCATCCAGCGTTTGACGTAGAATGAAACAGCAATCACGAAAATGCCGACACCGATCGCGAACAGTCCGATCGTCTCGTAAATCGACAGAGTCGCTTCTCGGGTCATTGCACCATCTTCGCCACCCGTGGCAGCGCCGATCATCCCGGCAACAAAGTTGCCGCCGGCGGTTGCAAAGAACCAGGCTCCCATGATCAGACTGGCGAGATGCCTTGGGGCAAGCCGGTTCATCGCACTAAGGCCCACTGGTGACAGGCACAGTTCGCCGGTTGTGTGGAAGAAGTAGATACCGAACAGGAAGATCACAGGCACTAGCGCGCCGGGACCAACCGTCGCGGCTCCCCAGACGAGAACGAGAAATCCGAATCCGAGCTGAATCAGACCGAGCCCGAACTTTGCCGGAGTCGAGGGCTCAAGTTTGCGCTTGCCCAGGAACGTCCAGAGCCAGGCAAATAGCGGCGCCAGCAGAATGATGTAAATCGGATTGATCGACTGGAAGATTGGCGCCGGGACACCGCCCAGGTCGATATAACGATCGGTAAACAGGTTTAGCGAACCGCCAGCCTGTTCGAACAGACCCCAGAACAGCGGCTGCAGTGCGATCAGGAATAAGATCGCAAACATCCGCTCTCTGGGCTCTTTCTCCAGTTTGAATGCTTCAAACAGGACATAGGCCAGAAGCGCCACGCCCGAAACGAGCATCAGACCGCCAACGATGGACTGATATTGGATCAACAGCCACATCGCTCCGACGGCTATCACGCCGACGCCGTACAACATGAATTCCCGGCTCTTCTCGAGAAGCTTCGGCGGTTCTCCCTGTCCCAAAAGAAGCGGCTTGCCGAGGACAAATACGATTAGTCCCAGCAGCATGCCGATGCCCGCCGCGCCAAAACCATAGGCCCAGCCCAATGTGATGCCGAGATAACCAGCGATGATCGTGCCAATCGCTGCGCCAACATTAATTCCCATATAGAAAATTGTATAGGCGCCATCGCGACGCACATCGGTGAGAGGATAGAGCTGGCCCACGATCACGGAGATATTGGCCTTGAGAAAACCCGAGCCCACGATGATAAAGCTGAGGGCCAACCAGAAAATATTGATCGCCGGGTCGTTCTGACCACCTTCCCCTTCAAAGGCCATCAAGAAATGGCCGAAGGTTAACAGCACGGCTCCGAACAACACGGCCTTGCGCTGTCCCAGATAGCGGTCAGCAAGCCAACCACCGAGCACCGGTGTGATGTAAACCAGACTGACATATGCACCGTACACGATGTTCGACGCACTGTCGTTGTACAACCAATGCTGGGTCAGATAGAAAATCAGCAGTGCGCGCATCCCGTAATAAGAGAAGCGTTCCCACATTTCGGCGAAGAAAAGTATGTACAAGCCCTTGGGATGGCCACCGAATTCCGGCTTGGGCCGCGTTACTGCATAAGCGCCCAAAGCCAAAAAAATCACCAAGACGACGGATGCTATTGCTGCAATCCAATCGGCTTCCTGCCACAAGGCCATGTCTTTCATACTGAGATACTCCCCGAGATACTGTCTGGGCCGTCATGTGCGGCCCGGTTGCCCTGCACCCTAATGAAAAAAAAACGCAAGTGAAGCAGATTGTTTCAAGCGAGACCGGTTTATTGCCAATTCCTCTTGCAATCAGCCCCGTCTCTTCCAAAGTGACTGGCATGAGCAATGACCAATTTAACGACCTGACCAGCCTTGCCACCTATTTGCCGTCCCGCCGTTCCGGTCGACCGCGCAATATGGTGGCACCGGGGCCGAGCGATGCGCAAATCGCTGAAATCGTCATCCTCGCCATGCGGACACCGGATCACGGCAAGCTTGCGCCATGGCGGGTTGCTTCGGTAGCGACGGACCAGCGCGCCCTGCTCGCGCGGGGCTTTACCGAGGCGTATCGGAAAGAAAAGCCCGATGCCGGTCGGTTGGAACTGGAAGGGCTCGAAGCGATGGCGCACGAAGCCCCGACGCTGCTGGTGCTGCTGTCGTCGCCGGTCGCATCGACCAAAATTCCGCTCTGGGAACAGGAGCTCAGTTGCGGTGCGTTCGCCATGAACATTCTCCATGCCACGCACGCCATGGGCTTTGTCGGCGGCTGGATCACCGGCTGGCCCGCCTATAACGACGATGTGCGCGATCTGTTCGGCTCGGCGCCGGAAAAAATCGCCGGGTTCCTCTATATCGGCACATCCAACGCTGAACTGTCAGAACGGCCTCGCCCTGAACTGGAAAACATATTGTCGTTCTGGACTCCGGTTGTTCCGGAATAGCTGGTTACATTCTCAACTAATAGATATGCTCTTACAGATTGTCGTTACGTCATTTTCACGGGTTTTTCCGGAATCGTCCGGAATTCTGCGGGTCTAAATTTTAGACTTTCAGTTGGTCGATTTTCTGCCAGAACCGATGTATGGCACTTTTGGACGGTGCTCGATCTTTTCCGTATTCTGAAATGATGGCCTTGCGCGCTTCCGCCAGCGTCACCTGCCGATACAAATCAGTCACAGTCTTCCTAACCTCAATATCGCCCCAAAATTTAGGCAATCGTTGTCGGCTTCCATTGCCTAGCGGTAGAGGCGCTGGTGCTCTTAGCGCGCATTTTGTACCTTCTGAAGTCGGCACCAGCGCGTCCACCACTTGCGACAATAACCGTTCCAGTCGTGCAATTCTTCGTTCAATCGAAGCTAGCCGTTGATTGCTGTTTATTCTGTAATTCCTTCCAGAACAACAAAGCTTGCCGGACGCCGCACCATGAAATCAACGCGCGTCCAGCCCACAAATTCCAGCAAGAGGTTGTCCGCAAAGGATTGCAAACGTAGTGCCTCAACAGAAGCTTCCATTCGAACACCCAGCACCAAATCTCTAAAGTCACCCATAATTGCGAGGCTTTCATCGTTGCCAACGCCAAGATCATTCGGAATACTGGTGGTCGGGCGAAAGACCATGTTGTCAAGCGCGCGAGGGCGCATGAGCGGCTGGTTATCGGTTGCCGTGAGATTTTCGAGACCACCCCAAGTGCGCGGAGACATAATCGCGTTGCGGTCGCTTACGTCTAAAGGCACGTTATTTTCGAGCAATCGTTGAAGACCAGATACAAAAGGCGAAAAGTCAGCTGGAGTTCCAATAGC
>PFJE01000081.1 GCA_002783865.1 Sphingomonadales bacterium CG_4_10_14_3_um_filter_58_15
TAAGCGGTGAGGAATTCGCCGCGCTGGATGATATGATCGACGCTCGCCGGGACATGGTGGCGATAGGCCCCTGCCCCGAGAAAGAATGGCATATCGCCCGCTGCGTGGTTCTTCTTGGCCAGCGCTTTCATATGCGCTTCCACCGCCATCTCGCCGGCGTGCATCGGCAAGCCGTGGATCGGACCGGTCAGCCGGGCTTCCTCCGGCACATCTACGAACAGATCGTCGACCGATTTTGCGCCGATTGTGGCAAGCATCAATTGCCGGTCGTCGGGAGTCAGCGGGAGATAACGCATTTTTACTTCCTTCACTTTAACCCCTCCTTTTCAAAGGAGGGAGATTGACGGCTCCTGGCTTCATCCGGGGGATGAAGCTGCTGCCAAACTGGGTGGTTTCGTGCCGCCTGTCGCTGCGCGAGCGATGCTGACGCATCGCCACCACCCCTTGATCCCCTCCTCTGAAGAGGAGGGGCGTAAAACTACAGATCGTCGACGAACGCCTTATAGGCTTTCTCGTCCATCAGATCAGCGAGTTCATCCTTGTCCGACAGAGTCAGCCGGAAAAACCAACCGTCTTCTTCAGCCGACGAATTGACCAGACCGGGCTCGTCTTCCAGCGCCTCGTTCACTTCGATCACCTCGCCGGACACCGCCGCATATACGTCTGATGCGGCCTTGACCGATTCGACCACGGCGGCATCGTCGCCCTGTTCCAGTTCGGTGCCGACTTCCGGCACTTCGATAAATACTATGTCGCCCAGCTGTTCCTGCGCATAGTCGGTGATACCGACGGTCGCCGTGTCGCCTTCGACCTCGACCCATTCATGTTCATCGGTAAAATATCGGCTCATGGTCGTTTCCTCTTCCTGTCAATCTATGACTTGGGTTTGCGGTGATAGTGATGCGGTACAAAGGGCATGTCGGCGACGGTGCAGGCAATTTTCTTGCCGCGCTGTTCGACGGTGATGGCGGTGCCGGTTTGCGACAGATCCATCGGCACATAGGCCATGGCGATCGGGCGCTGTAACGTCGGCGAGAAACCGCCGCTGGTGACGGTGCCGATGGTCGCGCCCGTATCGTCTATTACGGTGGCACCTTCGCGGATCGGTTGGCGACCGTCGACAAACAGGCCGACGCGTTTTGTCGCCGCCGTGTCCGGATATTGCGCGAGCACGCGCTCGGCCCCGGCAAAATTGCCTTCCTCACGGCGCGCCTTCGACAGGGCGAAGCTCAGATTGGCTTCGACCGGCAGGATATCGGGGTTCATGTCGTGGCCGTAAAGCGGCAGGCCAGCTTCCAGACGCAAACTGTCGCGAGCGCCAAGGCCAATCGGGCGCACTTCTTCGAGTTCGGTCAGAGCCGTCGCCAGCGCGACTGCATGTTCGGCAGGAACGCTGATTTCAAACCCGTCTTCACCGGTATAGCCGGAGCGGCTGATACCAAGCGGGATGTCGTTCCAGAGAAATGGACCGGCTTCCATGAAGTACAGGTTCGTTGGCAGCGGCCATCCCGCCTGCAGTGGCTGGATGTTGAGCTTGGCCAGGGCTTCCGAAGCCTTGGGCCCCTGCAACGCCAGAAGCGCCGCATCGGTCAGATGGTTGAGGGTCAGGCCGTCGGGCAGTTGAGATTGCATATAAGCGATATCATCATGCTTAGTCGCACCGTTGACCACCAGATAGAGATGATCGCCCGCATTGGTGACCATCAGGTCATCGAGAATGCCTCCATCCTGCGCAAGCAGCAGCGTATAGCGGATTTTCCCCGCAGCCAGCGCCGACAGATTGCCCGGCGTGATCCGCTCCAGCGCGTCGGCAGCGCCCTCGCCGGTCAGCTGCAGCTGGCCCATGTGGCTGACATCGAACAGGCCCGCTTCGGTGCGGGTCCAGATATGTTCGGCCATCACCCCTTCATATTGCACCGGCATTTCATAGCCGGCGAACGGCACCATCCGCGCACCGAGCGCGCGGTGCCAGTCGCCGAGTGGCAGTTGCTGGAGATTTTCGGTGGTTTCACTCATATTTTTTCCGCATCAAGAAGACAGCCCGCAGCAAAGCCCTGCAAAACTGCCCCCTCTGTCACGGAACCTGAGAGCTTGGTCCATCCCGGCCAGAGCCAAGACAGATTTCCCCTTCGGTGGCCCGCCCCGGCAAAGCCAGGGGCGAACGCTTTCCAGAGTGCTTGTGAGCGGTTGCGGTCCGTGGGCCTGAGAGTTTCCGGGGCGGTTGCTCCTTCGGCGGCAATTCGGTCTGGTGGGACAGAAAAACACTCTCCCGCAACATCTCCTGATCCTTGCCCGGAGACAGTGATCAAAAAGCAGTCTTATGAGTGGATGACCGGGTGGGCGGTGTCAATGATTCTGTTGTGCAGTGCAGAATAAATTATAACGTCATCTTAGCGCAGGCGGGGATCAAAACCGAATTCGGAATTCAAACCGCCGGCGGGCTAGGCTCCAGCCTCCGCTGGAGCGACAAATTGGTGTCGATTTGGTACTTTAAGTGGGCCGTCCCTCCTCAGACCATCGCCCACACATCATCATTCTCGTGCACAAAATTGCCCGGTGCAGTTTCCCCCATCAACACCACGATCGCCGCAGCAATATCGGTGGCGAGAATCGAGCGGTAGCGGCGGAATTTTCCGTGCAACAGCATATCCATCAGCGGGCTGGCGGCGATGGCGAGGCTTTCTGCGAGGCGCTTTTCGTTGGTGCGTTCGCCGCGCAGCAGGCCGGGGCGGATGATATCGAGGCGATCGAATTTTTGCGCGCGGAGCAGGTCTTCGGCCTCGCCCTTGGTCTTGAGGTAGAAGCTGGATGCGCTGCTGTCGGCCATGGCCGAGGAAATGGCGATGAAATGTCGCGCTCCTGCAGCCTTGGCCGCTGCCGCCACCGCGCCGACCAGATCGCGGTCGACTGCGGCAAATTCTTCCTTCGATCCCGCTTTCTTCATCGTCGAGCCGAGACAGGAGATCACGATATCCGGTTTTATTTTGGCGATGGTCGCCGGCCAGTTTTCCTGCAGCTGGACATGGACTTTCGCTTTGCCGACATCCTCCCGATAGGGCCGCCGGAGCAGCAGCTGCAGCTGCTTGTCGACACCCTGCCCGACCAGTTTGTGGGTCAGCAATCCGCCGATCAGGCCGGTGGCACCGACGATCAGGATTTTATCGGCCATGGTCAGGGTCTCCCTATTTATAAACCGTCATAGCAGCGAAGGCTGCTATCCAAACCAATTTCTGCGGGACTCGCTCGATTGGTTTAGGCCCCAGCCTGCGCTGGGGTGACGATTTCACCGCCGACTGTCCAGTTCGCCAAATATTTCTTGGTGCCGGTTACGGGCATAGCGGTCGGTCATGCCGGCCAGGAAATCGGCGATATGGCGGATGCGAGCGGGTTCTTCTTCGGGTAGCGCTTCTGCCCAATCATCCGGCATCAGATCCGGTTGCTCGCGATAGGCTCGCACCAGATCGGCGACCATCATCTTGCCTTCTTCCGCCGCCGCCATCTGTTTCGGATGATGATAGAGATTTTCGTACATGAAGCCTTTCAGCGCGCGTTCTTTCTCTGCCATGCTATCGGAAAAACCTCCGATCATCTGACCCGCCTGGCGGACGTCGGTTGGCGACTGCACGCCAAGCCTTGCGATACGCGCGCGCGTCGTTTCGAGAACGTCGTTGACCATCAGGCCGATCTGGTCGCGGATCAGTTCCGGTAGCAATCGTTCCTGCGGGACATCGGCAAAGCGGTCGCGGATCGCGCGCCAGCGGTCGGCAATGAACGGCAGTTCGAGCAATTGATCGAGCGTCAGCAGCCCGGCCCGCATGCCGTCGTCTATATCGTGATTGTCATAGGCGATATCGTCGGCAATCGCCGCAATCTGCGCTTCCAGCGATGGCCAGCTGTGCAGATCGAGATCCATCGCGTCATTGGCCGCGGCCAGCGCCCAGGTGGGTTTGTCGACCGGGCCATTGTGCTTTGCCAGCCCTTCAAGCATTTCCCATGTCAGGTTCAGCCCGTCCCAGCGCGGATAAGGGGTTTCCAGAAGCGTCAGAGTGCGGATGGTCTGCGCATTATGGTCAAAGCCGCCCTGCTCGGCCAGCGCCTCTTCCAGCGCATCCTCGCCCGCGTGACCGAACGGTGGATGGCCGATATCATGGGCGAGACAGAGCGCCTCGGTCAGATCCTCGTTCAGGCCAAGCGCGCGGGCCAGGGTCCGGCCAATCTGTGCGACTTCGAGGCTGTGGGTCAGGCGGACCCGGTAATGATCACCATCGGGGGCGACAAAGACCTGGGTCTTGTGGCGCAGTCGGCGAAAAGAAATGGAGTGAATGATCCGGTCCCGGTCGCGCTGGAAATCGTCGCGGGGGCCGCGCGTGACATCGCGCTTTTCATCGTACAGTCGGCCCCGGCTGCCCGCCGGATCGCTGGCATAGCTCTGCAACGGGATCATTTTGGGAGCTCGTTGACCTCGACGCCATCGGCGCTTGCCCAGGCGAAGCCATCGCCGCCGTCCTTGCGCAATTCTGCTTCAAAAGCCTTGGCGGCTTTGAAATCGTCGAACGGCCCGACCACCATTCGCCGAGTTGATCCCCAGGGCGATGTCCATGCCTTTTGCTGCTTGAACAGCTCGGGCTGCTTCTTCGTCATCCTGCGATAGTCAAATTTCAGCGCGTTAAGGTTGGCGCCGGTGGCAATCTGAACCCAATAGCGTTTGGGGTGAACCGGTTCCTTTGGTTTGGCCGGCGTTTTTTCGGCTGGTTTGGCGACAATTTTCGGTTGCGGCTTGGCCGGTTCGATTTCTTCCAGATCAACCGGAACCACGGCACTTTTGGTCTCCCGCTCGGGTATGTCGATGCCCTTGATAATATCACCGAGCGCTCTGGTCGCGGGTGCTGCTGCCATATCGACGGGTGCAGATCGCGACTGCGCGAGATCGAAGTTGATCAAATTGACCGGCCCACCGGCGCTGTTCCCGCTCGCGGGAGGACCTGCCACCACCGTCTGGGGCGCTGGCTGAGACTCGGTCTGAGACACGGGCTGAGGAACCGGCTCGCGACCGGCAATTTCAACCTTGCGTTCGATCGTTTGCGATACCAGCACAGGTGGCTGACTGACGCCAAGCGTCGTCGCGAAGCCGGCGGACGGACTTTCGGTAGCCGATTCGACCTTCGCAGCTTCCGGTTGAGCCTTGACAGGCAAACGCTCGGTCGCGGCGGGACGAGACGCGGCAGATGAGGATGCTTTTTCCGGTTTGGCTGATGCCAGGGTGGTCGCACGGCGCGCGCGTTCACCGGATGGCGCTGGCAATTCTGTGTCGGACAACAGAACGACCTCTTTCTTTTTCGACCGTTTGCTGGACTGCCGGTCGGGCATCCTGCGGTCTGCTGCACCGGGACGACGGCGTGGCGACTTGTCGGGCATCGCCAGCACACGCGGCCGCTTGGTGTCAGCACCCAGGGCCTCTCCGACCGGGATCAACCCCGCATCTGCTCCGTCGCCGCCTCTGGTGACCAGAGAAGAGGCCAGTTGCACCGCTGCCACATCCACACCGATATTCTCGCTGGCGGGAAAATGACCAAAATGGACGGCCGCTGCCTTCTGGGCTGCGGTCAGTTTGGGCATGCGTTCGAAGAACGGCTTGATCGCTTTCGCCATTCTCCGTTCCATGGTCTGGTCGACGATATTGTCCGCGTCTTTCTTCTTGCCGTTCATGGCAAGGATGAACGCCCGGTTGCGCCAGGCATCCCGATCGCTTTTCTGGAGCAATGGATTGAGCTGGGCTTCTGCGAGTTCGACATCGCCGCTGATCCCCAGCGAAATCGCATAGCGCTCGATCAGTTGATTGGAACGGTCATGGCCCATCGCCAGTACATAATCTTTCTGGGCATCCCGGTTCCGCCCGATCAGGTCATAAGCGAGGCCGCGATCCGCCGCGATTTCGCGTGCCGCTATGCCATTTTCAACCGCCTGATCGAAATAGCGGATTGCGCCAAATGGATTTTCCTCCGCCAGCAGGGCTCGGCCGAGACCGGCTTTGACCCTGCCGCTTTTGGAATAGATCTGGTCCGCCTTGGCGAGAAAGCCGATTGCTGCGCGCATATCGCCCATTTCGAGCGCGGCCAGACCGGCGTCGGCAAGAGCCGAGGAATCATTCGAGTCAATCGCGATTCGGCGCAGCGCATCCTGCAAATTGTCGCTATTGGCTTGACCACTATATTGGGCAAAAGCCGGACGATCGGGGACCCCCGCGCTCGCAAGCACAGCGGATACCGCCAGCAAAATTCTATATCTATGTTTCACAAGACACATAAAGGAATGATTGCGCATGAAATCAATCGTTCCCGCAACCCAGCAAGGCCAGTGGTGGCACGCGAAAGACAAACTCCCTCGCGCCGCCCCACCAGTTCACAAACAGGCCTCGCCGGAACCGGACCTTACTGGTTGTTCTGCCGATTCAAAAAGCGGGGAATGTCGAGTGGATCACGGGATTTATCGTCCCCACCATCATCGTCCTCATCGCTCTTCGAGCCGCCGCGAGTCAGATTGGACATCCGTTCAAACAGCGTCCCTCCGGTGGTCGCCACGCGCGGTGCAGGCGGCGCTTGACTGGTCGAACTACTCGCCGGAGCAGGCTCTTCCTCGTCGCGCTGAATGGCGTCGTCGCCCAGCACCAGTTCGTCCTCTTCCGGGGCTGATTTTGCCGATGCTATGCCGGGTGTCAGCGATGCGAAGGATGGTTTTGCGCTCAGATCATCGACATCGTCATCATCGCCGTAGGTTGCGACCGGAGTCGCTGGCGCCTGTGGCTCGGCTTCTGCTTCTGCTTCTGCTTCTACTTCGGCGTCCAGGCTTGTTTCTGGTTCAGAAACCGCTTCAGGTTCCTCAACGGTTTCCTCGTCGCTCTCGTCGCTAGCAATGGATGAAGCAAAGCTGGCAGGGGCCGGCGTCTCATCTGCCGGTTTGGCCGGGCTGCTCATCGCAAAGGATGAAGGCGGCGGCGAAGCGGACCTGCTGCCGTCGCTGTCAATGCCCGTGGCCACAACCGAAACACGGATACGACCATCGAGATTCGGATTGAACGCGCTGCCCCAGATGATGTTGGCGTCAGGATCGACCAGCTCGCGAATATGGTTGGCTGCTTCGTCGACTTCCATCAGGCGCATGTCTTCGCCGCCGGTGATCGAGACGATAACGCCCTTTGCGCCCTGCATCGACACGCCATCGAGCAACGGATTGGCGATGGCTTTTTCGGCTGCTTCCAGCGCACGTCCGTCGCCTTCCGCTTCGCCCGTACCCATCATCGCCTTGCCCATTTCGTGCATCACGCTGCGCACGTCGGCAAAGTCGAGGTTGATCAGGCCAGGCATGACCATCAGATCGGTAATGCCGCGGACGCCCTGCTGCAGCACTTCGTCGGCCAGCAGGAAGGCTTCCTTGAAGGTGGTGTTCGGGTTGGCGACCAGAAACAGATTCTGGTTGGGAATAACGATCAACGTGTCGACATTCTTCTGCAGTTCTTCGATGCCCGCTTCCGCCGCCTTCATCCGCCGCGTGCCTTCGAAGGTGAATGGCTTGGTGACGACGCCGACGGTCAAAATGCCGCGGTCGCGCGCCGCTTTGGCGATTACCGGAGCAGCGCCGGTACCGGTGCCACCGCCCATGCCGGCGGCGATAAAGCACATATGCGTGCCTTCCAGTGCCTGCTCGACCAGATCGATGGTTTCTTCAGCAGCCGCACGCCCGACTTCGGGACGCGATCCGGCACCGAGACCCTGCGTAATATCAGGGCCTAGCTGGATGCGCCGTTCGGCAGTAGAGCTGTTAAGCGATTGCGCGTCGGTGTTGGTGACAATGAAATCAACGCCTTCAACTTGCGCGGCGATCATGTTGGCAATGGCGTTGCCCCCGGCTCCGCCGACCCCGATAACCGCGATTTTCGGCTTCAGTTCTTCGACTTCCGGTGGGCCAATATTGATACTCATCTCACTGTCTCCCGAGACATTTTATCGTCGTGTAATATTTGTTTCACGCTTTGCACAAATTTACTGTGAGAATCACCCGAAAAGTTAATTTTTTTCGTTAAATTTCTAAAAATTTCCCCGGATCGCTGACATCAGCCGCCCGATCACCGCGGAACCGCCATATTTATGAACATTTTGATGGCTTCTCGACATGTATCGCAGATCCACCGGCTCTTGCGACGCATAGAGCGCCAGACCCGCGAGGCCGGCAAAGGCCGGACCGCTATGGGCTTCCGGTAGCGCGCTCAGGCCGGTTGGCCGACCGACGCGCACCGTGCGACCCAGCGCCGACTGCGCATAATCGGCGATACCCTTGAGTTCGGCGCCGCCGCCGGTCAGCACAACTTGACGGCCAACCGGTCCGGTAAAGCCCAAATCCTTCAACGAACGACCGATTTCACCGATCAGATGATCCAGCCTTTGCCGGATAACCGCGATCAGCTGTGCTCTGGTGATGCGGCTTTCCTGCTCCGCACCGTCCGCGACTTTATCGAGATCCAGATTGATGACATCGTGATTGTCGCGCGGGCTGGTGGTGGCAGAGCCATAGAAACATTTTATCCGCTCGGCCTGCGCGCGCCGCAAGCCAAAGGACGAGGCGATATCATCGGTAATGTCGGCGGCGCCGTAAGGCAGCGTGGTCAAGCCGACCAGCATGCCGCCAGCGAACAATGAAACATTGGTCACTTCTGCGCCCATTTCGACCAGCGCCACCCCTAGCTCCCGCTCTTCTTTCGAGAGACAGGCAGTGCCGGCAGCGATTGGGGATGCGACAATGGATTTCACGTTGAGATGCGCGCCGCGGACGCTCATTTCGATATTGCGGACCGGCGAGGCTTCGGCAAGAATGACATGAATATCGACGCCGAGGCGATCGGCATGCAATCCCTTTGGTTTCTTTACCCCGTTCAACCCATCGAGAGTATAAAGAGCCGGTTGGGCATGGAGCACCATCTTTCCCTTTGGATCGATGCTGGAGCGGCCCGCGTCGAGCAGAAGATCAATATCTTCCTGTTCGATCCGGTGACCACCCAATTCGGTTTCGACCGAGGTCAGCATGCTTTGCAGACCGCCCGCGGAAAAGCTGACCCAGACATCGTCGATATTGGTGCCGGCAATACGCTCTGCCTGTTCGACAGCGTCCCGCACATCCATCTCGGTGGTCTCGGTATCGGCGATATAGCCCCGCCTGACGCCCTTGCTGGCGCGTTGGCCGGTCCCCAATACGGTCAGTTCGCCGTTATCCATTCGCCCGGCAATCATCGCCGAAATTTTCGACGAACCGATATCGAGCGATGTGAAGATTTTTTCTACCCGTGCCGCCATGAGCCTAGTCCTTCACCTTGATCATTATTGCCACAAATTCATCAACTCTCCGGACCATCACTGTCCGGTTCAGCCGGGGCCGGTTTCGGCGGCATTCGCAGATAGGCGCGTTCGGCGTCGCGCAGATCGAAATGGACGACCCCGCGCCCGAGCAGACGATTGACTCCATCCATCCGCGCGAAATTGAGCAGTGCGGCCGAAGCTGTTTCTTCGCCCTCGGGCAAAGCCAGCGTCTCGCCGCTATCAAATTCCAGGTCCCAGCGCCGGTTGCCGATCCAGGTTGCCCCGGTCACCATCGGCCGCAGCGCCGGTGCGACGTCGAGCAGCGCATCCAGCTGGGTAAATTTCAGATTGGCTTTCTTGCCGACGATTACCGGCAGGTCGGGCATTTCCTCCTTGCTGATTTGTTCCAGCGGATAGCCGGTCTTGTCGATCAGCGACAGCTGGCCCTGATTTTGCCAGACAGCAACCGGCTCGCGCTCAATAATGTCCACGACCAAAGTGTCGGGTAACCGGCGAGAGATGCGGGCGTCCTTGATCCAGCCATTGGCCAGCAGATCTTCGCGGACTTCGTCGATGTCCACGAGCAGCATCGACCGGTCCTTCTGCGCGAGCGTGATTTCATAGACTTTCAGCTCGTCGATGCGATTGACGCCGGTGACTTCGACCCGCTTCACTTCAAACCCGGCATTGCCGACCGCTTCCGCGATCTCGGTCTTCACGCGCTCGTTGATCCCGGAATAATGCGCAACGCTATAGGCACCGAGGATGAACACCGCGACCAGCCCCCAGGTCAGGCCTTTTTGCACCTGTGCTTCGCTGACCGGCATCGCGCGCAATATCTTGTCGAAAATCGAAACCTGTCTGACCGTGCGCTTCGCCTGCCGGCGTGGTTTGCCTCTGGCCTGGCGATTGCTGCTTTTCCGGGTGGCTGTCATAGCGCTTCTCTCACGATTATTTCGACCAGTTGCTCGTAGCTGATCCCCATATGCCTGGCCTGCTCGGGCACCAGACTGAGCGGAGTCATGCCCGGCTGGGTATTGATTTCCAGCACAAACAGGCCGGCCGCGCCCTGTTCATCATCCCAGCGAAAATCGGTGCGCGAGGTGCCCTTGCAGCCCAGAATCTGGTGCGCGCGCAAGGCATAGTCGAGACATAATTTTTCGATCTCTGCCGGAATTTCGGCGGGGCAGACATGCTCGGTCAGACCCTCGGTATATTTGGCGTCATAATCGTAGAAACCCTGCGCGGTTTTCAACTCGGTGACGCACAGCGCCTTGTCGCCCAGAACGGCGGTGGTCAGTTCGCGGCCCTTGATAAAGGGTTCGGCCAGCAGCTCGTCAAATTCCTGCCACGGACCGGTGACATCGCGACCAATAGGATGGCCGTAATTGCTGTCATCGGTGACAATCGCGACACCCACCGAGGAGCCTTCATTGACCGGTTTCAGGACATAGGGGCGCGGGATTGGATCAGCTTCGTAAAGACTGGCGCTGGTAACGATCGTGCCCTTCGGCATCGGGATGCCTGCGGGCACCAGCTGCTGCTTGGTCAGCTCCTTGTCGATCGCGATCACCGAGGTGGCGAGACCGCTGTGGGTATAGGGAATCTGCATCAGATCGAGCATGCCCTGGACGGTGCCGTCCTCGCCCGGGACGCCGTGCAGCGCGTTGAACACGACATCGGGGCGGATGCCGTCAAGCACCAGCGCGATATTGCGGTCCATATCGACGCGGCTGACCTTATGGCCATTTTTCTCCAGTGCATCGGCGATGCCTTTGCCGCTGCTCAGCGAGACTTCGCGTTCGGCGGACCAGCCACCCATCAAGACGGCGACGTGGAGGGGGTTTGTATCTTTAGCGGTCATGCCTTGTTTCCTACCCGCTGGATTTCCCATTGCAGTTCGACGCCCGAATGGGCCTTGACCCGCTTGCGCACTTCTTCGCCGAGCGCCTCAATATCGGCGGAGGTCGCGCCGCCGAGGTTGATCAGGAAGTTGCAGTGTTTTTCCGATACCTGTGCCTGGCCGATTTGCAGGCCGCGGCAACCGGCTTCGTCGACCAGTTGCCAGGCCTTGTTGCCTTCGGGGTTCTTGTAGGTGGAGCCGCCGGTCTTGGTGCGGAGTGGCTGCGAGGCTTCGCGCTCGTCACCGATGCGTTTCATCTCTGCGCCAATGACAACCGGATCGCCGCTTTCGCCGCGAAAACGGGCGCTGACCACAATTGCTCCCTCAGGGAGATCGGAATGGCGGTAGGTGTAGCCCATATCGTCCAGCGTCAATGTCACCAGATCGCCGTTGCGCAGGATCACATCCGCGCTTTCCAAAATGTCACAGACTTCGCGGCCATAGGCACCGGCGTTCATGCGCACTGCGCCGCCAATCGTGCCGGGAATGCCGCGCAGAAATTCCATGCCGGCAATGCCATGATCGCGGGCCGTGCTGGCCGCTGAAATACCCGGTGCGCCAGCGCCGCATTTGAGCGTCAGCCCGTCCGCCTCAATGCCTGCAAAAGCCTTGCCCAAGCGGACCACCACGCCACGGATGCCGCCGTCGCGGATGATCAGATTCGAGCCCAGACCCAGAGGCCACACCGGTATTGCGGGGTCGAGGTCGCGCAGAAATTGCCGCAGATCGTCGCTGTCTTTGGGTTCGAACAGCCACTCAGCCGGGCCGCCTGACTTGAACCAGACGAGCGGTGCCAATGGCGCGCTTTCTGTAAGCTTGCCGCGTGTTTCGGGCATGATGGCAACGGCGTTCATTGCGCAGCACCTCGATGTGCTCCGCACGTAATGCGGAGCTTTTCCCGGCCTGACGCTTCCTGCCGCCAGAGCTCCGCATCAAGTGCGGAGCACAGGTTCCTGGAACCGATCATTTCCGCGCCTCCGCGATATTGTCGGCCAGGGTGGCGGCCCATTTGGTGATGTCGCCGGCGCCGAGGCAGATGATCATGTCCTTTGGCCGGGCTTCCTCGGCCAGCCGGGCGACCAGAGCAGGCTCGTCCTCGACCGTTTCCGCCAGACGGTGGCCGCGGACCTTCAGGCCTTCGACCAGAGCCGTGCTGTCGATACCCTCGATCGGCTCCTCCCCCGCGACATAGACCGGGGTGACAAAGACCATGTCGGCGTCGTTGAAGGCGGTCTGAAATTCTTCCATATGGTCGCGCAGGCGGGTGAAGCGGTGCGGCTGGACCACGGCAATGACGCGCCCTTCGGCGCCTTCGCGGGCGGCCGACAGCACCGCCTGGATCTCGACCGGGTGATGGCCATAATCGTCGATGATGGTCACGCCATCGACCTCGCCGACCTTGGTGAAGCGCCGCTTGACGCCGCCGAAATGATCGAAGCCCTTGGCGATCTTTTCATCGCTGATGCCCATTTCCAGACCGACCGCTACCGCCGCGATCGCGTTCTGGACATTGTGGCGGCCCGGCATCGGCAATTCGATGCCGGTGATCCTTCGCGTCTCGCCGTCGCGGTCGCGGATGTCGACATCAAAGCGATTGCCGCCCGGAACCGGCGTGACGTTGATCCCTTTGACATCGGCCTGCGCGGAAAAGCCGTAGGTGATGATCCGCCGGTCGCGAATCCGCGGCAGCAGGGCCTGCACCTCGGGATGGTCGATGCACAGGATCGCGGCACCATAGAAGGGCACATTTTCGATAAATTCGAGAAAGCTGTCCTTGATCTTGTCGAAGCTGCCATAGTGATCGAGATGCTCGGCATCGATATTGGTAACCACGGCGATGGTGCCGTCGAGCCGAAGGAAACTGCCATCGCTCTCGTCGGCCTCGATCACCATCCACTCGCCGTCGCCGAGGCGGGCGTTGGAGCCATATTGGTTGATGATGCCGCCGTTGATCACGGTCGGATCGATGCCGCCCGCGTCGAGCATCGCCGCGACCATCGAGGTGGTGGTCGTCTTGCCATGGGTACCGGCGATCGCGATCGTCGATTTGAGGCGCATCAGTTCGGCCAGCATTTCCGCCCGGCGAACCAGCGGTATCCGACCGGCTAGCGCCGCTTCCACTTCCGGGTTGCCGCGCTTGACCGCGGTCGATGTAACAACGACTGCGGTGCCTTCGACATTTTCCGCGTTCTGGCCGATCTTCACGTCGATCCCCTTGGCGCGCAAGCCTTCGACCACGTAGCTTTCGGCGATATCGCTGCCCTGTACCTGATAGCCCATATTGTGCATCACTTCGGCGATCCCCGACATGCCGATGCCACCGATGCCGACAAAATGGATGACGCCAATATCTGTGCCGACACCCTTCACTGGGCGATATCCTTTGCCAAGGCTTCCTTGCGCGACGCCAATGGATTCGGCATTTCTTTCTCTGCCTTCATCGCCGTGCCCAGCGGCGAGACACCGATGCTTTCGACGAGATCGGCGAGATCATTGACCGCTTCAGGCCGGCCGCATTTCGCTGCGAAGCGTGCGGCATTTTCGAGTGCGCCGGGCTGCAAGGCCATTTTCTGCATCTGCTTTGCGAGTTCCTTGGCGGTGAAGCGCGACTGCGCAATCGCGCGCGCGCCGCCGGATGCAACCATCTCTTTGACGTTATAGGTCTGGTGATCGTCCATCGCGCTCGGTAGCGGAATCAGAATCGCCGGACGACCGGCAGTGGTCAGTTCAGCAATGGTCGAAGCCCCTGCCCGGCCAATCACCAGATGTGCCCAGCCGAGACGCTGCGGCAAGTCGGGCAGATAGGTCGCCAGTTCCGCCGGGATATCATGTTCGGCATATTTTGCCCGTACGCGCTCAATATCATCTTCGCGGCATTGCTGGGTGATCTGCAGGCGGCGGCGCAAGTGCATCGGCAGCATCGCCATGGCATCCGGCACGACATCGGACAGGATTGACGCGCCCTGACTGCCGCCGGTGACCAGTACGCGGAAAATACCTTCTTCGGACAGCGATGGATAGGGTTCACTGCGCAACGCGACCACTTCCTCGCGCACCGGGTTGCCGACCAGATGGACCTTGTCCTGATATTTCGGCTTTATCCGCAGGACATCGGGATAGGCGGTGGCAATGGCATTGACCGAACGCGCTGCCAGCCGGTTGACCCGGCCCAGCACCGCATTCTGTTCGTGGACAATGGTCGGTATATCCCGGCTGTTCGCAGCGAGCAGCGCTGGATAGGCCGGATAGCCGCCGAAGCCGACGATCGCCGATGGCTGGAAGGTTTGATAGAGCTGCATCGCCATCCGGCGGCCCTTGAGAATGGCGCTAACGCCGCCCGGCCAGCTGCGCGGATCCTTGGTGATCCGGCCGGCCGGCAGCACGTGGACCTGACCGTCCTCGATCATGCCGGGGATTTTCTCGCCGCGCGCATCGGTGATCAGCGCCACCCGGTGGCCGCGCAAGGTCAGTTCCCTGGCCAGCGCATAGGCCGGGATCATGTGTCCCCCGGTGCCGCCTGCTGCCAATACATAATGTTTCGAAAAACTCATACCGCTATCCGTCCTCGCTCGGGCCAGGCCGAGACATATTGTGAACGGTCAAGATACGGGTTCCGGCGGGTAAATGCGAGCAAAAGTCCGATGCCGATACACAGCGCCAATATCGAAGAGCCGCCATAGCTCACCAGGGGCAGAGTCATGCCTTTCGAGGGAAAAAGCTGAAGATTGACCGCCATGTTGATCAGCGCCTGGCCGCCGAACTGCGCGGTCAGGCCGGAGACGGCGAGTATGATGAAATTATCCTCCTCGTCGAGCAGCCGCAGGAACACGCGGACAATGATCGCCAGATAGACCAGCGCTATGGCCATGCAGGCGAGCAGGCCGAACTCTTCGCCGATCACAGAGAAAATATAATCGGTATGCGCCTCGGGCAGCTTGAATTTCGCGGTTCCGAGGCCGGGTCCGGTGCCGAGCAGGCCGCCGCCGGTCAGCGCCTTGTGAGCGAACATCACCTGATCATATTCGCCGCCACCGAACAGCCATGCGTTGATCCGCTGAGTCGCCACGGGATAGAGAAAATAGGCCCCGATCAATCCGCCGACGCCCAAGGTGCCGATCGCGGCGATCAGCCGCGCCGACAGGCCGGACACGGTCATCACCGCGAACCAGATGCCACAGATCAGGATCGTTTCGCCCAGATTGGGCTGCATCATCATCAAGATCGCGATGATCCCCGTCAGGATGACGGACAGCGATATCACCGGCAGGGCCGGATCCTTGATTCGGAGCGACAGCAGCCAGGCCAATGCCACCGCATATAGCGGCTTCAGGAACTCGCCCGGCTGGATGGTGGCGAAACCATAACCGATCCAGCGCTGGGCCCCGTTGACGGTCTTGCCGAAAACCGGAACCAGAAACAGCAGGATGAATGCGACCAGAGCCGCCAGGATCGCGAACCGCCGGGCCTGTTCCTTGGGCAGCATCGAAACCACCAGCATCAGCGGGACGCCGACGATCACCCAGCCGAGCTGGCGATAAAAATAATAGAGCGGCTCGACGGTGACCGCTGCGGTACTTTGCTTCAGCGCTGTGGCGGGCGAAGCCGCGGCAACCGCGATCAGGCCGATCGCGACTAGGGTGAGAATCAGTCCAAGCAAAACCCGGTCCAGTTCCCAGAACCAGATCGCCAGCGGCGACCGATCGCTGCGCCCGAGACGGGATTGTAACTGGAAGCGCTTCTTCTTGAGGCCCCCGGCAATTTCCGGAAGCGGGCTGGCCGGTCTGCCGCCTTGTTCAGATAGGCTCATCGCTTTACCTCCCCTTTGGCGGTACCGATCAATTTGCTCTCGATCACCGAATTGACCGCACAGCGAAAACAATTGCCGCGCGCTTCAAAGTCCCGGAACTGGTCGAAAGAAGCACAGGCCGGTGACAGCAATATCACATCGCCGGGGCCGGCGTTGGCAGCCGCCCGTTGCACCGCGGTCAGCATCATTTCACAGGATTCAACCGGCACATGATCGGCCAGTATCTTGCCGAACAATGGCCCGGCTTCACCGATGGTATAAGCACGGACGACATGGTCGTAGTAGGGCTCGCACTCCGCCAGATTGTCGCTCTTGGGCAGGCCGCCCAATATCCAGTGAATTTTCGGATAGGCCCCTAGCGCCGGACCGGTTGAGGCCGGGTTGGTTGCCTTGCTGTCGTTGACGAACAAGACACCATCGGATTCCGCAATCCGCTCCATGCGGTGCGGCAAGCCGGTAAAGGCTTCCAAAGCGGGGCGCCATTGCGCTTCATCAATGCCCAGCGCCTCGACGGTAGCGACGGCCGCGATGGCATTTTGCAGATTATGGGGGCCTTGCAGTGATGGCCAATCCGGTTGCCCGGCAATGTCGCGCGCACTTGTGTCGACGATATTTTGCACCCTGCCGAGATCGCGCAAGCCTTGCAAAGCCAATTGAGTCTTTTCATCCTGACTGGCGAAGATCGCCGTGTGGTCGGACCCCAGCATATCGAACAGGCGGGCTTTTGCCGCAGCATATCCGTCAAAGCCGTCATAGCGATCGAGATGATCGGGACTGATGTTGAGCAGCAGCGCGACATCGCAATCGAGGCTGTTGGTCAGATCGATCTGGTAACTGGAGAGTTCCAGCACGTAGACGCCGCCGTCCGGGAGGGGCTCTTGCGACAGGATCGGCAGACCGATATTGCCGCCCATCACGGTCGGCACGCCGGCGCTTGCCAATATGTGATGAACAAGCGCGGTCGTGGTCGACTTGCCGTTGGTGCCGGTGATGCCGACGACCCGGTGTGACGGCAACGCCGATCTCGCTTGAGCAAAGAGCTCAATGTCTCCGATGATCGACACGCCGTCGGCTTTGGCCTTGCGGGCAATCGGGTGGCTGTTCAGCGGCACCCCCGGAGACACAACAATTGCATCATAACCGGTCAGATCCGATTCCAGGGGATCGGCAATCAGCGCCTTGTCGGCGACGCTTTCGCGCAATTCTTCGCGATTGTCCCAGGCGAGCAATTCTGCACCGCTCGCGTGCAGGCTTTCCAGCACCGCCATGCCGGATCGGGCCAGTCCAAGGATGGCGTAGCGTTTTCCGGCAAAGGCGGGGGAGACAATCATCTGAGTTTCAACGTCGCCAATCCGGCGAGTGCGAGCACCAGAGAGATGATCCAGAAGCGGATCACGATGGTGGATTCGGACCAGCCGAGCTGTTCAAAATGATGGTGGATCGGGGCCATGCGAAAGACGCGGCGGCCGGTGCGCTTGAAAAAGAAGACTTGGACAATGACCGATACCGCTTCAAGCACGAACAGGCCGCCAACCAGAGCGAGGACGATTTCATGATGGATCGAAACGGCAATCGCACCGAGCGCGCCGCCGAGCGCGAGGCTGCCGGTGTCACCCATGAAAACGGCGGCTGGCGGCGCATTGAACCACAGAAAGGCGAGGCAGGCGCCGATCACGCAGGCGCAGAAGATGGCCAGTTCACCGGCACCGCGCACAAAGGGAATACCGAGATATTCGGAGAAAACGGCGTTGCCGGACAGGTACACCAGCACCAGAAAGGTCGCGCTGGCAATCACCACCGGCATGGTCGCAAGGCCATCAAGACCATCGGTCAGATTAACCGCATTGCCGGCGCCAACGATCACGAACATCGCGAAGGGAATATAGAAATAGCCTAAGTCGATCTGGACGTCGTTGAAAAAGGGAACATAAAGGCTAGTGCCGATTTGCTGCACAATCAGCCAGGTGGCGAAACCGGCAATGACAAATTCGAGCAGCAGCCGGACCCGGCCCGGAATGCCCTTGTGGCTGGCTTTGCGGACCTTGTCATAATCATCCATGAAGCCAATCGCGCCAAAGCCGAGCGTCACAAAAATGCACGCCCAGACGAAGATATTGCTGAGATCCATCCACAGCAGCAGCGACAGCACCACCGAAATCAGGATCATCAGGCCGCCCATGGTTGGCGTACCCGCCTTTTTGAGATGGGTGATCGGGCCGTCCTCGCGGATCGGCTGGCCCTTGCCCTGCCGCATGCGCAGCATGTTGATGAACTTGGGGCCAATCAGCAGGCCGATGAACAGGGAGGTCGATACAGCAGCACCGGAGCGAAAGCTCAGGTAGCGAAAGACATTGAAAATGCCTTCGAATTCAAGCCATTGGGCCAGCAGATAAAACATTAATACTCCCCGCTTACCAACGCGGAAACCGCGGAGGAAAGCCCCAGATAATTTGAACCCTTGACCAGAAGGATGTCTCCGTCGCTGATCCATTTTGCGACCTCGGTCAGCGCCTCCGAAGCGTTGCTGGCATGTGACATTTTCACGCCCCGATCAAGGCCCTGTTCCAGTTTCGCGGCAGTATGTGTCATATCGTCGCCGACCAAGATGATGGCATCCGCTCCGGACAGTCGTATATCGTCGGCCAAGGCGCCGTGGTAATGCGCGGATTGCTCGCCCAGCTCGCCCATTGCACCGAGAAGGACAATCTTGCGGCCACTATTTTTCTCGGCGGCAAAATGCTGCAGCGTGGCCTTCATCGACGCCGGATTGGCATTGTAGCTTTCGTCTATCACGGTCGCTTTACCGCCGGATTTGAGCGCTATCTGATGACGGCGGCCACGCCCGTCAATGCCGCTCATTTCGGCAAGCGCCAGCCCGGCGGAGGCAAGATCACCACCGACCGCGCGCACTGCGGCGAGTATCGCCAAGGAATTGGATACCCAGTGCCGCCCGGCCTCGGCAATCGTGAAACAGAGACTGCGATCGCCAAGCTTTGCGGTAACCAGCGAGCCACCCCGGGGAGCGGCAACCACATCGATCGCGCGGACGTCGGCGTCTGCATCAAATCCGAAGGATATGACCTCTCCCGCATGGCGTTCCGCTTTCTTGCGCAGCCGCTGATAGTGCGGGCTATCGTGCGGGATGATCGCGGTGCCGCCAGGGATCAGGCCCTCGAATATCTCGGCTTTGGCATCGGCAATGCCTTCCTCGCCATTGGAAAAATTGCCGATATGGGCGGGCGCGATGGCAGTAATGATCGCGGCATGCGGCCGCACCAGACGGGTCAGCGCCGACAGTTCGTTGGCGTGATTCATGCCCATTTCAAAGATGCCATATTGGGTGTCTGACGGCATCCGCGACAGGCTGAGCGGAACGCCGACATGATTGTTATAGCTTTTGACCGACCGGTGCGCCTTGCCAAAGGAGCAGCGATCGAGCGTAGCAAATAAAGCTTCTTTCGTGCCGGTTTTGCCGACCGATCCGGTGACGCCGATGATTTTGGCATCGGTACGGAAGCGAGAGGCCTTGGCGAGAGAGTCGAGTGCCCGAGCGGTATCAGATACCAATATATGGGGGCCATCGACCGGCTGGCTGACAAGCGCACCCGCAGCGCCCGAGGAAAACGCCTGCTCGACGTGGAGATGGCCGTCGCTATGTTCGCCTTTCAAGGCGATGAACAGATCACCCGGACCAATCTCGCGCGAGTCAAAGGCGACGCCGGTAGCGGCGAAGTCGGCGCTTGCCTTGCCTCCTGTCGCTTCCGCGATCGCTGCTGATGTCCAAAGCACAGTCATAGCGGCTGCGCTCCGGCGCATTCTCTCGCCACTTCGACATCATCAAACGGGATCACACGGTCGCCGACGATCTGTCCCTGTTCGTGGCCTTTTCCGGCGAGCAGGATGATATCCTGCGGACCAGCCAGCTCTATCGCCCTGGCAATGGCCGCGCGGCGATCGGCCACTTCCTCGGCACCGGTGGCTCCCGCCATGATTTCGGCGCGGATTACGGCGGGATCCTCGCTGCGCGGATTATCATCGGTGACGATGACATGATCCGACATTTCCACCGCAATTTTGCCCATTTCGGGACGCTTGCCCTTGTCCCGATCGCCGCCGGCGCCGAACACCGTGATCAGCTTGCCCGTCACATGGGGTCGCAGCGCCGAGATCGCCGCGCGCAAGGCGTCGGGCGTATGGGCATAGTCGACATAGACCGGCGCACCGGCGCGGGTGATCACCGCGCGCTCCATCCGGCCGCGCACCGGCTGCACCCGCTGCATATGATCAAATATCTTTTCCAGTTGCCCGCCCGTCGCCAGCACAATGGCAGCGGCGCACAGGATATTCGCGGCCTGATAGGCACCAATCAGCGGCAGCGAAATGCGGTGGGTGTTGCCCTGCGCCTTGACCATCAGGACCTGACCCAAATGGGTCGGGGTCTGCGATACCAGCCGCAAGGTTGACCCCTGCTCGCCGACCGTTA
Organism: Sphingomonadales bacterium CG_4_10_14_3_um_filter_58_15; assembly: GCA_002783865.1. GTDB lineage: Bacteria > Pseudomonadota > Alphaproteobacteria > Sphingomonadales > Sphingomonadaceae > Parasphingorhabdus. The sequence continues at coordinate 20,538 of PFJE01000081.1, forward strand.
ATAGTTCGAGCCCGCGATCCATCGCCCGCTGGATGACTTTGGCGGACCATGGATCATCATCGGCCCAGATCACCGCGGTTCCACTGCTCGAAACAACCTCGTCGAACAGCCGCATCTTGGCTTCGAAATAGCTGTCCATATCGCCATGATAGTCGAGATGGTCGCGGCTCAGATTGGTGAAGGCTCCGACCTGAACCGGCAGACCTTCGGTGCGATATTGCGAGAGACCGTGGCTCGACGCTTCGAAAATCGCGTGGCTGATCCCTTCGCGCGCCAGTCCGGACATGTTGGAGAGGAAGGTGACAATATCCGGCGTGGTCAGCCCGGTCTTGACCTGGTCATCGGCGGTGGTGACGCCAAGCGTTCCGATCGAGGCGCTGTTATAGCCGTCCATCCGCCACAGCTGACGAGTCAGTTCAGCGATCGATGTCTTGCCGTTTGTGCCCGTCACCGCCGCAACATGGGCCGGCGTCGGCGTGAAATAGCGGGCGGCCATCTGGGCAAATAGTCGCCGCGGCTCTTCATCGACAATATGCACCGCGCCCTCGACCTGCGCGTCGGGATGGGCGACGATAGCGATGGCACCAGCGCGGATCGCCGCTTCGATGAAATCCTCTCCGTTGAACTTCGCGCCCCGGAAGGCACCGAAAATATTGCCGGGCGCGAGCTTGCGGTGATCAATGGCAAAGCCGGTGACGCTCTGATCACCGGCATCACCGTCGAGGCCCGGGACAAAATTATTCAGTCGCATGGCTTTGCTCTTCGGACGAGGCTTTTGGTTTCCACAGCAGCGGTGTCAACTCCGACACATCGACGTCGCGATGTTCGTCGGGAATGACTCCGAGCATCGGTCCGACACGCGATACCAGTTTGCGCACGATCGGTGCCGTCGTCCAGCCGGCTGTGCGCTGAAACGATGTTTCTGCGGTTCCCTTTGGTTCATCGAGCATGGCGATAACAACATAGCGCGGATTGTCCATCGGGAAGGCGGCGGCAAAGGTCGAAACCAGCGAGGTCTTGTTATAGCCGCCTCCCGACGGCTTTTCCGCCGAACCGGTTTTTCCGCCGATCCGGTAGCCCGGCGCGTCTGCCTTGCGGCCGGTTCCGTCCGATACAATCATCCGCAGCAACTGGCGCATCCGGGCGCTGGTCGCGGCCTTGAACACCCGGCGGCCCTTGGCCTCCTTGCCGGGCTCTACCTTCAACAAGGTTGCCGGACGCCAGATGCCGCCATTGACAAGCGCCGCATAGGCGCTGGCGAGATGCAGCGGGGTGACCGCGATGCCATGACCATAAGCCACGGTCATATTGGTGACCCGTCCCCAGTTGCGCGGCCAAAGCGGCTGGCCGCGTTCAAACAGTTCGATATGCGGCCGTTCGTCAAAACCGAGCCGGCGGAACATGTTCTCCATCGCTTCCTGGCCAAGATTATCGGCGATCCGGGCGGTGACGATATTGGAGCTGTGCACCAGCGTTTCCGGGACGTTCAGATAGCGGCCCTGGCTATGGTCATCCTTGATCGTAAAGCCGCCGACCTTGATCGGTTCCATCGCATTATACCGAACCGCAAGATCGGTTACGGTGCCGGCATCCAGCGCCGCGGCAATGGTCAGGGGCTTGAACGTCGATCCCAGTTCGAACACGCTCTGGGTCACTTCATTATTCTGGTGCTTCATCGAAGCTTTGAGGATCTTGTTCGGATCGAACATCGGCAGCGAGGCGAGCGCCATGACTTCGCCGGTTTCGACATCCAGAATGATCCCCGCCGCGCCGCGCGACTGAGTCATCAGCATGGCATCCTGAAGCTCGCTTTCCAGCGCAGATTGTACCCGGCTGTCGATCGACAATATCGCGGGATCGCCGCGCAGGTTCTTGTCGACAAGGCGCGCGTCGAGCGCCCGTTCCATGCCCATCACGCCGTTGCCGTCGGCATCGACATAACCCAGCACATGCGCCGCCAGTTCGCGCTGCGGATAGAGCCGTTCGTCCTCGCGCGGAAATTCGATGCCGATTTCGCCCAGCGCATGGATTTGCTTCACTTGTTCGGGCAGCGCTCTGCGACGGAGATAGGTTGGCTGAGAACCGCGAAGCTTTTCCAGAAAATATTTGGCGCTGGTGTCGGTGAAAATCGCGGCGAGCTGTTTCGCCAGCACTTCCTTGTCGCCCAGCACCCTCGCCGGGACCACGCGAACGGCATAGCCGCGCATCGTCCGCGCCAGAGGAACGCCGTTGCGGTCGACGATATCGCCCCGCGGCGGGATGAATGCACTGCTCGATGGCCGGAACGGAACCGCATCTTCCAGAATGGTGAGGCTGATCAATCGCCCGATAACGATGGTGAACGCGGCCAGAAAAACCAACAGCAAAATCATCAACCGAAAATGCGCGCTGGCGGTTATTTCCTTGGCTTTTCCCGAAAACTGCACCTTCTTGCTGTTGGCCAGAAGTGTCGTCATTCGGCCAGGCTTTCAATTTTTTCTGCCATCGCCTTGCGTCCAAGATCGCGAACGAGTCCGTCATCGAGCAGCTTGTCTTCCATCTGCGCGACCCGCGTGGTCCGGGCATGGGCGCCTCCCGACAGCTTGCCCGGTGCGCCATCTGCGGTGTTGCTGGCCAATGCCCCCCGGCTGCCGATCGCACTGCCGTCGTCATTGCGGTCTTGCGCCTTGGCGGTACCAAAAACCGAACCGATGATGCCGGCGGGCTTGATGCCGTTCATCGAACTGATGACGGCGACCTGTACCGGCTTGCGTAGATCCTCGCCACCGAGATTGGCGAGCGCGCGCTCGCCATCGAGATATTGCGAGGCCTGCGGCGAGGCATAGCCAAATTCCAGCTTGTTCCATTCCTCCAGCTGACGCAGATTGGCGCGCGCGCTGAACTCCGTTTCCAGATAGCGGATTTGCTTCTTGGTCTCGATAATCTTGTGATCGGTGCGGGCAAGATCGCTGCGCAAGGTCGCGACACTCAGCGACAGCGGATACAGCATAATCGCCACCAGAAACACCAGCGCGAGCCATCCTATTCCTTCCAGGCGTTTGACTGCCAGCTTCACTGCTCGCCGCCACTGCTTGGCGCGTCGGTACGCACCGCTGATCTAAGGGTGGCGGAGCGGGCTCGGGGATTAAGGGCCTGCTCCGCCCCGGCCGGACGCACCGCTTTGGCTGGTTTATGAAAGGTGGGTGCCGACCGTGTCTCGTTAACCTGGGGTAGATGGCGGGAACCGGCGGACTTCTGGCCGCTGCGGTCCCGCAGAAAATTTTTGACGATGCGATCTTCGAGGCTGTGGAATGTCACCACCGCGAGACGCCCGCCGGGCTGCAACATCTTCTCCGCTGCGGCCAGGCCGTCTTCCAGCTCGCCGAGTTCGCGATTGATATGAATGCGGATCGCCTGAAACGTGCGGGTCGCCGGATCCTTCTTGTCGCCCTGGCGAAATCCCAGCGCCTTTCGGACGACCTGAGCCAGCTCCGAGGTGCGGGTCAATGGCCGCGCCTCGACAATGGCTTTGGCAATGCGCCGCGACCGGCGTTCCTCGCCATAGCGATAGATCACATCGGCAATCATCTCTTCTTCGGCTTCGTTGAGGAAATCCGCCGCGCTCTCGCCATCGCGCGCCATGCGCATGTCGAGCGGACCGTCTTTCTGGAACGAAAATCCGCGCTCGGCCTGATCGAGCTGCATCGAGGATACGCCGATATCCAGGGTGACGCCGTCAATGTCTTCGTCGACCAATATCTCGGCCATTTCGGAATAGCGCGCATGATGCAGGACCAGCTTGCCATCGGCATCAGCAACCATGTCCTGACCATTGGCGATCGCATCAGGATCCTGATCAAAGGCATGAACCTTCGCGCCCGCCTTGAGCATCGCTGTTGTATAGCCACCGGCTCCATAGGTGCCATCGACATGCGTTTCGCCAGGGGTAATGGCGAGCGCGTCGATCACTTCGTCAAGCAGGACGGGGACGTGGCGGGCGGCTGTCGCGAGGGTCATTTCTGCTTCCCTCCGCTTTTCTGGCCGGCCTCTCTCAAATGATGCTCCACCAGACGCCGGTCGACCGGGACGTCGTCGGTCGTGTCGAGCAGGGTCTGCGGGTTCCACAGGCAAAAGGTCGTGCCGATGCCGTGAAACAGGACATGGCCGTCGAGATTGCCGATTTCCATAAGGTGCGGCGGCAGGACGAAGCGACCGCTGGCGTCGAAGCTGAGATCCTGGAGCGAAGAGAATTTGCGGGCACCGGCAGCGTCCTTGTCAAAGCTGTCGCCGCGCGCGATCGCGGCTTCCCACTGCTTGTCGATTTCGTTGAGCATGTCGGCTTTGCGGCTGAGGCCGAAGCCGACGAGGCAATCCCATTTTTCATGAGTGCCGAGGCAGAGTGTACGACCATCGCTGCTTTCAACCAGATTTTTGCGCAGGAAGGCGGGCACCGACAGTCGACCCTTGTCGTCTATCGCCGATATTGCAGAGCCTGAATATGCATACGCACCTGACACAGCGAGAATCCCTCATCCCGACCGGGGCGATAATCTCCCCGATCCGGAAGCGCGCTTTTCCAAGCGCTCCCGAAGCAGAATCCTGAACAGGAAGAATACCCCGATAACAAATCAGGGTTATCAGGGGAACGCCGGGGATGGAAGGGGATATTAAGGGATTTTACGGGTAACAATATTTAAGTTACTGAAATATTAAGATTATAATTTTACCCCTCTGAATGATATGATCAAACGCCCCCGGCTCAATCTCTGCAAAAGGGCAAAACACGCTCATGGCTTGCGAGAAGTCCGAGAAATTTGCTCTCGCACGAGCGAATCCACGAACCGAACGGCACCACTTTTCGCGGGTGAGCGGCGGGCTTGGTCGGGCCACAGCGCCGCATCGAGCAAATCTGCATCCGCCACGACTGTCGCCCGCCCCTCGCCGATCGAACAATGCGCCACGAATCCCGCCTCCTCGATATCGCACCGCGCAGCGGGGCTCACATTCGAGGCCAGCGGTTCGAGTTTGCCAATTCCCCGGCTGGTAAAGGAATATTTGCCTACGCGAAGCTTTGCGGCCCCTGCCCTGCTTTCACCAAGGGCAACCAGCTCCAGTCCCCAATGCTCGAGCAGCGGGGAGAGCAAACCAGTGATCAGCGGGCGACGGGGATCACCGAGTGGCAGTTCGGAAGGCCAAGCCAGATCGGGATCGGTCAGGATGATGACCGCACCCCCTGTCCGGACCCAGGCGTCGAGATCGGCAAGATCGGCCGGGGCCATGGCCCGCGGTTGGGCGAGGAGGACGATATCCGGATTTTCCGAAGCCAGATCTTCCAGACTGTCAACCGCAAGCATCTCATATTGGTTCTGCCAGTAGCGATAGATCGGAGCGGGCTCTGA
>PFJE01000032.1 GCA_002783865.1 Sphingomonadales bacterium CG_4_10_14_3_um_filter_58_15
AATTTTCGTTTTGGAAACGATAATGTAATGGCCTTCATCGCATCGGCATCGATACGGCTCCACACAACATGGCAATGACGCCTGTTTTCCTTTTCATGAAAAACTACCGCTTTGGGTTGTCCTTCCAGCCCAAGCTTGGCCTCGACACGGGAAATCGTATCGAGAAAGACTTCTGTTTCTACCGATTCCTTCCCAGGCGGATTGAGACTGAGAGAATAGAGAAATTTCTGGCACTTTGTGCCTCTGGATATCGCTTCAGCCTCTTTGAGCGCGCCCGCAAGATCATTGCTGGCAAATCCGGAAATTTCATGAAGAGTCACATGCTCATTTTCTGAACTCATCAAATGACGAGCCAGATTCTGTCCGTTTCCTCGCTCATTGCCTACAAATATCATGGTCCGATATCCTGTAAGCCGAGAGCCTTGATGAGCGTCATGCGGATATAAGCAATATCATAGGCTGCTTTCTGGATTGCAGCTTCCGAATCCTCTTGGAGACCAAGCGTTCCACTGTGAGCGGCCTTTGCAAGCTGGTTGAGATTGTTCGATAACTGGGAACGTCCCAGTGCGCCCAGTACGCGCCCAAGAGCCTCTTGGTCCTTTACAGGCCGTTTGCCCTTGGTGCGATGAGGAGCGGCTATATCGCCAACACATTGCGAGCGAACATAGGCGCTCAGGGTCAAATTGCCTGCCTTGCTCTCAAGTTCGGCACGTTCTTCATCGGTAAACCGCACACATATCGGCTTGGGATATTCCTTTTTTTCTTTTAGGGGAGGGCCGTTGGCCGCCTCCAAAAAGGATTCCTTGACCGACTCCTTCATGGGGTCGGCTCGTCAAATCCTTTCAGGTCTACGTGTTTAAGATGGTCGTTCCACTCTGCTAAAGTGTCAAACAGCGCGCTCGAAGCTTCTCCTTCTAGGCGCACCATTCTGTATGATTTTTAGAAAGTAGAGCCCTCTGGCAAGATTCCGGCGCAAGGCGATGCTGAATGATTGGCTAGAGACAAATGGGCAGCAGGGCCAGGTACTGCGACTTGAACGGGTGATTTGAAAAGGTCGATGGCCCCGTTAAGTCAAAGCCACTATGCTAGCCAAGATCAGCCTGACCAGATCAGCCTGACCACGTGTTCCTGTTTTGGCGTAAATGCGCTTTGAATAAAGCCGTGTGGTTTCATGGGTCAGGCCAAGGAGGGTCGCGGCTTCCCGAATTGTTACGCCCCGGCTGATATGCAGAGCAAGGCGCGCTTCCTGCAGCGTGAGACCGAAGAGGTTGGCCAAATGCTCGCTGCGCTCGGCGCTACTGGACCGTTCTCCGTGCACGAAGGCGACGGCGAGGGGTTGAAGTGCGCCGGGGAGGTTTGTCGGAGGATTGGTGAGCAACATGTCCAACCAAGGCTCATCGGAAAGATGAACGGTGAAGACTATATTTTCTCCTGCCTGTCGTCTTTGCAAAAACTTGCGCAGGCTGCCTTGAGCATCAGCGCTCTCTGCGATCAGCCGACCATCGGGTGATTTGCGCAAGGTCTTCGCCTCCTGCACGAAAGCTTCTGCTTGTTCGCTCATGTCAATGATCCGGCCGGAGGCATCGAGCATGAACCAGCCAAAATTGAGCCGCATGATCGCGTCTGCGGAGATCCCTGCTTTCAACCTCTGTCGCGCGAGTTCGGAATGCGTGCCGGCTGCAATCGCGAGATGATTGGCGAGCGAGCCGAGCAATGCCCCGTCACTTGCGGAAAAATCGGATTTTTTGCGGCCCAAAGAGATCCAGATTTGTCCGCCGTTGGGTTCTGCAACCCGCATAACGCGGGCAAAAAAGATGTCGGGATCCTGGATGAATGGCGATCTGAAACTACTATCTCTAAGATCATTTGGGCCCAAGAATTCTTCCAGGGAGTGCACCCGGTCTAGCCGCATAGCCATATGGGGGAGAGGGGTAGCGTTTCCGAACTGCTGTCGGTCAATTCCACCTCTATCGTCGGAACTGCGCGGGAGTGCCGGTATCCGAATGGATTGCAGCCAGTCATGATCACCCTGAAAAAAAAGCGCGGCATAATCTGCGCCGGTTCTGCGTCGCAACTGCTCCAGAAAATCTTCCCAAGGGGGCGTGCCAAGTGTGCCGCGGTGCAGCGCCGCAATCAGATCATGCTCTTCGCCAAGAATTACAGCCATTATGCATTTATATCCCATTTGGGAACTGTGCGCCAGTCGAAAGCCACTATCACACGTTCAATTGATCTGGAATGGAATGAAAAGTGACCCGTATTTTAACACATTTAGAACGGCTTGAAGCCGAGGCGATCCATATAATTCGTGAGGTGATGGCCGAAGCCAAAAAGCCGGTGATGATGTATAGTGTCGGGAAGGACAGCGCGGTTTTGCTGCATCTCGCCAAAAAGGCATTTTATCCCTCGCCGCCGCCTTTTCCGCTGCTTCATGTCGATACGACCTGGAAATTCAAGGATATGTATGCGTTGCGCGAAAAGGCGGCGCAAGATGCAGGCATGGAATTGATCATCCATCAGAATGCGGAAGCGAAGGAGCGGGGTATCAACCCGTTCGATCACGGACCGCTGCATACCGATATGTGGAAGACGGAAGGGCTGAAGCAGGCACTTGATTTGCACGGCTTTGATGTGGCTTTCGGTGGCGCGAGGCGGGACGAGGAAAAAAGTCGTGCGAAAGAGCGTATTTTCTCGTTCAGGACGGCGAGTCATGGATGGGATCCCAAAAACCAGCGTCCGGAATTGTGGAACCTGTACAATGCCAAAAAGGCAAAAGGGGAGAGCATTCGCGTATTCCCGATCAGCAATTGGACCGAGCTCGATATATGGCAATATATCATGGCTGAAAATATAGAGATTGTGCCGCTTTATTTCGCCGCGCCGCGCCCAACGTACATCTACGAAGGCGGTTTGTTCATGGCTGATGATGTCGATCGGCTAGAAAAGGTCATGGGAACCAGGCCGAAAATTACCACGCGCTCTGTCCGTTTTCGTACATTGGGATGTTTCCCGCTTACTGGCGCTGTGGAGAGTAACGCCTCGAACCTGTCGGAAGTTATCCAGGAAATGCTTCTGACCACCACCAGTGAGAGACAGGGGCGGGTGATAGACAAGGACGAAGGCGGTGCCGGTATGGAGAAGAAGAAGCAGGAAGGCTATTTCTGATGAACGAACAGACCGGAAAAGAACCAATTTACAAAACCGAAGCGCTGATTGCCGAGGATATTGACGCCTATCTTGCGCAGCATCAGAACAAGGAACTGCTGCGCTTCATTACCTGCGGCAGCGTTGACGATGGCAAGAGCACGCTGATTGGTCGGCTGCTGTATGACAGCAAGATGATTTTTGAAGATCAACTGGCTGCGCTTGAAGCGGATAGCAAAAAGTCCGGCACCCAGGGGCAAGAAATAGATTTCGCTCTGCTGGTCGATGGTCTCGCTGCCGAGCGGGAACAGGGTATCACCATTGATGTCGCTTATCGCTTCTTCGCTACAGAGAAGCGCAAGTTTATCGTCGCTGACACCCCGGGTCATGAACAATATACCCGCAATATGGTCACCGGCGCGTCGACCGCCGACGCGGCTGTTATTCTGGTCGATGCGCGTAAGGGTATATTGGTCCAGACCAGGCGTCATTCCTATCTGGCTCATCTGCTTGGCATCAACAATTTGATCCTTGCGGTCAACAAAATGGACCTGGTTGATTTTAGTCAGGAGACTTTTGACGGCATTGTCAGCGATTATCGCAAGTTCGCAGCCGAAATCGGCATCGAGCGTTTTACCGCGATCCCGATCTCCGGGTTTAGAGGCGACAATATTACTGAAGCACCGTCGTCCAATACACCCTGGTATGTCGGACCAGCGCTGATCGCTCATCTTGAGAATATCGAAATCGCGGCCACTGCAGCGCAGGAAAAGCCATTCCGCATGCCGGTACAATGGGTCAACCGGCCGAATCTCGATTTTCGCGGTTTTTCGGGCCTGGTTTCGGGCGGGACTATCAAGCCGGGTGATCCGGTCCGTATCGTGCCGTCTGGCAAGAACAGCGCCGTTAAAAGCATTGTCACTCTGGGCGGGCTGCTCGATGAGGCGGTTGCCGGACAGTCGGTTACGATCACTCTGGAGGACGAGATCGATTGCTCGCGCGGTGACGTGATCGCTGCAGCTGGGGACCCGCCTGAAGTATCCGACCAGTTCGAATCCACCATAGTCTGGATGAGCGAGGAAGCACTCAAGCCTGGTCGCGGTTATTGGCTCAAACTGGCGACGCAAACCGTCAGCGCTACGGTGCAAGAGCCCAAATTTGAAATCAACGTCAACACGATGGAACATCTTGCGGCCAAGACCTTGGAACTTAACGCGATTGGTGTCGCTGAAGTCCATACGGACAAACCGATTGTGTTCGAACCCTATACGGATAGCACCGAACTTGGTGGGTTCATTCTGGTAGACAAGATTACCAACGCTACGGTCGCCGCAGGTATGTTGCATTTCAGCTTGCGCCGAGCTGACAATGTCCACTGGCAGCCAACCACTATCACGCGGGAAGAGCATGCCTTGCTTAAAAACCAGACGCCGCGCGTGCTCTGGTTCACCGGCCTTTCCGGTTCGGGAAAATCTACAATAGCGAATGAGGTTGAAAAAAGCCTCAATCTGATGAACCGTCACACGTTTCTGCTTGACGGTGACAACGTGCGGCATGGACTTAACAAGGATCTTGGCTTCACTGAAGCAGACCGGATCGAGAATATTCGCCGGGTCGGCGAAGTGGCAAAATTGATGACCGATGCCGGTCTGATCGTGTTGACTGCCTTTATCAGTCCCTTCCGGGCCGAGCGAAAAATGGTGCGTGAAATGTTACCCGAGGCAGAATTTATCGAGATTTTCGTTGATACGCCGCTGGCAGTTGCCGAAGAGCGCGATGTGAAGGGTCTCTACAAGAAAGCGCGCAGCGGCAAGCTGAAGAATTTTACCGGGATCGATAGCCCCTATGAATCTCCGGAGAGCCCGGAAATCAGGGTCAACACCGTGGAGATGACGCCGGCAGAGGCTGCCGAATATATTGTCCGTCAAATCATGCCGCTGAAATGAGTATCACTATGACCGATGCCGAACTCGCTGCCCAGCTTGCCGAAACTGCCGGCCACATATTGCTCACGGTGCGAGACAGCGGGATTTTCGAAGGCAAAGCACTCGGCAATGCAGGAGACGAAACCGCCAATGAATTTCTGATCCACGCCTTGCGTTACCTGCGGCCCGCAGACGGACTGCTTTCCGAAGAGAGCCAGGACACCGAAGAGCGGCTGGACAAAGGGCGTGTCTGGATCATTGATCCAGTAGACGGCACTCGAGAATATAGTGAAATGCGATCGGATTGGGCGGTGCACGTCGGTCTGTCGGTTGATGGCGTTGCGACGGTCGGTGCGGTGGCATTGCCAGGTCTTGGGGGAGGCATTGTCTTGCACACCGATAAAATGGGCGAGCTTCCCGTTCATGATGGCCCGCCGCGGCTCGTTGTCAGCCGCACTCGCCCTGCGGCCGAAGCTATATCCGTGGCAGACCGACTGGGTGGGGAATTGCTACCCATGGGTTCAGCCGGCGCCAAGGCGATGGCGATCGTTCGGGGGGAAGCGGATATATATCTGCATTCTGGCGGCCAGTTTGAATGGGACAGCTGTGCGCCTGTGGCGGTTGCATCGGCTTACGGCCTGCATTGCTCCCGGATTGATGGTTCTCCGTTGATTTACAATAAGCGAGAGACATATATGCCCGACCTACTAATCTGCAGGAAAGAGTGGACGGAGGCTGTTTTTGACGCGTTGAAAAGTTGAACCGATGGTGGTGACAGGGCCATATTAGATGGCTGCTGCAGGCGAGCGCGGTGTTGTTGACCTGAAAGAATTTTGCGCAATTACACAGCAATCTTTGATAGGATCGGCGAATCCAGAGTTTCGAACCGATTGTCCCTTTTTCGCCGTACCGACCTTTTTTGTGTCGGACATGTCCAGCAGAGAGCCATTCGATTTACTGACCTGCGATGGAAGTGTCTAATCTCGGGCAGTTCGCGCCGCCTCGAGAAAAGTCTCTAGCGCCCTGGCTATCTTGTTAGGTCGCTCGGCTACCGTCCACTGCTCCAAGCCATCCTCGATCAGCTTTGCCTGTTCGCCTAATTCCCGCTCGCCAAACATCGCAGCCGTTCCCGCCAGCTTATGCAGTTGATCCCGAATGTCAGTGATTTCACGCTCGGAAAAAACACCCTGACCGACAAAGCCTACAACGCTGCTGATCGCGTCTTCTTTGCGCAATTTATAGCGTCTGACCAAATCGTCGGACAAATCGCTCTGTACGGCCTTTGTCGTTGACTCGTTTTCTTCGGGCTTTTTGGCTGCAAGCCATTGCTGCAGCACAGATTCGAGATTTGAGATGTCAACTGGTTTGGATATATGGGCCTGCATTCCGGCGTCGAGACAATTTCGGATGTCATCTGCGAATGCATTGGCGGTGATTGCAATTATGGGGAGGGTTTCAGCGGAGATTCCATTCGCCCGGATCATTCTGGTGGCTTCATATCCGTCCATAAAAGGCATCTGAATATCCATCAGGACGAGGTCAAATGGATGTTTTTCGGATACAGATTGATTTACCTGCGCCACAGCTTCGGTCCCGTCAGACGCCAATTCGGTCTCATAGCCCAGTCGCTTGGTCATAGCCTGAATGAGAATCTGGTTCACGTCATGATCTTCAACCAGCAACAGCCGCGCCTTCGCATTGGAAGAGCTGGAAGGTCTTGATTGGCACTCACCAAGCGCATTTTCAGCCGCACGGCTGATATTCCGGTTCTGCTCCATGGTTATGCCTTTCTGTCTGAAGCTCGTCAAAAGACTTCCCGTGCTGAGCGTAACTTTGCGTGGTCCGAATTCACAGACGGAAATTACGGGCTTCATTTAAGCGATAAAGATTCCCCGCATTGATTATAGCATCCGCGGCCATGCCCTCGTCCGATAATTTCAAAGCAATGTTACTACGCCTAAGTTTTAGAAAATATTGCTCCTGTTGATGGGTCAACTCATCGAACGAGCATGCCGCAAATCCCTGTTATATTGGGGCCGGAGGCTGGGATCGATATTTTAGTTTTGAAGATATTGGTTAATTTGTCTGTGTTAGGTCCGTTATTACATCGAGGCATGATCAGGATCGGTTTGCTCCGAATCGCTTCGTCTCATTTTTTCGGACCGCATTGGACGGGAAACGCAAGCGCAAAGGAACTGAAGCGTCCCGGGTTTTCCGGAGGCGGTTTCATTTGAGTCATGCGACCATATCGAGGTTCTCGCAGGCTGCATAGTAATTA
>PFJE01000101.1:0-766 GCA_002783865.1 Sphingomonadales bacterium CG_4_10_14_3_um_filter_58_15
TCCGCCGAGCAAAAACAAGCGCGGCTGAATCGCTTTTTCACCCCCTATCATGACCGCGTGGCGGAGCTGATCGCGGAACTGAAGCCGGCTCTTGTTGCTTCCCTGCACAGCTTTTCTCCGACGCTGCGGTCTCAGCCTCAGCTCAAACGGCCATGGGACATGGGAATCATGTACAATGACTATCAGACCGCCTCCAAACTGGCGCTCCAGTTTCTGGAGCAGGAGGGGCACCTGAATGTCGGGGATCAACGGCCTTATTCGGGTAAAGATCTGAACGCGACGATGAACCGCCAGTGCGAAGCGATCGGTCAGCCCTATATTGGGGTCGAGATCCGGCAGGATCTGATCCGGGAAGAAGCTGGACAAGCCCGTTTTGCTGATATTTTATTGCGTACTTGCGATAAAATAAGAACGGCTCTTGCTTAACCGGCGCAGTTTTGGAAGAGCGATCCGGAAATTGCCACATAGGATCACCGTATGAGCCAAAGATTTGACAAGTCCCGCCTGCCCAGCCGCCACGTCAGTGTCGGACCCGAACGCGCGCCGCAGCGCAGCTATTATTACGCCATGGGTATGACCGAAGAGGATATCGCAAAACCCTTCGTCGGCATCGCATCGGCGGGCAACGACAGCGCGCCGTGCAACACCTTGCTTGATGTACAGGCCGACATGGCGCGCGAGGGCGTGATCGAAGCCGGCGGCACGCCACGGCGCTTCAACACCATCACCGTCACCGACGGCATCGCGATGGGTCATCAGGGAATGA
>PFJE01000101.1:790-7929 GCA_002783865.1 Sphingomonadales bacterium CG_4_10_14_3_um_filter_58_15
GGAATGAAGGCCTCTCTGGTCTCGCGCGAGGTTATCGCCGACAGCGTCGAACTCAGCGTCCGCGGCCACTGCTATGACGCGGTTATCGGCTATGCGGGCTGCGACAAGAGCCTGCCGGGCATGATGATGGCGATGCTGCGCCTCAATGTACCGTCGATCTTCGTCTACGGCGGGTCGATCCTGCCCGGACGGTTCCACGACCATGACGTGACGGTGGTCGACGTATTCGAAGCGGTGGGCCAGCACAGCGCCGGCAATTGCCCGTTGCAGGAACTGATCGAACTGGAAAAAGTCGCCTGTCCCGGCCACGGCGCCTGTGGCGGCCAGTTTACCGCCAACACGATGGCCTGCGTCGCCGAGGCCATCGGCCTGTCGCTGCCGAACAGCAATATGGCGCCAGCGCCTTACGCAACCCGCGACGATATGGCGCGCGCAGCAGGACGCCAGATCATGAATCTGATCGAGCTCAATTTGCGACCACGCGATATCTGCACAAAGGATGCGTTCATCAACGCCGCGCGGGTTGTCGCCGCCACCGGTGGTTCAACCAACGCTGCCTTGCATCTTCCCGCCATGGCAAATGAAGCCGGGATCGATTTCGATCTGTTCGATGTCGCCGAGATTTTCAAGACCACGCCCTATCTGGCCGATCTCAAGCCGGGCGGAAAATATGTCGCCAAGGACATGCACGAGGCCGGCGGAGTCTACATGCTGATGAAGACGATGATGGACAATGGCCTGATCAACGGCGACTGCATCACCGTCACCGGCAAGACGCTCGGCGAGAATATCGAGAAAATCACCTGGAATCCCGACCAGAAGGTGATCTATGACGTCCAGCATGCAATTACCAAGACCGGCGGCGTTGTCGGCTTGCGCGGTTCGCTCGCTCCCGAGGGCGCGATTGTCAAGGTCGCCGGCATGGCCCGCTTGCAATTTCGCGGTCCGGCTCAGGTCTTCGAATGCGAGGAAGACGCCTATGCTGCGGTCGAAAAGCGCCAAATCAAGGAAGGCGCCGTCCTGGTCATTCGTAACGAAGGACCAAAGGGTGGTCCGGGTATGCGCGAGATGCTGGCGACAACGGCGGCCCTCTACGGCCAGGGCATGGGCGAGAAGGTCGCGCTGATCACCGATGGTCGCTTCTCCGGCGGCACCCGCGGCTTCTGCATTGGTCACATCGGGCCCGAAGCTGCCGATGGCGGGCCTATTGGTCTGATCGAAGAAGGCGATATGATTAATATCGATGCCATAGCGGGCGTTATCGATCTCGAAGTCGATGAGAGCATCATGGCGGAGCGCCGGGAAAAATTTACACGACGCGAAACCGATTATGGTTCAGGAGCTTTATGGCGCTATGCGCAAAATGTCGGACCGGCCTATCAGGGGGCGGTCACCCATCCTGGAGCCAAGGCGGAAAAAAATGTCTATGCGGATATCTAGCATCGTTGCCTCGGCGCTGTTGCTGACCGCCTGCGAGAACCGGCCGGATAATGCCGTTCTGGCAGAAGCCGAAGAGCGGGCGGCGGCGCATGCCGGCGACGACGGCAAAATTGAATGCGCGATCAACGGCGCCAGCAATTTCACCCGCGACTGTTACACTGAGCGACTGAGCGGCGAAGGCGGGGCGACGATGATCATCCGGCACCCCGATGGCGGATTTCGCCGGTTCAATGTTCTGACCGATGGCCGTGGCCTTGAAGCGGCCGACGGATTCGACCAGGCGTCGGTCGCGATTGTTGAAGACGGCAAGATATTGGTCACCGTCGGACCCGACCAGTAT
This sequence comes from Sphingomonadales bacterium CG_4_10_14_3_um_filter_58_15, assembly GCA_002783865.1. GTDB lineage: Bacteria > Pseudomonadota > Alphaproteobacteria > Sphingomonadales > Sphingomonadaceae > Parasphingorhabdus. The sequence continues at coordinate 2,571 of PFJE01000101.1, forward strand.
CTGCTGCCGGCGCAGATAAAGTCGAGTGCAGCAACGGAACCCGGCACAAGCAAAGATCCGGCCCAAGCCGGAAACTAGAGGCGCGCTTGCTCAATCAGGGATATATATTAACCGCCGCTGAGATGCAGTCGGCGGAACGGGCTTTGATCGACGAAGGCATTTCGGTTGAGGAGTTGATGCGTCGGGCCGGGCAGGGTGCCGCCCAAATGATCTGGCGCATCGCGGCCGATTTGCCAACGCTGGTGCTGTGCGGTCCCGGCAATAATGGCGGTGATGGTTATGTCATCGCCCAATGGCTGCTCGAAAAAGGTGTCGATGTCTGTGTGGCAGCGCCGCTTGATCCCAAAACCGCGGCCGCGCAAAACGCCAAGTCTTTATGGCGCGGGAAAACGCTGGCCTTGGCCGCCGCCCAGCCGGCGCCGCAATTTATCGACTGCCTGTTCGGAACCGGATTGACCCGCGCCGTCGGCAACGACTGGTTAGACCATTTCACGCGTTTGTTTTCAGGTGCCAGACGGCGAGTCGCGATTGATCTCCCAAGCGGAGTCGAATCCGATCACGGCGAACTGCTGAATGATATCCACCCGTTCGATACAACGATCGCACTGGGTGCCTTCAAACCGTCGCACTTTCTGGAACCGGCGCGTTCGAAAATGGGCGATCTCGTCGGGATCAATATAGGCATAGCAGCGGCCAGTGATCTTGATATTCTGCCAAAGCCGCGCCTCTCCGGACCAGGTTCGCAAGATCATAAATATAGCCGTGGCCTGGTCGCTGTGATCGCTGGCGCGATGACAGGTGCGGCGAAACTGACGGCGATGGCGGCCCAGAAATCGGGTGCCGGCTATGTCAAAATCTTTGCATCGCCCGGCTTTGTCACTCCGCATCCCAGCATCGTGGTGGAGGTAGTTGACGACATCGCCGAGCTTCAGGAAAAACTCGCGGATGTTCGGATTTCGGCGATCGTCATCGGTCCCGGTTTGGGCCGTGATGAGCGGGCAAAAGAGTTGTTGGCCTCCGCCATCGCCGCAAAGGCACCGCTGGTCCTCGATGCCGATGCGCTCACTGTTGCCGGACTGGACTTCAGTAATCTCGTCAAGACCCGCTCCGCAGATACGGTTGCGACGCCGCATGCCGGAGAATTTGCAGGTCTTACGTCAGACGGCCTCGACAATAAAATCGAAGACAGCCGCAAACTGACGAAGCAATCCGGATGCAATATTCTGCTGAAAGGTTCGGACACCGTGATTGTCAGTCCGGATGGTAAAGCATCCATAGCGGCTTTATCCTGTTCATGGCTCTCCACAGCGGGGTCGGGTGACGTCCTGGCCGGAATCATCGCAAGTCGCTTGGCAACAGGCATGACTGGTTATAAGGCAGCCTGCGAAGGCCAATGGCTGCATAGCCGGGCTGGACAACTCGCCGGTCCTGCTTTCACGCCGGAAATGCTGATCGATCAACTCCCCGCCACCTTGCAGGAATGCCTATGACCGCGACTTCCGATCCCGACCTGATTCTGCGCGTTGCCGCAAAGGGTGATGGTGTGACATCGGATGGTCGCCATGTCGCCTTTTCCGCGCCGCTGGACAGGTTGAACGATGACGGTGGCCTGATCAAGGGCCCGCATCATGTCGAGGCCCCGTGCCAGCATTTCCAGTCCTGCGGCGGTTGCAGCCTGCAGCATCTGGATAGCGAGAGCTATACCCAGTTCCTCACCGACCGTGTGGCCTATGCACTGGAAGGGCAGGGACTGGCCGCAGAAATACTGCATCCGCCCCAGATCTCGCAGCCAAAAACCCGGATCCGCGCCAGCCTGCGGGCCGCCCGACTCGGCGACCAGTTCAAGCTGGGATTCAGCGGCGCCGGCAGCCACCGCATCGTCGATCTCAAGCAATGCGAGATCATGGCACCCGAGCTGTTCGCTCTGCTGGCACCGTTGCGGGCCTTTCTCAAGAATGCCGCCCGCCGCAAGCATGACATGAATATCGAGATGACCCTTGTAGATCAGGGCATCGATCTGCTGATCAGCAATTATGAGCCCGAAGGGCTGGAGCAGCGCGAAGCCCTGTCCACCTTTGCCAAAGCCAATGGGCTGGCGCGGCTGTCGGTGGATGGCGGCTATGGCCCGGAAACCCAGTGGGAACCGGAACCGGTGACCGTCACGCTGGGCGGCACCGCGATCAGCTTTCCGCACAGCGGATTTCTGCAACCGACGCGCGAGGGCCAGCAGGTATTGATTTCCGCGATGCGCGAAGCGGCGGGTGACGCCCGCCTGGTTGCTGATCTGTTTGCCGGATTGGGGACGTTCACGCTGGCGCTTGCCGAAGATCAGAAAGTCTATGCTGCGGAAGGTGCGCGCGACGCCATCGGCGCGCTGAAGCTGGCGGCCAATCATTCCACCCGCCAGATATTCTGCGAACATCGCGACTTGTTCCGCCGGCCGCTCAGTGCGGAAGAACTCAACCGGTTCGATGCCGTCATTCTCGATCCGCCCAGAGCGGGCGCCCGTGAGCAGGTCCTGCAACTGGCCCAATCCGATGTCGCAAAAATCTGTTATATCAGCTGCAATCCGGCCAGCTTTGCCAGAGATGCGAAACAGCTTTGCGATGCTGGATACAAGCTTCAGCAAGTCTGGCCCGTGGGCCAGTTCCTCTGGTCAACGCACGTCGAGATCGTCTCCAGCTTCAGCCGCGACTAGCCGAATACGGCGAGCGCCGCATGAATGGCCAGGGCGATGATGCACAGGCTCGACAGCGCGAACAGCGAGAAGCGGATGATCACCCGGTTGATGGTGACCTGGACCAGGCTGTGCAGCACCCGCAGGCCGACATAGACCCAGGCAATCGTCAGATTTAGTCCATAATCCTGCCCGGAAAGGATCAAAACGACACAAATTGCGTAAAAAAGTGTCGGTTCTGTCAGCAAATGGTTATAATTATGCGCCTTCCACTGGACTTCGGGAGGCAGCAGATCATCGAGATTGCCGCCCGTGCCGCCGACCAGATTGGCGGTATCGATCTTGGCTTTGTTCATCGCCGGAATCCGCGTGATATACATCCAAAGCCAGATCAGCATGGTCCATAGGATGAGCGCAACCATCGGCTGCAGCATCGGGCTGGTTTCCATAAATATTGTCCCTTGTTGTTGAGATACTAGAAAAGCGTGATCCACAGCGCGTTGATCGCCATGATCAGCAGGCAGATGGTCGAAGCCAGAAAGAGCAGGAAGCGGAAATTGACCAGATTGATGGTCGCCTGCCAGACACTGTGCAAGATGCGGAGGATCACGTAGCCCCAGGCGAGATACAGGTTCAGACCGTGGCCCCCGCCGGCAATCGCCAGGATCATTACCGTGGCGTAAAACAGCGTCGGCTGTTCCATCAAATGGGTATAATTGTGGGATTTCCAGGCGACATTCTCGGGTACCTGTGCATCGAAGTCCGGACCACGACCGCCCGGTTTCGCAGCAATGTCGATCCCCAACTTCTTGGCCGCTGGAAGCCTTGCTCCTGCCATCCAGAACAGCATGATTAGCGACCAGAGCACCAGAACAGATGCCGGAGCCAATATTGCAATATCCATGACCGTGTTCCTCCCAAAACCCGGAAGAAACTGAGTCAAATGTAACCGATTGTCAATTGCAACCTATTCCAGCGGTCAAACGCGCGGGAAAGACACCACATTGTCGCGATCCGAACGATCCAGATTGTCGCCGAAATACAGACTGGCCATCGGTTCGTCGGTGACATCATATTCTTCGCTGCTGCCATAGCCGTTGAACTTGGTCCGCATCGCCGAGCCATAAGCGCCGACCATGCCGATCTCGATATAATCGCCAGCCTTGATGCTGTCGGGCAGGTTGAACGGCCCCGCCATGAAATCCATGTCATCGCAGGTTGGACCATAGAAGCTGAATCCGGTGGTCGCTGCGTCTTCCGATTCTGCGCCGATCTGCCGAACCGGGAAACGCCATCCGATATGCGCAGCATCAAACAAAGTGCCATAGGCACCGTCATTAATGTAAAGTTCGGTGCCGCGGCGGCGTTCCACCTTGACCACCAGCGAGCTATATTCGGCCGACAGCGCGCGGCCAGGCTCGCACCAGAGCTCGGCGGAATAGCTGATTGGCAGATCTTCGAAGGTCCGGTCGATCGCGGTGAAATAGTGGTTGAGCGATACTGGTTCCAGATCGGGATAGATCGACGGAAAACCGCCGCCGACATTGACGATATCAACAGTGACCGAGGCGCCGACAATAGCGGTGCGGACGCGTTCCAGCGCATGAACATAGGCAAGCGGCGTCATCGCCTGGCTGCCGACGTGGAAACAGATGCCAAGGCTGTCCGCGATTTGCCGGGTCCGCTGCAGCAGTTCTGCCGATTCATCGACGTCGATACCGAATTTTGCCGCCAGGCTGATTTCCGCAAATTCCGATGCCACGCGAAGGCGGACGCACAGAGTTAGATCATCTGCGTCTTCGGTTCCCAGTTCGATTTTTTCCAGCTCCTCAAGACTGTCGAGCGAGAAAATCCGCACGCCATGGTCGCGATAGGCTTCGCGGATCGAAGACAGCTGCTTGACGGGGTTCATGTAGCAGAGCGTCGCGTCAGGCAGCGCAGCGCGAACCTGGCGCACTTCATCAATTGAAGCCACGTCGAAATGGGTGATGCCTGATGCCCACAGCAGCTGCAGCAACGCCGGCGTCGGATTGGCCTTTACCGCATAGAGCGATTTACCGGGAAATTGATCGACAAAATAGCGCGCAGCGCGACGGGCTGCGTGTGGCCGGTTCAGCAAAACTGGAATGTCTGGGCTAAGAGCCTTTGTCAGCTCCTCAGCATCATGGAAAATGTGCAACTCAAGGGACCCCCTTATAGGCTAAGATCGATTGAGCTGCCTTGCGGATTCGCAAGCGGCCATGGGGCAGCAAGGCGCGGATATATGGCCGCTTTTCTATTCTGTAAAGGCCTGCGTTTCGAGAAAGTGTAGCAATCGACAAATTTTCTAGCTCAACCGTTCCTCAAATTCCCGCCAATCGAAGGTTTTGACGCATTTTAGCGCATCGTTTTCGCTGTTCCAGAGCCAGATCGAGGGCAAGGGAACGCCATTGAATGTATTGGTTTTTACCATCGAATAATGCGCCTGGTCAAGAAAAGCGATCCGTTGTCCGATATGTGGGTCTTCGGGCAATATGTAGTCGCCAATGATGTCGCCGGCGAGGCAGCTGGGCCCTCCCAGACGAATTGCGGTGCCGTCGCTGCGCTCATTCAGCATGGCCGGGCGATAGGGCGCCTCGATAACGTCCGGCATATGGCATGTGGCGGAAATGTCGGTGATTCCCACCGGCATGCCATTGTCGA
>PFJE01000150.1:0-4380 GCA_002783865.1 Sphingomonadales bacterium CG_4_10_14_3_um_filter_58_15
AAACATGCCGATCGTCACTGCGCCGAACGCCGTCACCGCCATCGCTGTTCCCCAGTCACCCCGAAACATGGCCGTGGCGACGATCACCAGGAAATAGACGAAGGCCAAACGGATATGCAGCGCGGACATCGCCATATTATGCCAATCGGGCGCTCCCTGCCAGATGATATGCTCATCCTCTGGCAGTTCGCCCGGCAAACCGCGCGTCGGTTCATGATCATATTCGCTCATATCAGCGGCTCCTGCCGTTCCCGGTTCGCGTAAAGATAGCCGCCACCAAAATAGGCAACGATCCGCTCTTCTTCGTAAAAGGTGATCTCGTCTGCTTTGATCGGCACCGGCGCAGCGGCGAATTGTTCGGCATTCAGCGCGTCGATCACCACCTGCCTCGCTTTGCCTTTGACCTTTGACATCGCCATGGGTGCCAGCACCGTCTTGCCGCCAGCATCAATCTGCAGATAGCGGATGACATGCTCGGCATTGTCAATCCACAGGTCGGTGACGGTACCGGCAATTTTGCCATCGGCGCCGATCACCGCCATGCCCCGCGGGTCGGCGTCCTTCTTGTGCACGCTGATATGTCCGGCCAGACCAATCGGAACAATCCGATTATGGCCTTCGGCATTCAGATCCGGATGTTTCGACCGTTCTGCCCAGGATGCAGGGCCGATGCCGTCGACCAGCGGATTGCCGGTTGGATAATAAGGCGCGCCGGGTGAACGAAACGTCCGCGCGCCGGCAACATCCACTTTTTCACGCCCCTGTGTCGGGGTCGTCACGGTCCCGCGGCCGTAAGGCATCAGAAACGATTTTGGCGTCGCTGTCAGCATCGGTCCACCCGACGTATCGACACGCCCGGTGGTTTCATCTTCCAGCGGATAACCCTCCCGGCGATCTTCGCGGCGCAGATAGAAGATCAGCGTCAGGAAAAAGAGTACAAATGCAAAAAATACCAACTCGGTCACATCCAGTGTGCCTATCAGTTTCACGTCATCCATCGTTCGCTCTCCTCAAAATTCTTGTTGTCCAATCAGGTTGGAAATTCGCTCAACCCGAAGCCCTTACTCTCACCCATCAAACGCTCGTTGTCGCGGCCAATGACCGGGCCGAGCACGATCATCGTCACCAGCAGCAATATGATTTCCAGACAGAATACCGTGCCATAGCCGGTCGCCCGATCTGCCAGCGTTGCGCCCAGACCATCGGCCAAAGCGAAATAAGCCACGCCGTCCCGGATCAACCCGCCAAGCGCTATGCCCAGACCCGCGCAACTGGCCTGCACCGCTCCCCAGGCACCGAGCGCGAGGCCGGCATTGTTTGACCCTGATAATCCCATGGCGGCGATCATGGTGCCGACCGAGAATAGTCCGACACCGAAACCGATCACCGTGGCTCCGGCAAACAGCAGCGGAACAGACAGCAGCGGCGCTGCAAATATCGTCATCAGGAAAGCGGCTATGCCCGCCACCGCCCCCAGTCCGGCCAACCGCAGCGGATCGGCGCCAGCAGCCAGTCGCTTGCCGCTATAGGCAAAGGCAACCAGCGCACCCAATGCCCAGGTTCCGGTAAGCGCGGTCGTCGAACCGACCGACAGCGCCAGAATTTGGCCGCCATAGGGTTCGAGCAACGCGTCCTGCATCGCAAAGGCCATCGCGCCCAGTCCGATCGCCAGCAGCAGCCGCTTGGTATTGGGCTGCGCCGTAAATGACGCCCAGATTTCCGAGAAGCTCGGATTGACTTCGGTCGACATGGTGACTCTGGTGTTGCGGGCTTCCTGCTTCCACAGGGCAATGATATTCAGCGCCATGGTCAGCGCGCCTGCACCCTGGATGACCTGGACCAATTTGGTGGCCGTGAAGTCGGTCAGCAGATTGCCGATCGTGAACGCGGCCAGCATCATGCCGACCAGCAGCATGACATAGAGCAGAGCGACGACGCGCGGGCGCTTGTCATCAGGAGCAATATCCGTCGCCAACGCCAGACCTGCGGTTTGCGTGACGTGCATCCCTGCCCCGGTCAACAGGAACGAAAGGCAGGCCGCCGAAACACCCAGGACAAATGTGTCGGGGCGCGTGATCAATATTAGCGCGAACGGCATGATCGCCAGACCGCCAAATTGAGCCAGCGTACCAAACCAGATATAGGGCACCCGCCGCCAGCCCAGCACCGACCGATGGGTGTCGGAACGATAGCCAATCAGCGCCCGGAACGGGGCCACCAGCAAGGGAATGGCAATCATCAATGCGACGATCCAGGTTGGGGTATCCAGTTCGACAATCAACACACGGTTGAGGGTGCCGTTCAGCAATACCGCTGCCAGGCCAACGCTGACCTGAAACAAAGCGAGACGCAGCAAGCGCCCGAGGGGAAGCTCGCCGCTTGCTGCATCCGCAAAGGGCAAGAACCGCGTTCCCACGGCTTGCCAAAAAGTTACAGCGGATGGCCGTTCGTTCATGCGCGGCTGATTCCCATCGCTTGCGATTTGTAGAAGCCGCTCGAAACACGCTGAGTGAAATCGACATTCCAGCCTGTCATTTCCGATTCAATTTCCTGCTGCAGCCGGCTTTCAACGATCGGCTTGATCGCTGGCGAGCGATCATTGCGCGGAAATGCTTTGCCGGCAGCGTGCATGATTCTCAGCAACACCGTGCTCGGCGCAAAAGTGAAGGCGATCTGATTGGCGCGCGCAGACCATGCGTGCAGCACGCCCATGACATCGTGCAGATCATAATGGATCAGGGAGTCCATCGCGACCACATGATCGAATATACCGAGATCCCGATTGCGCATATCGCCGACGCGCCAGTCGATCGAAAGATGGCTAGGTGCACGTTTTTGGGCGACATCGATCAGGCCCTGAGAAACATCGATCGCCACCACATCGGCACCGCGCTCAGCCGCAGAAATCGCCAACGCGCCGGTACCACAGCCCGCATCGAGCAACCGCATGCCATGCATGTCGGCTGGTAGCGACGACAGCAGCAGATTGCGCATTTCGTCACGCCCTGCCCGCACCGTGGCGCGAATACCGCTGACCGGCACGTCGGAGGTCAGATCCTCCCACGCCTTGCGCGCGGTCTGGTCGAAATAGGTTTCGAGCCGCGTACGGCTCTCCTGATATGAAGTAGAAGCCAAGCTATATCCCATCATTCAAATCCCAGAAATTCAAAAATGTCGCGATCCTTCATCGGTCTGGCGGCAACCGGATCGACGCCCTCCCATAGAGTTCGGGCGAGCTTCATATATTCCTGCCGTGCCTGTTCGACTTCCGGAGAATCCTCCATTTCGAACAGGGTGCATTTCTTCAGCCGCGACCGGCGGATCGCGTCGAGGTCCTTGAAATGGGCCAGACGCCGCATGCCGATCGCATCGCTGAACCGGTCGATCTCGTCGGTTTCCGCGGAGCGGTTGGCGACGACACCGGCGAGACGGACATTATAGTTTTTCGCCTTGGCGTTGATCGCTGCCACAATCCGGTTCATCGCGAAGATGCTGTCGAAGTCATTGGCGGCTACGACGACGGCGCTATCAGCATGTTGCAAGGGAGCGGCAAAGCCGCCGCAGACAACGTCGCCAAGAACGTCGAAAATCACGACATCGGTATCTTCCAGCAGATGATGCTGCTTGAGCAGTTTCACCGTCTGCCCGACGACATAGCCACCACATCCGGTGCCAGCGGGTGGTCCGCCAGCCTCGACGCACATCACACCATTATAGCCTTCGAACATGAAGTCCTCAACCCGCAGCTCTTCGCTGTGGAAGTCGACGGACTCGAGCACGTCGATCACCGTCGGCATCATCTTCTTGGTCAGGGTAAAGGTAGAATCATGCTTGGGATCGCAGCCGATCTGCAACACCCGGTGTCCGAGTTTCGAGAAAGCCGCCGACAGGTTGGACGAGGTCGTCGACTTGCCGATACCGCCCTTGCCATAGACCGCGAAAACCTTCGCGCCCTGGATCTTGTCATCGGGATCGAGGGCAACCTGGACACTGCCGTCGCCATCGGGCGGGGAGTCGCTTCCATCTAGGGTCATCTGCTTATCGCTCCTGTCATTCTGCTGCGACCAGGCCTTCAAGCCGGTCTTCCAAGTCATCACTGGCGTCTCTGAGGGCGGCCAGCGTCGCTGCGTCGGGGGTCCACAATTGCCGTTCGCATGCTTCGAGCAAGCGGTCGGCAACACGGGCGGATGATTTCGGATTCAGCTCTGCCAGCCGCGCCCGCATTGCATCGTCGAGGACAAATGTTTCGCTGATTTTCTGATAGACCCAGGGCGATACCGTGCCCGTCGTCGCCGACCAGCCCATCGTGTTGGTCACATGATTCTCGATTTCGCGCACGCCCTCGAAGCCGTGCTTGAGCATGCCCTCATGCCATTTCGG
>PFJE01000150.1:4474-7140 GCA_002783865.1 Sphingomonadales bacterium CG_4_10_14_3_um_filter_58_15
GGTGCAGTCGAACCGCGCGCCTTTTCAACCGCCTTGCTCATGCCGCCCAGACCATCGACATAATGATCAATGTCGGTGACCCCAAGCTCGACCGATTCCAGATTCTGATAGGTCAGTTCAACGCCGGCCAGTTCGCTTTCCAGCAATTCGCGGTGCTGGGTCGGTACGCCGCTGCGGCCATAAGCATAGCCTTTGTGAGTCTCGAACATATTGGCCAGCTCGTCGGGATCGCTCCACGATCCTTCGTCGATCATCATGTTGACATTGGCCCCATAAGCGCCCTGCCGGTTGGAGAAGACGCGCAAGCTGGCTGTTTCCAGATCGCAATCATGCTGCGCTTGATGCGCCAGGCTATGTTTGCGGACAAAATTCTGATCGGTGGGCTCATCTGCCATCGTCGCGAGCCAGGTGGCTTCGGCAATCATCCGCGTTTGCAGCGGCAGCAGGTCACGGAAAATACCGGAGAGCGTGATCACCACATCGATCCGCGGGCGGCCCAGTTCCGCCAGCGGAATAAGCTGAGCGCCCGCGAGCCGGCCATAATCATCAAATCTTGGCCGCGCGCCAAGGAGGGCAAGGGCCTGTGCAATCTGCGCACCTTCGCTCTTCAAATTATCCGTGCCCCAAAGCACCATCGCGATGCTTTCGGGCAGCTTGCCACCGTCCGACAGATGGCGCTCGATCAGCTGCTCCGCCTGCGCAGCGCCTTGCATGCAGGCAAATTGGCTGGGGATGCGGAACGGATCAAAGCCGTGAATATTGCGGCCGGTGGGCAGCACATCAGGATTGTGCAGCAGATCGCCGCCCGGAGCAGGTGCGACAAAGGCACCGTCCAGCGCGCGCATCAATGAACCGAGTTCATCATTCGCATCCAGCCGGGCTTCAATATCGGCGCGTTCCATTTCGGGGTTGGCACCGGTCATCGCGGAGACAAGACTGTCGCGCTCTTCACCGGCGAGCTTGCCGCCAAAGACATGCAGACCTTGCGGGATCAGTTCGCGTTCAATCTCGTAGAGCCGTCCCGACAGGCTATCCATGTCGCCAGCTTCGATATCGAGGTCGGCACAATGGTCGCGGATCAGGATTTCAAGCTCTTGCTGTTCAGCTGCGTCATCGGCCACTGCCCGATAGCGCTCAAGCAAGGCTTTGAGTTCGGAGAACCCTTTGTACAAACCGGCTTCGGCAAGCGGCGGCGTCAAATAACTGATCAGGGTCGCGCCCGAGCGGCGCTTGGCGATAATGCCCTCGGAAGGATTGTTCGAGGCATAGAGATAGAAATTCGGCAGATCACCCAGCATCCGTTCCGGCCAGCAATCGCCGCTCAGACCGGCCTGCTTGCCGGGCATGAATTCGAGCGCGCCGTGGGTGCCGAAATGCAGCGCCGCATGGGCACCGAAATCTTCGCGGATATACCGATAGAAAGCGGAGAAAGCGTGGGTCGGGGCAAAATCGCCCTCGAACAGCAACCGCATCGGATCGCCTTCATAACCGAACGACGGTTGCACTCCGACAAAGACATTGCCGAAATGGGCGCCCAATATATGGATGCTCTGGCCATCGCTTTGCTGACGACCGGGAGCGGGGCCCCATTGCGCCTCGATTTCCCTGAGATACGGCTCCCGGCGGACATGGTTATCGGCGCTGATCCGGGTTGCAACATTGGCATCAGCGCCGAACTGGTCAGCATTGCCATAGAGTATGGCATTGCGAAGATCGTCAACCGTCTCCGGTGCGTCCACAGAATAGCCTTCGCTTTGCAAGCGACGCAGCGTGGCGTGGAGCGATTCAAATACTGCCAGATGGGCAGCGGTACCGGTTGCGCCCGCATTCGGCGGGAAGTTGAACAAAACGATGGCGAGTTTGCGCGCGCCCTTTTTGGCGCGGCGCAAGTTGATCAGGTTACCCACCTTGGCCGTCAGCGCTTCCGCGCGTTCGGGGCAGCTGTGCATCGCGCGGACGCTGTCATTGGCGGGGAATTTGCAGTTGCGGCTGCAACCGGTGCAGCCTTCCGGCGAACCGTCGGACCGACCGCCGAAGACACTGGGCGCAACCGCGCCATCCAGCTCGGGGATTGCCAGCATCATTGTTGTTTCAAGCGGCAGCAGGCCCATCTTGCCAGCGCCCCATTGCTCAAGCGACTGGAATTCAATCGGGTGCGCGGCGATATAGGGCACATCGAGACCGGTCAGCGTTTCGACCGCAGCATCAACGTCATTGTAAGCCGGGCCGCCGACCAGCGAAAATCCGGTCAGATTGATGATCGCATCAACCTGCGCCTTGCCGTCCTCAACAAAAAATTCTTCAATCGCTGGCCGCGCATCTAAGCCGTTGGCGAAAGCGGGAATGACCCGCAAGCCGCTGGCTTCCAGCGTCCGGATCATGCCGTCATAATGGCCGGTGTCGCGGCCCAGCAGATAAGACCGCAGCATCAGCAGGCCAACCGTGCCGGACGTCTGCTTAGCGGCGGGCAGTCTGGCCACGTCTTCGGTCAGCCGCTCTTTCAGATCGGGATGATAGACGCCCACCTCGGGATATTCGCGTGGCGGCTCGGCCGCCATCTGGCCAACCAACGCAGCGCGTTCGCCGGTTGCATAGCGGTCGATCAGTGAGCGGACCATATCGACGACATTGTCATCGGACCCGGCCAGCCAATATTGCATGGTCAG
>PFJE01000051.1 GCA_002783865.1 Sphingomonadales bacterium CG_4_10_14_3_um_filter_58_15
GCTATAATGCCATGTCAGTTCTAGACCGATACTATCTAAACGAAACCAAGATTATCGATCATGCGAGCAAACTGATTGAGGATCCGGTTGATCAGGTTCAAAATATGGCTCGCCGTTTGCTTAGAGAAGCCCAGTCCTACTAGTTTGAAAAATTGAATTTGGCGCGCCTACCGGCCGTGCTTTCGTGAACAGAACTCAACTCATTCAAAAAGAGCGGGTGATCCGAAACTAAGATAAAAGCTGGAGCGGGCGAGGCAATGCGAACTCTCGACCCCAACTGTGCCAACAGGAACTCAATATCTCCCGGAAGCACATATTGGGTTTGTTTTCTCAGGCGTTAAATTGGATAGCGCAGCGAAGAATTGTCATGTGGAACATCACCAAATGTTCGAGCGATAAGAGGATCGGTGACGGGCCGCCCTTCCCTCCCCCGTTGGACTGTCGGTCCGTCATCACTCGCTTGAAGCTGGAGATCGCCGTCGATGCCACCAAGGTCGGGTCACCCATTACACGAAGCAAACTTGCCGGAGCCGATTAGCATGCGGATAAACGATGCATGCCGCTTTACCGGAATCAGCCGCAGCACGCTTTATCTGCTCATCGCCAGCGGGGATATCGAGATCATCAAGCTGGGCGCATCCACTCTGGTTGTGACTGAAAGCCTCAGGCGCTTCGTGAATGAAAAGCGCCGCCGCGCTTCCTGACATATCAGGTCAAACAAGCGGCATCGTAGTTTAGAAAACTGCAGGAAAATCTGGACAAGATTGGGCGTTTTGGGCATAATAAAATCACACCGGTTTAGGCCATAGGCAGATGCGTGTGGGAACAGGTGTGGTAACGCAGCCTTGGGCTTGGAAACCTGCAAGTCATTACAAATAATTGCAAATTTTTTCTTAAGACCTCCGTCTCCGCCATTCATCGAAAAAATGGCGCCGGATCAATTCGCCGGACCAGCGGGATCATCCCCGCTCGCATTTCGCCGGAGTTTGCTCGTCCTGCGATCTCCAGCCAGCCAGAGGCGATTTCAACCCTTTTTGCGCAATGCGGTGTGGCCGGATTTTGGCGGGCCCCTCGGCATTGACGGTGCTGAGCTGAGTTGTTGACCGGTCCAGATCGCCTGCAATGCCGCCACGAACGGTTTGCGCAGATCAGCCGGGACCTGCAGGAGTAGGTCCGTTTCGAAGCCATCAAGGACAATATGCGCCTTCGCCAGAACGGCCAAGCCTTCAGAGGTCAGGTGCAGAGCGTACGATTTGCCGTCGATCGGCTCCCGTCGCAACAGGTCGGCATCTTCGAGCCGACGGAGCAGAGGCACCATGTTGGCCCCTCTGATATCCAGAGTCTGGGCAATGTGGCTGCCAATGACGCCGGGATTGGCATCGATCAGGGTCAGCACCGAAACATCGACCTGCCGCAGTCCCAGATGCTCCAGCCGCTCGGCCAGATCCGCCATCGCCGACGAGGTGACGCGCTTCAGCAGATAGCCGGGCCGTGCTTCCAGCGTGTGCTCGGTGTCTTTCGACGAAGGGGAAGCGGAGTGCCGCAAAGCCATTGGCTCTCGTTCAAAAATTGAAGGTTCTGCTTGCCTCCACAAGAATCTGCGCCATGTCAAGAAGCGATAATAGATATATTACATATCTATTGCATATAGTAATATGTTGGCGTAAACCTTTCGCAAGCTGGGCATGGATCCGGCACGCTAAGGAGGATTGCATGAAAAGATTTCGTCACTGCTGGGGCACTCAATCATTTTTGGCTACGGGAGTCGCGCTGGCCGCACTGGCCTGGCCCGCTGCACCGCTATTGGCCCAGGATGGGCAGGCCGAATTGGAAGAAGCCGAGGGCTCCGGCGAGATCATCGTGACCGCTCGCCGCCGTGATGAGAGACTGCAGGACACACCGGTCGCCATAACCGCCTTTAACGCCGAAACGCTGCTCGAACGATCGATCCAGACGACACAGGATCTGGAAGCGGTCACGCCCAGCCTGCAATTCAAGAGCGCGGGCCAATTGTCCGGCAACAGCGCGGCGACCGTGGTGTTCATTCGCGGCGTCGGGCAACTTGATCCCACCGCGGCGGTCGATCCGGGTGTCGGCATCTATCTCGACGAAGTCTATCTGGGCCGAGCGGTCGGCGGAGCGATTGATTTCGGCGACATTGCCGGCGTCGAAATTCTGCGCGGTCCCCAGGGAACCCTGTTCGGGCGCAACACGATTGGCGGCGCCATTTTGGTGCGCACGCAGCAACCGATTTTGGGCGAATTGAGCGGCCGGGTGCGTGCGCGGGTCGGTTCCGACAACCTGCGCGAAGCCTTTGGCGTCATCAATGTGCCGATCTCCTCCACCGTCGCAGCCCGCCTGTCCGCCGGCATCAAGAAACGGGACGGCTACGTGATCCGTGCGTTTGACGGCGTCGATCTCGGAAACGATGATTCCTACAGTTTCGCCGGCTCGCTCAAGTTCGAACCCTCGAGCGACTTCGATCTGTTCATTCGCGGTGACTATAACAAGCGCGACGAAAATGGCGCGCCGTTCGTTTTTGCCGGCATCAACGAACAGGCACCCGTGCCGGCAATTGTCTCCGTTGCGGCGGGCTGTCCGGGTGCGACCATACCCTTTGCCCCGCTCGTCCCTGGCAATGCCAATTTCGGCGCACCGAACGTGCCGCAAATCAACGATGCACGCTGCGCCAACGATTTTCAGGCCAAAGGCCCGTTTGTGAATGGCGGCACAGCACCGGTCACCAGCCAGTCAGAAACCTGGGGTCTGGCTGCAACGGCTCGCGTTTCCCTGACCGACTGGCTGACCTTCAAGTCGATCACCTCCTATCGTTCGACCAGTTCACGGGGCGTACGTGATGCGGACAATACCCCGTTCGAGATCCTGACGACCGACTTGACCACCGATTCCGACCAGATCAGCCAGGAAGTGCAATTTCAGATAGATCGCGGTCCGTTCAACGCGATTGTCGGCGCATTTTATTATAACGAGAAATCGTTCGAGCGGGCCACCGTGTTTCTGCCTTTCCCGCCGACACCACCGGTGATCGGCTCGATCCTGGCTGGCGGCCCGGGGTCTCGCGACCTGCAGCTTTCCAGCTTGAAGACCGACTCGCTTGCGGTGTTCGGCGAAGCCTCGATCGAGGTCGCCAGCGGGCTCGAACTGTCGGGCGGATTGCGCTACACCACCGACGACAAGACCTATCTCGGCAACGTGCGCAACCTGTTCCCGTCTACCCAGCCCGATCCCGACCCCATCGCCACCAATGCGATTCCGGAAGGCGGACCGCTGTTCATCTTCTATCGTCCGAACAAGCGGACATTCACCGCGCTGACGGGATCCGCGAGCGTGCGCTACACCGTCAACGACAATGTCAGCACCTATCTGTCCTACGCAAAGAGTTTCAAGTCCGGTGGTTTCAACACCCGTTACAACGCACCACCGGCGGGCTTTGTGCCGGTGCCGTTCGAAGAAGAAAGCGTGACCAACTATGAAGCCGGCGCCAAGTTCACGTTCGGCGATGCCCGGCTCAATCTGGCTGCCTATCGTGCCACATATGACAATATCCAGCTGATTTTCCGGCAGGGTCCGGTGCCGCTGCTGTTCAATGCCGGCAAGGCGCGCATTCAGGGATTCGAGGCGGAAGCGGGCTATCATCCGATCGACGGGCTGCAGGTCGATGCTTCGATCAGCTATCTCGACGATCAGATCCGGTCGATCACACCGATCCCGGGTGCGACCGCGACTGTGGCACCCGGCGACGACCTGCCGCTTACGCCGACCTGGCAGGGCAGCTTTGGCATCGGGTATAAATTTGCCATGGGCGACTGGACGCTGACGCCCCGGTTCGACGGCAATTTCCAATCCTATACCCGGTTCATCACCGGCAGCGTTCCGATCATTGACCAGCCGTCCTATTTTGTCGGCAACGCCTCGGTGGTGCTGGCGCAGACCGATGGCGGACTGCGCGTCCAGGCGGGCGTCCAGAACATCACCGACAAGCTTTACAAGGTTCAGGGCAACGCATCGCTGGGCACGCTTGGCTATGCTGAAGTAATCTACGCCCGTCCGCGCAACTGGTATCTGCAGGTCGGTTACCAATTCTGACCGGAGACCAGTTATGGAATACGCCCGCATTAGTCCCCTGACCGGCGAAGTGGCTTCTACCGCTCCGGCCATGAAAGCGGCAGATATGGCGGCGATTGCCGCTGTGGCTGCGGCGGCCCAACCGGCTTGAGGTGCGACCGGGCCAAGCGCACGGCGCGGGGTACTTAACGCAGCTGCTGCGCAAATGGAGGCGCGAGCCGATTCCTTTGTTGCCGCGATGATGGGCGAAATCGGCGCAACCGAGGGCTGGGCCCGTTTCAACGTGATGCTGGCTGCGGGCATCGCGCGCGAGGCGGCAGCGATGACCACACAGATTGGCGGAGAGATCATCCCTTCCGATCAGGCCCGTATCGCGATGCTCATGCGCGAACCCGTCGGCACGATTTTGGGCATCGCGCCCTGGAACGCGCCGATCATTCTGGGCGTGCGGGCGATCGCCATGCCGCTGGCCTGTGGCAATGCTGCGATTTTGAAAGCAAGCGAAAATTGTCCCGAGACCCATCGGCTTATTGTCGAGGCGTTTCACGAAGCCGGCCTGCCCGATGGCATATTGCAATGCGTGACCAACGCGCCGGAAGATGCCGCCGAGGTTGTCGGCGCGCTCATCGATGCGCCGGAAGTGCGCCGAATCAATTTTACCGGTTCCACCGCGGTGGGCAGGATCATTGCCCAGCGCGCGGCGGGCCATCTCAAACCCTGCCTGCTCGAACTGGGCGGCAAGGCCCCTTTCATCGTGCTGGAGGACGCCGACCTCGACGAAGCGGTTAAAGCCGCAGCGTTTGGCGCCTTCATGAATCAGGGTCAAATCTGTATGTCGACCGAACGGATCATCGTGGTCGATGCCGTCGCCGACGCGTTCATAGACAAGCTGTCCGCCAAGGTGCGGACAATGCCGGCCAGCGACCCGCGCGAGGGCAACAGCCCTCTCGGGGCAGTCATTTCGGAGGCCACCGTCGACCATGTTCGTTCGCTGGTGGACAATGCGGTTGCGCATGGAGCCAATCTGTTGACCGGCGGCGATGCCAGCGGAACGGTCATGCCAGCGCATCTGGTCGATCATGTCACTCCGGACATGAAGCTGTTTCGCGAAGAAAGCTTTGGCCCTGTCGTTGGCATCATCCGTGCGCGCGATGCCGATCATGCGGTGGAACTCGCCAATGATAGCGAATACGGTCTTTCGGCGGCTATCTTTACCCGTGACGTCCCGCTTGGCCTTGCGCTTGCCCGGCGGATTCGCTCGGGCATCTGCCACATCAACGGCGCGACCGTCTCCGACGAACCGCAAATGCCGTTCGGCGGGGTAGGGGCAAGCGGCTATGGCCGGTTTGGCGGCAAGGCCGGGATCGATGCCTTCACGGAAACGCGCTGGGTCACCATCGCCACAGAAGGCGGACATTACCCGATATGAAGGGTTCCGCTGCCGCCGCCGATCCGCGCGCGGTGATAGACCATGGCACGATGACCTGGCGGCAGTTCATGGTGATCGGGCTATGCGTCCTGCTGAACGGGCTGGATGGCTTCGACGTCCTTTCCATCAGCTTCGCCTCGCCCGGCATCTCGGCGGAATGGGGGATTGACCGGGCGGCGCTCGGCATCATTCTTTCGATGGAACTCATTGGTATGTCGGTGGGCTCGATTGCTCTGGGCCTGCTGGCGGATCGGATCGGCCGCTCGCCGGTCGTGGTCGGCAGCTTGCTGGTGATGGCCGGCGGCATGGCATTGGCAGCGATGGCGAACGGTATTCTGGAATTGGGCGTCATACGGTTGGTAACGGGTCTGGGAATAGGCGGCATGTTGGCCTGTACCAACGCCATCGTCGCGGAAGCGGCCAGCAACCGGGTGCGGGCGGCTGCCGTCGCGGTGATGGCCGCCGGATATCCGCTGGGCGCGATCATTGGCGGTTCCATTGCGTCGGAACTGCTCAAGGATGGCAGCTGGCGCGATATTTTCTGGCTGGGTGCCGGGGCAACAATTGCGTTTCTGCCGTTGGTGCTGCTGATCCTGCCCGAATCCATCGGGCTGATCGTCCGCCGGTTCGACGGGCAGGAAGCGCTGCTACGGGTCAATCGCGCACTGAAACGGCTGGGTCATGCCACATTGTCAGGCATTGCCCTGGCACCCCGCAGCGATTCCGGCGAAGATGATGCCACAATCATGCGCGGGGCTTTGCGGCGTACGACGCTGCTGCTGATTGCGGCCTATTTCTTCCACATGACGACATTCTATTTCATCCTGAAATGGATACCAAAGATCGTCGTCGACATGGGCTTTGCGGCCTCATCCGCAGGCGGCGTGCTGGTATGGGCCAATGTCGGCGGTCTGGTTGGCTCGCTTGTCTTCAGCCTGATCACGACGCGCGTGCCGGTTCGGCCGCTGGTGATGGCGACCTTCGTGATTGCATTCGGCACGGTCGTGCTGTTCGGCATGAGCGAGAGCGGCCTCGAACCGCTCGCCCGCGCAGCGGCAATCGCCGGCTTTTTCACCAACGCCGCCGTGGTCGGCCTCTATGCCCTGATTGCCTCTTCCTATCCCGCCCATTTGCGCGCCGGGGCGACCGGGGTCGTCATCGGCTTCGGGCGCGGCGGGGCGGCGCTTGGCCCGGTGCTGGCGGGGCTGCTCTTCGCCGGCGGTATCAGCCTGCCTCTGGTGGCAGCCATCATGGGCCTGGGGTCGCTCATTGCCCTGGCAGCGATCGCGGCGCTCCCGCGCGGACACGGACGCGCATAAAGGCCGGTCGCTGCGCTCCGGGTGTACCGGAGGGCCGGCAGCTTACGCTTTTCAGAAACGGGTCTTGCCCAATTCAAAGTGCACGGCATGTTCAAGCCGGAAAAATCCGGGTCGCCGAAGTGTCGACGGTCTCCCTAGATATCGTCGATCATTTCGGCCAGCGTCGCCAGGCATTCGCGGGCGAGCAGATTGCAGCGCTC
>PFJE01000001.1 GCA_002783865.1 Sphingomonadales bacterium CG_4_10_14_3_um_filter_58_15
TGCCGCCGCTCGTCTTTGGCTCCGAGCATCCCTATGGCCGCGGCCTGTCCGGCAACGGCACGAAGGAAACGGTATCGGCGATCACCCGCGATGATCTTGCGGCCTTCCACAACCAGTGGATGCACCCGGCGAAGGCGACCATTTTTGCCGCCGGCCAAATCGGCAAGGAGGAGCTGGTCGACAAGCTGGAGGTTCGCTTTGGCAAATGGGAAGGCAGTGGAAAAGCGGCGCCGGCGAAAAACTTTAGCGCGGCTATTCCGCAAGCCGAGGGCAAGGTCGTTGTGATCCACCGCCCGAATTCTCCGCAATCGATGATTCTGGCGGGTCAGGTTCTGCCCTATAAAGGCTCGGATGATCTGCTGACATTGGGCGCTGCCAATGAGATATTGGGCGGCAATTTCCTCTCCCGGATCAACATGGATCTGCGCGAAACCAAGGGCTGGAGCTACGGCACCCGCAACACCGTGCTGCGCGGCGAAGACCGCGCGCTGTACACGATGCGGGCACCGGTGCAGACCAACCAGACGGGCCCCGCCGTCGCCGCGATGGACGCACAGGTTAAAGATTTTCTGGGCGAAAATGGTGTCACGCCAGCCGAACTGGAGCGCACGGTCAACGGCAACGTCCGCCAGCTACCCGGGCAGTTTGAGCGCACGCCGAGCATTTTGGGCCAGATGCAGAGTGACGTGATGTTTGGCAGACCTTCCGACTATGCCGAAACCGTCGCTGACCGCTACAGGGCGCTGACCGCAGAAGATCTGAACGAAGCTATGGCCGAAGCGGTTGATCCGGACAAGTTCACATGGGTGATCGTTGGCGATGTCGACAAGATCAGGACTCAGCTGGACGCCCTGAATATGCCGATCGAATATCGCGGCTATGAAGCTAGTGACACTGCTGTTAATAGTGATAGCAGTTCAGACGATTCGGCGGATGACGGCGAGTGATCGCCAGCTCGAACCGGATCAGGGCTTTGACATAAAAGGAGAATGGAATGTCTATTGATGGAACTTATACTTGTGTGACGAAATCCCCGATGGGAGACCAGACTTCGGAATTTACCATTGTCACCGATGGTGACACGTTCACCGGCACAAACACCGGCGCGATGGGGTCGATGGACGTTGAAAATGGCAAGGTTGATGGCAATCACATCACCTGGGAAATGAACATGACCGTTCCCATGCCAATGAAACTGGAAGGCGATGCGACGATCACCGATGGCACGCTGGCTGGTTCGGTAAAAGCAGGTGCTTTTGGTGAAATGGCCATGACCGGTACCAAGAAATAATCGATTTACAGACTAAAAAAAAGGCCGCTTCCCGATCGGGCAGCGGCCTTTTTTATGTCTGATTTTCGCTCGATTTAGCGGACAACAACGCTCACGGCGCGGCGATTTTGTGCCCAGGCACTCTCGGTCGAACCAAGCGCTTCTGGCCGTTCCTTGCCATAGCTCACGGTCGTCATCCGGGCCGGGCTGACACCCAGCGAGGCGAGATAGTTTTTCGCAGCATTGGCGCGGCGTTCACCGAGCGCAAGGTTATAGTCGCGTGTGCCACGTTCGTCGGCATGGCCTTCGATGGTGATCCGCGAATTCGGATTGCGCGCCAGCCACTGGGCTTGGCTTTGCAATACCGCCTGATCCTGCGGATCGATATTGAACCGATCGGTGTCGAACAAAATCCGGTCAGACATTGTGTTGGCCAGGAAATCGCCTTGCGAACCCGGAGCATAGCCCGCAGCAGGACCTGTCGGGGCCGGCGTCGGCGCGGTGCCTACCGGTGCCGGTGGCAATTCTTCGGGTGGTTTCTTGGCACAACCGGCCAATACCAGGGTGGCGGTAATCAGGAGGGGTGTCGCATATTTAATCATCATTTTGCTCCTAGTTGAATTTGCCCTTCGGCTTTATATAACCTTTTTTCAGTAACTTGTCGCGTTCGTTATTTACGGCAGCAACGGTCCCCATGCCGGATCCGAACCGTTTACCGGCGTTGGCAACTGCCGTTCGTTGCGACCGGTAAGGTCGACTTGCCAGATACCGGTGTTGCCGCTTCCCCGGGTTGTCCGGAAAAACTGGATAACCCGGCCGTTCGGTGCCCAGGTCGGCGCTTCGTCCTGCCAGCTGTTGGTCAGCAGCCGTTCGCCGCCGCCGCTGGGGGTCATCACACCGATGCGGAAATTGCCCGCCATCTTGGTAAAGGCGATCAAGTCACCGCGCGGGCTCCATTCCGGTGTCGCAAAGCGGCCGCCACCAAAGCTGATCCGCCGTTCGTTGCCGCCGTCGGCGTTCATGACATAGAGTTGCTGGCTGCCCGAACGGTCGCTCTCGAAGACAATCCGGCTGCCGTCGGGAGAGAAGCTGCCGCCGATATCGATGCCGGGGGAAAAGGTCAGCTGCTGCGGTTTGCCGCCGCCCGCTGCCGAGACCTTATAGATGTCTGTATTGCCGGCAATCGCCATCGAATAGAGGATCCACTTGCCGTCGGGTGACCAGCGCGGGGCAAAGGTCGGATTGGTGCTCTGGGTGATCAGCCGCTGACGGCCGGTGCCAATCTCATAAATGTAGATGCGCGGATTGCCGTCGAGAAAGCTGAGATAGACGATGCTCTTGTAATCGGGCGAGAAACGCGGGGTCAGCGCGGTGGCCTGGCCATTGGTGATGAACCGGTGGTTGGCACCATCGCTGTCCATGATTGCCAGCCGCTTGACCCGGTTTCCCTTGGGACCGGTCTCGGCAATATAGGCGATGCGGCTGTCGAAAAAGGGTGATTCGCCGCTTAGCCGGGAATAGATGGTGTCGGCGCATTTATGAGCGGCGCGGCGCCAGTCTGCCGGTTCGACGACAAATCCCTGGCGGGTGAGTTCGGTTTCCAGAGCAACATCATAGAGATAGCAGCCGACCGTCAGCTTGCCGTCGCTATTGGCCCGGACAAAGCCCTGGATCAGCGCCGAGGCGTTGTTACCGCCCCAATAGGGGAATTGCGGAGCGGTCACTTCGGCATAGCTGATGCCGCGAACCTGATTGCGGCCGATCGGTTTGAACAGGCCGCTCGATCGCAAGTCGCTGACGATGACATCGCTGATCTTTCCCCCGAGTTCGCTGGTGCTCCCGGCCGGGGTGTCGACGCTCTGGGTTGTCGGCAGGCCGGGAACGGCGATGATCAGCTCTTCTCCGGCACTGTTGTCGACATCGACGGTCAGCTGGGCGTGGGCCGCCGTGGCCAACCCCAAACTGGCGACAAAGCCAAGGACTATAGTTCGAATATACGGGACGGCAGATTGCATGACTGGTCTCCTAGACACCAAGATAGAGGACAGGTTCGATAACCTTCCATTCATCGTAAAATTTTTCGGGGAATGTTGTGAACGGTGCGGCCAGCTGGACGGCGGCAATCGCCCGCTCCTGATGGATTTCGACTTGTGATCGATTGCTTGGCGTGATGCCGGTGGTGGTGGCTGTGGGCCTGCCGATGATCCGGCCGCTGCTGTCGAGACGGGCCGTGACGGTGGTCCGTAACAGCTCCGCATCGGCGCCTGTCGGCGGGCGCCATTTCTGTTTCACCAGCCGGTATAATTCGCGCTCCAGCGAGGCCACCGCCGCTGGTGACGCTTTTTCCGCGGTAATATTCTGGTTGCGGCTGACCGAAGGCGCATCGGTGACGCCTTTCAGAAAATCGTCGCCCAGGCGGGAGCCGCGGGGCTTGGGTTTGGGTTTAGGCTCGGCCTTGGCTGCGACGCTCGCGGGTTTGTCCGGGCGCCGACGCGGCTCGCGCGAAACAGGGGCGGGAGTCGCGGATGGCTTGGGCTTTGCTTCGGCTTTCGGTGGTTCGGGCAGCGGTTCCGGTTCTACAAAACTGCTCTCTTCCGGTGCCCCAAGCTCTGGCGCAACGCTGGTCGCCGGTGGAACTAGGGCGGGATTGGGGGCGGCGCTTTCCAGCCCCACTTCATCGGCAATCATCACCTCGATCGGCTTGTTGCGAAAGGCTTCATTGGTGCTGCTGAGAATGCTGAAAGAGAGCGCGCCGAACAGGGCCAGATGACCCGCCGCCGCTATTCCCAAGCCAATTTTTTCAGCTTTCTCCATATCAGCTGTCCACTCTTATGGTGTCTCGGATGAACCTGTAGTGACCAGCGACACCCGGTTCAATCCGGCGCGGTTCAGTTCGCCCATCACACCCATGATCAATCCATAGTCGAGCGTCTTGTCGCCGCGCAGCATGATCTGGCGCGGATCTTCCGGATTCTGGTCGGCGGCAATTTCACGCAATCGTGTGGCGAGCGCGCCGCGGCTCACTTCCTCGTCCTCGATAAAGACGCGGCCTTCGTTATCGATTGAAATCTGCACCGGTTCCTGCTCCTGTTCCAGCGCATTGGCACGGCTTTCCGGCAAATCGACCGGTACGCCGGTGACCAGCAAGGGAGCGGTCACCATGAAAATGATCAGCAGCACCAGCATCACGTCGACAAAGGGCGTGACGTTGATCTCGGCCATTGGCGCGCGCCCGCGGCTGCCGCCGCGGCGTCCGATCCGGGAGCCCATATTCATGCCCATGCTCAGTCTCCCAGTTCCAGTTCGCGGCTGAGCGTTGCGTGGAAACCATCGGCAAAGCGGACCATGCGGGCCTCCAGCTTGTTCAGACGGTGCGAGAAGCGGTTATAGGCAATCACTGCGGGAATCGCGGCAAACAGGCCAATGGCCGTCGCGAACAGCGCCTCGGCAATACCAGGAGCAACCACTGCGAGCGAGCTATTCTGTTCCGCGGCAATAGCCGAGAAGCTGCGCATGATGCCCCAGACCGTTCCGAACAGACCGACAAAGGGGGCGACACTGCCCACGGTGGCGAGGAAATTGAGCCGGTCGGCGATGCGGTCCACTTCGTCGGCGATGGTGATGTTCATCGCGGTAGCAAGCCGCTGGCGTGTGCCTTCCCGGTCGACGGGGCCTTTGGATGTCGAACGCCGCCACTCCTTGACGCCGGAGGCCAGAACCTTGGCGCTCGGAAGGCTGGACTGGCCATATTCGTCAAAAAACCGGTCGATATTTTCGGTTTTCGAGTAGGCCCGTTCAAATTTATCGGATTTTCGGGAAATTTGGGCGATGTTCATGCCAAAGCTGACGATGATCGTCCAGGTCCACACGCTGGCCAAAAGCAGGCCGATCATCACCGCCTTGACGACGATATCGGCTTCCATAAACAGCATGAATGGGGAGAAGTTGCCAGTGGTCGCTCCGACGGAAAGTTGATCTAGCAAGAGTTGATATCCTTCATTTCGTATCAGTCTGATTCATGACGCTGGCGAATGCCTTTGTCCATGCTTTCGGTTGGCGTCTCGGTCGTCCGGCAGGGGTAAGAAAGGCTGCGTGAACAGATGCTGACGTAATAATCTCTGAACCGCGCAGGATCGTCTGATCGATAATCACGCTGGCGGCACGCAGCGTCTCGACCGTACTGACAACCACCAGATCATCATCCAGTTTTGCCGGCAACCAGTATTTCATCGTCAGGTCGACCACCGCATAGACGCCATCGCCGCTTTCATAGGCCGCATGCTGATCCATATCGAGCTGGCGCAGCATATCCGATCGGGCCCGCTCCATATAGCGCAGATAATTGGCGTGATAGACGATACCGGAAAAATCGGTGTCCTCGAAATAGACCCGGCAGGCGAAAAAATGCTTTCCGCCGACGAAGCGCCCGTCATGTGGTCGGATGTCATCGGGAATGAGCGGGGGCAGGTCCATGCGGGGACATTAGGCGGTTGGATTCGCCGGTGGAAGAGCGAATGTTCGATCTATGTGCGTCCGGACGCACTTTTGAGTCCGTCTGACTGTGCAGGGACGGGGGCGGAATCAAACCGCGCCCGCTTTGCTCAAGCCGAACTTCGGCCAGGCCATTGCTCTTCCGACAGGACCGCGCCGGTTTCCAGCAGTGACTTCAGATTGCTGAGCACTGCCGGCCAGCCTTCGCGTATACCCTTGTCCATCGGCGACCCCGGCTCGAGCTCGCTGTGGATGACCGTCAATTTGGTGTCGGGACCAAGGGCGGTCAGCTCATAGGTCACGCGCGACAGTTTTCCGGGAAGCTCTGCGTCCGCATCAAACGCCCAGCTCCAGACCATTTTACGCGGTGGATCCATTTCGATAATGCGGCCGCGTGTATCGATTTTGCCGCTGCCATCGCTGCGGACATGGTCCCATCGTGATCCCGGCTGCCACTCGGACTCGTTATAATGACCCCAATAGGCTTTGGTCAGATCCCGGTCGATCAGGCCATTCCAGACCTGCTCTGCGGTAGCCTTGATGAAAATGGTATAAACGAAATCCGGGGCGCATGGCTCGCCGCTTGATGCGCGGGTTTCAATTGTTGCAATATCATTGTCCGGCACGGCGTTTCTCCTGTGGCTTGCTGTTGCTGGAAGAATTGGAAGCATCTTCCATCTGCTGCTTAAAATCGGTCAGCGCTGCAATTCTGGCATCCTCGAACTTGCCGACCCAGCGATGGACAATGTCGCCGAGCGGCACCGGATTGAGATAATGCAGCTTTTCCCGGCCCTGCCAGTGGACGGAGACGAGATTGGCGGTTTCGAGAATATGGAGATGCTTGGCCACCGCCTGGCGCGACATTGTCATCCCGTCATGCAGATCGCTCAGGTTCTGGCCGTTTTTGACGAACAGCCGGTCGAGCAGCGTGCGGCGGGTGGAATCGGCAAGAGCGGCAAAGACATCGGA
>PFJE01000011.1:0-4850 GCA_002783865.1 Sphingomonadales bacterium CG_4_10_14_3_um_filter_58_15
TATCGATGGCCTCTGGCGCGTCCGCGAATGCGAGATTGGCAGCGGTTTTGTGCAGCTTTCGTTGATGCGAGCGAACCCATATGCAGGCTTGGCCGCTGCCGGATCAGAGCAGGGCAGAAGCGTGGCCGATGCTGATCTGCGCGCCGGTTCAA
Source organism: Sphingomonadales bacterium CG_4_10_14_3_um_filter_58_15 (assembly GCA_002783865.1). Taxonomy (GTDB): domain Bacteria; phylum Pseudomonadota; class Alphaproteobacteria; order Sphingomonadales; family Sphingomonadaceae; genus Parasphingorhabdus. The sequence goes on from PFJE01000011.1 coordinate 153, forward strand.
CCCGCCTCCTGCTCATCGACCTGCCCTTTGCCGTAGACGCGCCGACGACGGTGTCGGACTCGGTCAGACTTTATGCGGCGGCGGCTGGCGATGCCGGCTGGCGAAATGCACAGCTTTTTGCGTCTGGATCCGGCGGTGCGGCGGGCGCCTTTATCGGACATATACCGGCTCCAACCGTCATCGGCACCACATCAGGGGCGCTCGATTTTGCCAATCCCGCGTTGATTGATGAGGTCAATCATATCGATGTGGATTTGAACCATGCGGGGATGATGTTGGCTTATGCCGATTATGCCCAATTGCTCGCTGGCCGCAATATCGCGGTGGTCGGGCGGGAGATCATCCAGTTCGCCAAAGCTTTGCCTTTGGCAGAAGGTCGCTTTCGTCTTTCTCGCCTGATTCGCGGGCTGGGCGGCACCGAAGCTGAAATGGAGAGGCATGTGGCCGGTGAAGATTTTGTTCTGCTCGACGGCGGGTCGATGCTGGAAATCGGTTCTGCCTATTATGCACCGTTTTCGCCCGTTGGTGTCCTTGCACTGGGACGCGAAGATCTCGATCCCATCCCTGCGACAATCACGTCTCCGGGTCGGGCTTTGACTCCATGGTCACCCGTTCACCCCAAGTGGAAATTTCTCGACGGCGGTGACCTTCGAATCGAATGGACTCGGCGGTCGCGGGCGGGGACTATCTGGGCTGATCATGTCGAAGTGCCGCTGGCCGAGGAGTTCGAAAAATATCGGGTTGAACTGGCAGAGGAGGTCGATTCCGAACCTGCGATTGTGATCGAGACTAGCCAGCCGCAGTTGGTTTTCGCTGCCGACCAGATCGCACCGATTCTAGCAAATAATAGCAGCAGTATAACCGCAAAAATCTGCCAAATCGGGTCGCATGGCCTGTCCGCGCCACTGGCGTTCGACATACCGCTTTGACTCCACCTCGACTTATTTTTGCATCATTTCTGGAAAGATAGAGAATATGGCCCTTTTGGAAACCGAACGGTTTAAACTCCCGCTGCTCGCGACCGGGCAGGCACACAAGGAATTATTCCACAACGAAGCCCTGGTGCGCGCCGACTTTCTGATCCATCCCTGCGTGCAAGCGATCGAGACCGATCCTGCTGCGGTTGTTGCCGTTGCCGGGCAGGCGTGGATCGTCGGCCCGGATGCCACGGGCGACTGGCTGGATCATGATGACCAGATCGCTGGCTGGACAGGAAATGGCTGGCTTTTCATAAGCCCATCTCCGTTGATGCGCGTCTATATTGAAGCGCTCGACAGTTTTGCGGTGTATCGAACGTCGTGGCTACTTGCAGATGCGGTAGCGAGTCCGGCTGCTGGCTCGGTTGTTGACGTGGAGGCGCGGATCGCGATCGATTCGATCCTGACGGCCCTGAAAGCGCAGGGAATTGTGAAGTCCGGCCCTTGAAATCCGCGTTGGGTACGCATTGATATTGGAATTTCCACTATGCAGCGAGGTTTATAGGCTATTTTTTGGGCTAAATGCCGAAAATGGCGACATTTTCGCAACAGTTCTGCGATTTGTCCGCTTGCACTATACGGACCTAGGGGCTAGAAAGCAGCGTGAATTTAGAACGTAAATGAGAAGGGGAATATAAATGCGGAAGCTTGCCTTAGGAATGGCGCTTGCCTCCACAGCGCTCGCTACACCTGCACTGGCTCGTGATAACCAGTGGTACGTCGGTGTTGAGGGCGGTGCAATGATCGCTGAAGATCTGTCGATCAACGTAGCTGGTAACAACGGCGCGTCTGAAGTTGATCATGACGCTGGTTACGACTTTGATGGTATCGTTGGTTATGATTTCGGCGGTTTCCGTTTGGAAGCTGAAGTTGGTTATAAAGCAGCAGCTGCCAATAGAGTACAAGCCAATGCGCCTGGTATCCCAGCGACAGCCGCGGGCACGGGTGCCTTTTTCGGCGCAACCCCGATCAATGGTGAAGTCAACGCGCTTAGCTTCATGCTGAACGGTTTGCTGGACTTTGGCGACGATGACGGCATCCAGGGCTTTGCTGGCGGCGGCGTCGGCGTTGCACGGACCGAAGTAACGAGCATCTTTGCCGGCCCTTATCTTGATGATTCGGATACCGGTTTTGCATGGCAGTTGCTTGCAGGCGTTCGTGCGCCATTGAGCGATAGCTGGGATGTCGGACTGAAATACCGCTTCTTCAATGCTGATAAAATCAACTTGGTCGATCAGGTTGGCCGCGCAAACAATACGCGTCTGCGGACCCACTCGATTCTGGGTAGCTTGATTTACAACTTCGGCGGCGAACCAGCGGCACCACCGCCTCCACCGCCTCCACCACCGCCACCACCGCCACCACCACCACCACCACCGCCACCAGCGGCAGTGTGTGCACCTGGCCCTTATATTGTGTTCTTTGACTGGGATCAGTCGGATATCACACCAGAAGCGGCTTCGGTTCTCGACAATGCGGTTACCGCATATGGCGATTGTGGTTCGGCTCAGGTCATGCTGGCTGGTCACGCTGACAAATCTGGTTCTGCCAGCTACAACGTCGGTCTGTCCCAGCGTCGCAACGAAGCTGTTCGTGCGTATCTTGAATCGCGCGGCATCAGCGGCGGCGCTATCTCGAGTGAAGCCTTCGGTGAATCGCGTCCTCGCGTTGAAACCGCAGACGGTGTTCGTGAACCTCAGAACCGTCGTGTTGAAGTTATGTACGGACCTGGTTCCGGTAACTAATACCGATACAATAGCAATTAGGAAAAGGGCTGGTCTTCGGACCGGCCCTTTTTTTTGTTTGTGGCGCGGATTGATAATTTGATCGACAGCGGGTTTGTGACAACACGGTAGCCCGGCCGGGATCTTGTGATCGGTCAGTGACCCGAAACGTCCAAACGTCCGATAATTCTGGTGTTAGCAAGGTAGACGAGTCCGCGGGGCAAAGAATGGCGCTCGCTTGGCCATTCATGAGACATTGCACCCCATGCCGTATCGATGCCCGCCGCTTGCTGGCAGGGTCAGAGTTGGTATCAGTTCGGGCGATGCGCGATGGTTACGGGCACTTGCAATCCAGCTAAAAACTCCGACAATCCTGCCGACCATTGCTCGTCAGTATGAACGGGTTGGCACAAGAGACTAGTGTAGCAGACTTTCGAACAGGGCTAGTCCGTCTGTGCCGCCGTGCTTTTGGTCGATCGCGCGCTCAGGATGCGGCATCATCCCCAAGACATTGCCCGCTTCATTAATGATTCCGGCAATATTGCGCGCTGAGCCATTGATAGCGCTCTGATAGCGAAACACCACCCGACCGTCTTTTTCCAGAATATCCAACGTATCATCGTCGGCAAAATAATTGCCATCATGGTGAGCGACCGGGATTGATACCGACGTATCCCCAGCATAGCGCGCCGTGAATATATTATCGGTATTGATTACCTCGAGCTCGGCGTCTTTGCAGATGAAATGCATGTTGCTGTTGCGCATGAGCGCGCCGGGCAACAGGCCCGTCTCCGTGAGAATCTGGAAGCCATTACAGACGCCGAGTATCTTCACGCCGCGCTGCGCCGCTTCGATGACCGGCTTGATGATGTTGGAACGGGACGCCATGGCTCCGGACCTGAGATAATCACCGTAGGAGAATCCGCCCGGAATCGTGATGACATCCAGCCCGGCAGGCAGGTCGGTATCACCGTGCCAGACCATATGCGGCTTCTGACCCGAAACCGTCTCGAGCGCGACAGCCATGTCGCGGTCGCAGTTCGAGCCGGGAAAGACGATCACTGCCGATTGCATCAGGAGTGCGTCTCCAGCGCGGTTTTCGGTAATTCAATTTCGTAGGTTTCGATGACCGTGTTCGCGAGCAATTTGTCGCACATCTTGTCAATCTCTTCCCGGCTAACCGATGAATCGACTTCCAGCTCGATCAACTTGCCAACGCGGACATCATTCACCCCGGAAAAATCGAGACTTTCCAGTGCATGATGGATGGCCTTGCCCTGCGGGTCCAAGACGCCGTCCTTCAGCGTTACAAATATTCTGACTTTCATGCTTCGCCCTCGCGTTGTGCCGCCGCCAATATTGCCCTGCTATAACGGCAAGATTGGAGGGGGCAAGAGTAAGAAAGAAAATTGGCCAAGCGTAGCTGTTTCGCCTGGACGACGGCGCACATTTCAAGATTGATGCGCTACCCTTGGCCGCGGATCAAAATATCGGTTCGAACAGGCAAAAACTACCGGTCTATGTCTATTTCCCGCGTTTCTTCCGTTCGCTGTTCAGGTCGAGAACTTCGCTGACGCCTTCGGGGAACAGCCCGAGCCGTCTGGCCACTTCCTGATAGGCTTCAGCTTCCCCGCCCATGTCGCGGCGGAACCGGTCCTTGTCGAGCTTTTCGTTGGTCTCAATATCCCAGAGACGGCAGCCATCGGGGCTGATTTCATCGGCCAAAATGATCCGCGAAAAATCCCCTTCGAACACCCGGCCGAACTCAAGCTTGAAATCGATCAGCTTGATACCGATTCCGGCAAACATGCCGGCCATGAAATCGTTGATCCGGATCGCCATGGCGGAAATATCCTGCATTTCCTCCTGACTGGCCCAGCCGAAGCAGGCGATATGCTCTTCTGCCACCAGCGGATCGCCCAGAGCATCATCCTTATAGCAATATTCGAGCAAAGTGTGCGGCAGCGGCGTGCCCTCTTCGATACCGAGGCGCTTGG
>PFJE01000011.1:4857-24912 GCA_002783865.1 Sphingomonadales bacterium CG_4_10_14_3_um_filter_58_15
ACCGGCGGCGACATTGCGGACGATCACTTCTATCGGAACGATTTCGACCTGCTTGACCAGTTGTTCGCGCATGTTGAGCCGGCGGATGAAGTGACTGGGGATGCCGATATGGCCGAGCAGCGTGAAAATATGCTCGCTGATGCGATTGTTGATCACACCCTTGCCGTTGATCGTGCCCTTTTTCTCGGCGTTGAAAGCGGTGGCGTCATCCTTGAAATATTGAATGATCGTGCCGGGCTCCGGGCCTTCATACAGAATCTTGGCCTTGCCTTCATAGATTTGGCGACGACGGGACATTGCTTGGTTCCACTTCGCAAAGAGAGCGACAAAAAATCAAGCCCCGACGGTTCGAATCGCAGCGGATTGAACGGATCGGGGCAACCGAGCCTTCCTATATGCCAAAGCGGCTTGCGGCGCAATCAATCCCGTTTCATGATCGATCCCGCGAGGAACTGGAGGAATGGGATTGCGATGACCAAATATGGCACGATCAATGAAGTAATGGAAACGCTCTACGAGTGCATCTCCGGCCCGTCGGGCGGCCAGGACTGGGAGCGTGACCGGGAAATTTACCATCCCCGGGCGCTGATCAACCGCACCAGAATTGTCGACGGCGCGCCGGTTGCCTTTACCTTCAGCTTTGACGAATTTGTCGAGGCGACGATTCCGCTGCTGGCTGGGCGAAGCTTCTACGAGATCGAAATCGGGCGAAAGACGGATATTTTCGGTCAGATAGCGCATGTCTTCAGCAGTTATGAGGCCCGCGAAACGCCGGATCATCCCGAAATCCAGTTTCGCGGGGTGAATATGGTGCATCTGTGGAATGATGGCATCGATTGTTCCGGGCGCTGGTGGATCATGAGCATCATCTGGGACAATGAACGGGAAGGATTGTCGCTGCCGGCGGAATGGCTGGCGCGATGACCATGGCGAGCCGCCGGTTGTTCGCAGCGGCGGCCTTGTCCGCTCTGATCGCAGCGATCACCATATCCTTGCTGAATGGGATCGGTCCCGAATGGTCGCGTTTTGCGTCAGCGAGTTGCACGGAAACGAGATGCTTCTGCGAAATGCCGAGGACGGGAGCGTTGCTGTTGCAACCGGCCAACAGTCTGTCGTCCTTCGGCTATGTCTTTGCCGGTCTGCTGATGATCCTGATGGCCCGGTCGCGGGACTGGATGTCGGCCTTTCCGCCGCTGGCGGCAAGCGTGCTGGGCGGGGCGGCGATTGTCGTCGGGATCGGATCGGTGCTGCTCCACGCGACGCTCACCCTGTGGGGTCAGTTTTTCGATGTGCTCGGCATGTATCTGATCAGCGCATTTTTTCTGATCAGTGCGCTGGCCAAGTGGCGCGGCATAACGGATCGGCGTGTGATGATCTATTATGCGCTGCTTTGCGCTGTGCTGGTTGCAATCCTATACGCGCTGCCCGAGGTTCGCCGCTGGCTCTTCGCGGTGGTGCTGCTCGCCGCGATTATCCTCGAGCTGGTCTTTGCGCGGCCGCGGCGGCCTCAGGTCCGCACTGGCTACTATGTCACGGGGCTTATCGCCAATGTTGTGGCCTTTACGATCTGGAATCTCGACCAGCGCGGCCAGCTTTGTGCGCCCGAAAGCCTGTTGCAGGGTCATGCCGTCTGGCACCTTCTCGGCGCGGTCGCACTGTGGTTTGCCTTTCTCTATTATCGTAGCGAGCGGCGGGTGACCAATTGATCCTCTCCCCTTGAGGGAGAGGATATCAAAGCCTTACGAGCTTGCTCGTTAGGCGACGTTGGTGAGGGGAGGCGGCACCGCGCAAAAACCCCTCACCGACTCCGACTAACCGCCTCCGCTAAAGCTGCGGCGGCAAGTCTCCGTTGTCCTCTCCCTCAAGGGGAGAGGAATAATGCCGTTGCCCAACACCACTTTCCCCCTACCAACCCTGAATCCACCCTGCTATCGCCTCCAGCATGAGTGATGTAACCGATGCGCCCGAAGCGGCTCCCGAAGATGAATTTGACGCGATCGTCGAAGCGCCGTTCGATGCGGCTTTATCCGAACGTTATCTGATCTATGCGATGTCGACGATCACCGCGCGCTCGCTGCCGGATCTGCGCGATGGCCTGAAGCCGGTGCATCGCCGCCTGCTGTGGGCGATGCGATTGCTCAAGCTGGAGCCGTCGCAGGGCTACAAGAAATGTGCCCGTGTGGTCGGCGACGTGATCGGCAAATATCACCCGCATGGCGACCAGTCGGTTTATGATGCGATGGTCCGGCTCGCACAGACTTTCTCGCTGCGCTATCCGCTGGTCGACGGGCAGGGGAATTTCGGCAATATCGACGGCGATAATGCCGCGGCCTATCGATACACCGAGGCGCGGCTGACGCGCACGGCGATCGAGCTGATGCATGGCCTCGACGAAGGCACGGTCGATTTCAAGCCGACCTATAATGGCGAGGATGAAGAGCCGGAAGTCATGCCCGGCCTGTTCCCCAATCTGCTCGCCAATGGCGCGAGCGGTATCGCCGTCGGCATGGCGACCAGCATCCCGTCGCACAATGTCCACGAGATTATCGACGCCGCGACTCTGCTGATCGATTCGCCCAAGGCTGAACATGCCGAGATCATGGACATCATCAAGGGGCCGGACTTGGCCACCGGCGGTACCTTGGTTGACCCGAAATCGGTGATCGACGCCGCCTATGAAAGCGGTCGCGGTGCGATGCGGGTACGCTGCAAGTGGGAGAAGGAAGACGCCGAGGGCCGCGGGGCGTGGCAGATTGTCGTCACCGAGATTCCCTATCAGGTGCAGAAGGGCAAGCTGATCGAGCAGATCGCCCAGATCATTGCCGACAAGAAATTGCCTATCCTCGCCGATATCCGCGACGAATCGGACGAGCAGGTGCGGATCGTGCTGGAACCGAAAAGCCGCGCCGTCGATCCCGAGGATCTGATGAATGCGCTGTTCCGGATGTCGGATCTGGAAAACCGCTTCTCGCTCAATATGAACGTGCTCGACAAGGACCGCGTGCCCAAGGTGATGGGTATCAAGGAGGTGCTGCAACACTGGATCACGCACCAGATTGAAGTGCTGGTGCGCCGTTCCCAGCACCGGCTCGACAAGATTGCCGCCCGGCTGGAGCTGCTCGAAGGCTATATCATTGCCTATCTCAATCTCGACCGCGTGATCGAGATCATCCGCAACCATGACGAACCCAAGCCGATGCTGATGGACGAGTTCCAGCTGACCGACCGGCAGGCGGAGGCGATCCTCAACATGCGGCTGCGCAGCTTGCGCAAGCTGGAAGAGATGGAATTGCGCAACGAGCGGGACAAGCTGCTCGAGGAGCGCGACGGGTTGGAAAAGCTGATCGAGAGCCCGGCGCGGCAGAAGACGCGGCTGAAGAAGGATCTGGCCGATCTGCGCAAGCTTTATGCCGAGGACACCGCTCTCGGCAAGCGGCGCACGATGCTGGTCGAGGCGGCGCCGGCGCGGGAAATTTCGCTGGAAGCCTTTATCGAGAAGGAACCGGTCACCGTGATCATGTCGCAGCGCGGCTGGATCAAGGCGATGAAGGGGCATGCCGATCTGTCGCAACCCGACAGCTTCAAGTTCAAGGAAGGCGACGGCCCCAAATATGCCTTCCACGCGCAGACCACCGACAAGCTGCTGATGGCCTGCGACAATGGGCGCTTCTACACCATTGGTGCGGACAAGCTCCCCGGTGCGCGCGGCTTTGGCGAGCCGGTCGGATCTATGGTCGATCTTGAGGCGGGCGCGGAGCCGATCGCGCTGATGGTTGCGGACATGAACGGCAAGCTGCTGATCGCTTCTTCTTGGGGTCGCGGCTTTGTCTGCAATATCGCCGACGTGGTCGCCGAGACCAAAAAGGGTCGTCAGGTGGTGAATCTGAAAGGCGATGCGCGGCTGATCGTGGTTCGTCCAATTCCCCAAGGTGCCGACCATGTCGCGGCGATCGGCGAGAATCGCAAGCTGGTCGTCTTCTCGCTCTCCGAAATGCCGGAAATGGCCAAGGGGCAGGGCGTGATGCTGCAACGGTACAAGGATGGCGGCCTTTCGGACGCGATTGTGTTCCGGTTGGAAGAAGGCCTGAGCTGGGCGATGGGTGGCGACAGTGGTCGCACGCGGACCGAAAATGATCTGACCATGTGGCGGGTTGCGCGGGGAGCGGCTGGACGGTTGCCACCGACAGGTTTTCCGAAAACGGGCAAGTTTGATTGATGGTGTTGGTGCTCCGCACTTGATGCGGAGCTTTGGCGGCGAAGGACGCTTCTGGCCTCCAGGGCTCCGCATCAAGTGCGGAGCACGACATCAAAACCTGTTTGCGCTAATTCGCCTCTGCCTCTAGCCTGACCGGCAGGAGCAAATTGGGGGATGCCAGCATGTCAGACAAAAGCGCGGACGCACCCGAACAGAACGGCGAAACCAGCGCCAATGAAACGGCTTACTGGTCGCAGAATATCCGTTTGCTGTGTACGCTGATGGCGATCTGGTTCGTCGTTTCCTTTGGCGCGGGCATCCTGTTTCGCGATTTTCTCGATCAATTTGCGATTGGTGGTTATCCGCTCGGTTTCTGGTTTGCGCAGCAGGGGTCGATCTATGTCTTCATTCTGCTGATCATCTTCTACAGCGTCCGGATGAAACGGATCGAGCGCCAGCATGATCTTGATGACTGAGCGCAGCTGATGGCGACCCAGACCCTCATCTATCTGTTCGTCGGCCTGTCCTTCGCGCTCTATATCGGCATCGCTATTGCCTCGCGGGCGGGGTCGACCAGCGAATTTTATGTTGCCGGCGGCGGGGTCAATCCGGTGGTCAACGGCATGGCAACCGCAGCCGACTGGATGTCGGCGGCGAGTTTCATTTCAATGGCCGGGATCATCGCCTTTGCCGGCTATGACGGGTCGGTCTATCTGATGGGCTGGACCGGCGGCTATGTGCTGCTGGCGCTGCTGCTCGCCCCCTATCTGCGCAAGTTCGGCCAGTATACGGTGCCGGATTTCATCGGCACGCGCTATTATTCAAAGGCCGCCCGGGTGGTGGCGGTGATCTGCCTGATCTTCATCAGCTTCACCTATATTGCCGGGCAGATGCGCGGCGTCGGCATCGTCTTTTCCCGCTTTCTCGACGTGCCGATCAATCTCGGCGTGATCATCGGCATGGCGATCGTGTTCGTCTATGCCGTGCTCGGCGGGATGAAGGGCGTTACCTATACGCAGGTCGCGCAATATTGCGTGCTGATCTTCGCCTATATGGTGCCGGCTTTCTTCATCAGCTTTCTGATTACCGGCAATCCGGTGCCGCAACTGGGGCTGGGTTCGACGGTCAATGACGGGTCCGGCCTCTATGTGCTGCAGAAGCTGGATCTGGTGCTGCAGGACATGGGCTTTGCCGCCTATACCAGCGGCGAGAAGTCGATGATCGACGTTTTCTGTATCACCCTGGCGCTGATGGTCGGAACGGCGGGTCTGCCGCATGTGATTGTCCGTTTCTTCACCGTGCCGAAGGCATCGGATGCCCGCAAGTCGGCGGGCTGGGCGCTGGTGTTCATTGCCCTGCTTTACACGACGGCCCCGGCGGTGGGGGCCTTTGCCCGGCTCAATTTCATCGACAGCGTCAACAATGTCGAATATTCTGAGGCGCCGGCCTGGTTCAAGAACTGGGAAAGCAACGATTTGATTGCCTGGCGCGACAAGAATGGCGATGGCAGGATGCAGCTCGGCAAGGGCGATGCCTTTGCGGGCGCACCGGAATTTGCCGGACGTACCGGGACCAGTGGCGAACGGGTCGTCTCCAACGAAGCGAGGGACGACAATTCCAATGAAGTCTATGTCGACCGCGATATCATGGTGCTAGCCAATCCCGAGATCGCCAATCTGCCGGGCTGGGTGATCGCGCTGGTTGCGGCGGGCGGACTGGCGGCGGCTTTGTCGACGGCGGCGGGGCTGCTGCTGGTGATCAGCTCGTCGATCAGCCATGATCTGCTGAAGAGCACCTTTCGCCCAAATATCACCGAGAAAGGCGAACTGCGCGCAGCGCGTCTGGCCGCAACGGCAGCAATAGTGGTCGCAGGCTATCTTGGCATCTACCCTCCGGGCTGGGTTGCGCAGGTGGTGGCATTTGCTTTCGGTCTGGCGGCGGCCTCGCTATTCCCGGCAATCTTCATGGGCATATTCTCCAAGCGGATGAATCGCGAAGGCGCGATTGCCGGGATGGTCACGGGCCTCAGCTTTACCTTCCTCTATATCGGCTGGTTCAAGCTCTGGGCGCCGGACAGCAATATCGCGGCCAACTGGCTGTTCGGGATCTCGCCGGAGGGTATTGGCGTGATTGGGATGCTGCTGAATTTCGCCGTGGCGATCACGGTGGCGAAATTCACCGCCGCGCCGCCGAAGGAGATTGGCTGGCTGGTCGACAAGATCCGGGTGCCGCGCGCCTGAGGCTGAGGTGAGGCTGTCGCGTCAGCGGCTTTCAAGATTCAGCGTTTTTTGGCGATCTTGAGCTTGTCCAGCTTGGTCCGTGTCCGGATCGATTCCTCGCTACGGGTCAGGGCCTTGGAGATTGCTTTGAGCGTCATGCCCTTTTTGGCAAAGGCATGGAGCTTCTGGACCTCCTCGGTGGTCCACGGCTGTTTGTGGCGTTCAAAATGTTCTTTCATCTTTTCGGCTTAACAGATTATCGCCGTCATGCACCCAAATAGAGCGGCTGCTTTAAGGGCGAACAGCCGCTGCTGCCATTATAAGCAGGAGCGGGGTTTGCATCAGCCGTTTAGTCCGCTAGCCAGCGACGGTAATTTGTATTTGGAGCCAGTCATGCAGTTTGATGAAGTTGTCCTCGGTCGTCGCAGTATACGCGGTTACAAGCCTGAACCTGTTCCGAAAGAGCTGATCGAGGAGATTCTCGAGCTGGCGATGCGCGCGCCTTCGTCGATGAATACGCAGCCGTGGAGTTTCTACGTCATCACCGGCGAGCCGCTGGCAAAAATCCGGGCGGGCAACACCGAGCGGATGCTGGCCGGTGTGCCGCAATCGCGCGAGTTCCGGACCGGGCCGGCCTTTGCCGGGCCGCATCGCGAGCGCCAGATCGGCGTGGCGAAGCAGCTTTTTTCCGCGATGGGGATCGCGCGCGACGACAAGGAGGCGCGGCAGGATTGGGTGATGCGGGGTTTCCGGCAATTCGATGCGCCGGTCTGCGTGATCATCACCTATGACCGCGCGGTCGATGGCAGCGACGACACGCCGTTCGACTGCGGTGCGGTGGCGACGGCGCTGGTCAATGCGGCCTGGTCGCGGGGCCTCGGCACGGTGATCAACAGCCAGGGCATCATGCAGTCGCCGGTGGTCCGCGAACATGCCGGGATTGCCGAGGACCAGGTAATCATGAAGAGTATTGCGCTGGGCTGGCCGGACGAGAGCTTTCCGGCCAACGCGGTGGTGTCGACGCGCAAGCCGGTGGATGAGGCGGCGGTGTTTGTCGGGTTTGAGGGTTAAGTAAGGCTTGTGTGCCCCTGCGCAGGCAGGGGCCCATCTCCCGGAAGCGCCAAGCGGAACCGATGGGAGATGGATGCCTGCCTGCGCAGGCAAACGGCGTGTGCTCCGCACTTGATGCGGAGCCCTGTGCTACCAGCTACACCTCTTGCCGCCAGAGCTCCGCATCAAGTGCGGAGCACGGCTACTTGTTCAACCGTCCCTCGACCAGGGAATCGACCACGCTCGGGTCCGCCAGCGTCGATGTATCGCCCAGCGCGCCATGGTCATTCTCGGCGATCTTGCGCAGGATGCGCCGCATGATCTTGCCGGAGCGGGTTTTCGGCAGGGCGGGCGTCAGATGCAAATGGTCGGGTGTGGCGATCGGCCCGATTTCGGTGCGGACATGGACGCGCAGTTCGGCGACCAATTCGTCTGAATGCTCCTCGCCCGCATTCAATGTGACATAGCAATATATGCCCTGTCCCTTGATGTCATGCGGATAGCCAACCACCGCCGCCTCGGCGACCTTGGGGTGGGAGACCAAGGCGGATTCGACTTCCGCCGTGCCCATGCGGTGGCCCGAGACATTGATGACATCGTCGACCCGGCCGGTGATCCAGTAATAGTCATCGGCGTCGCGCTTGCAGCCGTCGCCGGTGAAATATTTGCCCTTATAGGTGCTGAAATAGGTCTGGATGAAACGCTCGTGATCGCCATAGACGCTGCGCGCCTGTCCCGGCCAGCTGGCGGTGAGGCACAGATTGCCGTCGGTGGCGCCTTCCAGAATCTTGCCGTCGCCGTCGACCAGCTGCGGCTGGACACCGAAGAAGGGTTTGCCTGCGCTGCCGGGCTTCATGCCGTGTGCGCCGGGCAGGGTGGTGATCATCACGCCGCCGGTTTCGGTCTGCCACCAGGTGTCGATGATCGGCGATTTGCCATCGCCGACGACATTATAATACCAGAGCCAGGCTTCCGGATTGATCGGTTCGCCGACCGTGCCGAGCAAGCGGATCGAGGAGCGGTCATGCGCTTTGACCGGGCCGTCGCCTTCGCGCATCAGCGCGCGGATCGCGGTTGGCGCGGTGTAGAAGATATTGACCTTGTGCTTTTCGACCACTTCCCAGAAGCGGCCGAAATCGGGATAGTTGGGGATGCCCTCGAACATCAGCTCGGTCGCGCCGTTGAGCAGCGGACCGTAGACGATATAGCTGTGTCCGGTGACCCAGCCGATATCGGCCGAGCACCAGAAGACCTCGCCGGGCTGGTAATCGAAGACATAGTGAAAGGTGGTCGCGACCCAGACCGCATAGCCGCCGGTGGTGTGGAGCACGCCCTTGGGCTTGCCGGTCGAACCGGAGGTGTAGAGAATGAACAGCGGATCCTCCGCGTTCATTGGTTCGCAGGGGCAGTCCTCGGCCACATCGGCCTTGAGCTCGTGATACCAGTGGTCGCGTCCGGCAGTCATGGTGACATCGCTGTCGGTGTGGTTGATGACGAGAACCGCTTCGACCGATACTTTTTCCAGCGCGGCATCGACATTGGTCTTGAGCGGTACCGACTTGCCGCCGCGCAGTCCGCCATCGGCGCAGATCACGAACTTGCTGTCGCAATCCTCAATCCTCCCGGCCAGCGCATCGGGGGAGAAGCCGCCAAAGACGACGCTGTGGATCGCTCCGATGCGGGCGCAGGCGAGCATGGCGATCGCGCCTTCCGGGATCATCGGCATGTAGATGGTGACCCGGTCGCCTTTCTTTACGCCCAATTTTTTCAGGCAATTGGCCATCTTGATGACCTCTGCCAAAAGGTCGGCATAGGAGATGGCGCGGCCGGGTGACTGCGGATCATCGGGTTCGAAAATCAGTGCGGTGACATCGCCCTTGCCGGCGGCCACGTGGCGATCCAGCGTGTTGTGGCAGATGTTGAGCACGCCGTCCTCGTACCATTTGATCGAGACCGGATCGAAGGACCAGTTGGCTATGGTGCCGGGTGCTGTTTCCCAGTCCAGCCGTTCCGCCTGACGGGACCAGAAACTGTCGGGATCATCGATGCTTTCCCGGTACAGCCGGTCATAGTCTGCGGCGGTGCAGTGGGTGCTACTGTCGCTGCGCGGCGACGCGATCATTTCAACCAGATTGTTTTTTTCTGGGGCCTCTGTCATCTGCTGCCTCTCTCATTCTCTTGCTTGTTGGGGTGCTCTGCCGCCCCGCAAATCTCGTTCTTATCTCTATCCGACTTTGCTCATGTACGGGCGCTGAAATCAAGACCGTCGACAAATTCTGTCACCCATTTTTCATCCGGAAAGCTATTATCGATCCACGCCTGTTCGATGGTGGCCAGAGTCCGGGCGACAATTGGACCGGGTTTCAGGCCGCGCTCGATCAAGTCGCCTCCGCTCATCGGCAATATCGGAGGCTGCCAGTTTTTGAGGTCGGCCAGCATTTCGGGCAGAGCGGCGTCGTCGGCGAACAGCAAGGCAACATCGCGGGCGGCCTCGACGCTGGTGCGATAGGCGAGGGCGCGGACGTTGGTATCGCCCTGCAATGGAGCGCGCTCCACAATCGCCTTTTGCAATTTCTTCGAAAATTTCAGGCTTTTGGCAATTGCGCTTTGCGTGTCCCAATCCTTGGGCAGCAAAGCCACCAGACGCCGAACGGCTCCAGGGACGATGTCATGCGCCTTTTCGCGTCTGACAAGCCGGTCCAATATGACCCGTGCGTGCGCGTCAGTCTCGGCGACAATATGCTCGAAAATCTTCCCATCCAGCATCTTGCCAACGGCCATGCGTGGATCGTCGGTTGCCAGCAATTTCAGCAGTTCATCCGCAATCCGTTCCCGGGACAATTGTTCCAGCTTGGGCGCAGCATCGACGCAGGCCTGAAAGGCTTCTGAATCAAGTTCGTGCAGCCCGAACCGCGCGAGAAACCGGAAATAGCGCATGATCCGCAGATGATCCTCGGCGATCCGTTCCGCTGCCGAGCCGATGAAGCTGATCCGGCGCTGTTCGAGGTCGTCCAGCCCGCCGAAATAATCGAAAATCTCCAGCGTTTCCGGATCGGCGGAGAGCGCATTGATGGTGAAGTCGCGGCGCGCCGCATCCTCCTGCCAGTCATCGCTGAACGCGACCGTGGCTCGCCGGCCATCGGTCGAAACATCGCGGCGCAGCGTGGTGATCTCGACCGGCCCGTCGGGCAGCACGGCGGTCACCGTACCATGATCAATGCCGGTGGGGATGACCTTGATCGACGCCGCCGTAAGCCGTTTCATGACGTCTTCGGGCAACAAGGGCGTGGCGAGATCCACGTCCTTGACCGCGACTCCCAACAGGCTGTCGCGCACGGCGCCGCCGACGAAGCGCGCCTTGCCGTCCAGCGCGCCGATCAGAGCCGCAAGGCCGCGTCTTTCGGTCCAGTCTGACGGCGGCAGTTTCATGGTTCCCAACCCAGTCTCTTCCCGAGATTGTTCAAAATCCCCGCCGTAATTCCCCAGATACGATATTCTTGCCAGTAGATTTCGTAATAATGCCGCTTGCGCCCGTTCCAGGTCCCTTCGTGGACCGTGCGGTTTTTCGGATCGAGCAGAAAATCGAGCGGCGCTTCGAACCAGCTCTCGACCTCTCCGGGGTCGGCGACAAATGGCAGGTCGGGCGGGATCACGCTGAGCACCGGTTGTATATTATAGCCGCTGCCCGACTGGAAACTGTCGGTCAGACCGATGATATCCACATGGCTGCGATCGAGCGCGACTTCCTCATGCGCCTCGCGGAGCGCCGCATCGATCGGATCGCGGTCGCCCGGATCGATCTTGCCGCCGGGAAAGGCGACCTGTCCGGGATGGTTGCGCATATGCTGCGGTCGCTGGACGAAAATCACGCCGGGATCGGGGCGATCGGTCACCGCGATCAGCACCGCGGCGTCGCGCAGGATCTTGAGATCGTCGATATGATCGCGCTCGTTGTAGAGCAGATGGTCGAGGTCATTTTCATGGCCCCTCACCAGCGCCTTTTCGAGCCGGTCGCGCAATGTCATGAATCGGTCGCCATCGGGAAGAACGTACCGGCAGACCAGATGCCAAGCGGGTCGGCGGCTTCGTCCAGAGCCAATTCCGCGAGCTGATAATAGACCGGTCGGGCCAGCACCGCTTCCAGTCCCTTGCGCACCTGCAGATAGGGCTGCGGCTTGTCGGTGCCAAAGCGCAGCGGGTGATCGGCATCGGCGACGACCAGATGATCGGTGTTGAGCCGGAATGCGAGTGTCCGATCAGCGCCGCTGCCATTGCTCTCCAGTTCCACCGCGCTGAACGGCGCGTCTTCCACTATAATGCTCAGCTTCTGGTAGGGTGTGACCAACGCGTAGCTGTCATCGGCTTCCCGCCGCAAGATGCTGGAAAAGGCGCGGACCATCGCCGGGCGCTTGATCGGGTCGCCCTGATGGTACCATGTCCCGTCGGCCGCGATTCGCATTTCGCTGTCGCCGGTATCCTGCGGATCCCATTGATCGACCGGGGGCAGCTTCTGCGCTGCCGCCATTTCGGCGATTTCCGCGATCGAGAGTGAAGCCATTTCGGGTGGTGGAGTGTAGGGCATGCATCTGGACTATTGCCCGGTGCCATATCTGTAAAGCTTTAGACTCGCTATCGTGTCCAGGGTCCCAGCGCACCGGTTTTCGGTAATGGCTTGCCCGCAGGCCCCGCGCGCATCAGCAGCCGCGACGGTTCCCACGGCCCGGGCAGCGTCCATCCCCCAGTTCCCTCTGCGGTAAAACCGAAGAAGCGCTCATAATATTCCGGATCACCGATCATCACCAGCGGCAGCGAATCCTCGGGCTGAATTTCCTTCAGCAGCGCCGCCATCATCGCCCGGCCAATACCCTCGCGCTGAATATCGGGGTAAACCGCCACCGGACCGACCATGATCATCGGGTGCGCATGGCCCTGTTCGTCGGTCAGGGCGATCGGCCAGCATTGGATTGAGCCCAGCAGTTCGTGTTTTTCCTGATCCACTGCGGCCAGCGACAGGCCTTCGAGCATGGTCATGCCTTCGCGCAATTTATACGCGGTGCGGTCATGCCGATCAGTGCCGAAGGCGGCGTCAAGCAGGTCTTCGACGAGTTGCGGATCGATTTCCGCGAGAGGGATGATGCTGGTCAAGTCGTTGGTCTCGTATATCAGGAAAGGCGCGCGCTACTCCGCTTTGACGCAAAAGTCGAGCCGCATAGGTAGCAATTGCATGATCGCCAAGCGCCAGCTAAAAGATTGATCTGTTAAGGGAGTTTTGAACGTGACGGACGAGAAGCAGAATACCGACGGAACCCCACGAACAGCGGACCCGACAAAGCCGCCGAGGTTGGCATCGCTGCGGCGCGATCCCAGGGGTGCGCTTATTGCATTGCTCGGTGTGGCCGCTCCCCTCGCATATCTTGTTGCTGCCGGTGGTAGTGGGATCGGGCTGTGGGGATGGCAGCCAGCCGTTGCAGCGGTGCCATGGATCGTCCTTGTTGCGGTCATCGCCCTGCTACTTGCCATTGCCCTCATTGTGCTCAACCGGCGCAAGGGTCTGAAGACCCGCTGGCCGCTGCTCGGACTGGGAATCGTCGCATCTCTGGGCTTTCTGGCTTATCTCGCCCCTTACGGAAGCGCCATGCTGACCCTGCCGGCAATCCATGACATCACCACTAATCTTGCCGATCCGCCGCAATTCACGGCGCTAAGTTTGCGCGACGACAATTGGGATAAAATCCCCGGCGCGGATGATAGCGATATGGCCGGAATGAACCCGCGCCAGCGCTGGGCCACCCTGCATCAAGACGCCTATCCCGATATTCGGTCGGTCCGTATCGATCAACCGGTTGCTGTGGTCATCGAGAAAGCCAAGCGGCTGGCGGAAGACCGCGGCTGGGATATCGCCAATGTCGACGCGGCGGCGGGCAATCTGGAGGCCACGGACACCTATTCACTATTCGGCTTTAAGGCCGATATTGTGATTCGCGCCAGAGCGGCAGAAAATGGCGCGGCCAGCATCATTGATGTGCGTTCGGTCAGCCGTGCTGGCGTGCATGATCTGGGGATCAACGGCAAGCGGGTGCGGGATTTCCTGAGCGACCTGTCCGGAACCACGACCACCGCTTCGCAATAGTCACCGGCGGACAAGGATTTATTTGGTCGGCGTCAGCTTGAGCATCCTGCCGCCTTCACCGTCTTCCAGCAGGTAGATGGCACCATCCGGCCCCTGTTCGACTTCGCGAATCCGATTTTCCATCAGGAACCGTTCGGCTTCCTTGGCCGTGTCGCCATCGAAACTGACCCGGATCAATGCCTGACTGGCTAGGCCGCCGATGAAGGCACTGCCTTTCCATGCCGGGAACAGATCGCCCGAGTAAAAGATCAGGCCGCTGGGCGCGATCGTCGGCACCCATGCCACTTTCGGCGCTTCAAACTCGGGCCGGGTGTCGTGGTTGGGGATTTTCTTGCCATCATAATGGTCGCCTTCCGAGACAATCGGATAGCCATAATTGGCCCCGCGCTGAACGAGATTGAGTTCGTCGCCGGCTTTCGGACCCATTTCCTGGTTCCACAAGCGGCCCTCGCTGTCGAAGGCTATGCCCAATATATTGCGGTGGCCGAGCGACCAGATCTCAGGAAGCGCGCCGTCCTTGTCGACAAACGGGTTGTCCTTGGGAACGGTGCCGTCCGGATAGAGCCTGACGATCTTGCCGAGATTGGCGGTCATATCCTGGGCCGGATCAAATTTCTGCCGCTCGCCAGAGCCGATGAACAGATACTCGCCGTCGGGTGAAAAAGCGATCCGGTGGGAAAAATGCCCTCTGCCCTTTACCTTGGGGGTTTGCTTCCAGATCGTTTGCAGATTTTTCAAAGCGGGCTTCTGGCCCTTCAATTCCAGCCGGGCTTTGCCGACCACGGCGCCGCGGGTGTCCTTTTCGCCGGCTTCAACCCAGCTCAGATAGACCATATTGCTGGTCGCAAAATCGGGAGCCAAAACGATGTCGCCAAAGCCGCCCTGGCCGCCATAGTCGACTTCGGGCACGCCGGCGATTTCGGTTTTCTGCCCCTTTGCATCGACCAGCTGCAGCTTGCCCGCCTTTTCACTGACCAGCATCCGCCCGTCCGGCAGGAACGTCATCGCCCATGGCTCGTCAAAACTGGCAATTTCCGTTGTTTCAAAAGGCTTGCGATCTATCGGGGAAATATCACTCATCGCCTGTTTTTCTGCTGATGTGTTGCCCGTTGCCTGGGCGTCATCGCCATTGCTGCAAGCAACCATGAAGATCGCGATGGAGAGCGAAAGTCCAATATTTTTCATAAGATTCCCGTGTTTTATCATCAAATTCATCCCAGCCCCTTTATCCAGTGATATAGGCGACCGCAGCCAAATTTCCTAGGCGAATCCGAGGATTTTTCTATAGAATCGCTCTGTTCACCGGTTGCTTACCATTATTGGTTAAAGCAGCCGCATGTTTGAACGCAAAACCACGGACAATGATCCACGGCCGCGGTCAGCGGTTTCGCATGGCGTCGGCCTGGCCGGTCTGATCGGACTGGCTTGCTGGGTCCTGATCGCTCGGCAATACGGGATGGATGGCCCCTATTCCGCCCTTGCCGCCTGTCTCGCCTGTGCGCTACCAATGGTGATCTGGTCGCTGCTGATGGACAAGGTGCATTTGCGACCATCCACCGGGATCGACTGGCACAACCCGAAAAGGCTCAAAGAAACATTCGACATCAGTCTGGTGAAACTGACTGGCCTGTGGGCGACATGGGGACTTATCGCGACGATCTATTGTATCGGACGCTGGTATTGGACGGGGCAATATCAATTTTCGATGGAGACGATGACGACGGCTGCGCCCTGGTTGTTCGTTCTTTCCATCCCCTATGTCCTGTTCATGGATCGCTTCGCCATCGAACCGCGCGACGGAGCCTGGCATTTTGGCCAGTTTCTGACCGGCGGGAAGGGCGAATTTGACCGCGAGCAAATCTACCACCATCTGCGGGCCTGGGCGGTGAAGGGGTTTTTTCTGGCCTTCATGCTCTCGATCGTGCCCGGCGGTTTTGGTGAGCTTGTCCGGCTTGATCTCAATGAACTGAACGGCAATCCCGTGGCGATCGCCGGTTGGCTGATCACGGCGATGTTCGTTGTCGATGTGCAGTTTGCAACGGTGGGCTATCTGCTGACGATGAAGCCGCTGGATGCGCACATCCGCACCGCCAATCCGTATCTGGCGGGCTGGGTCGCCGCCCTGATGTGCTATCCGCCGTTCATATTGATGGGGGATGGTGGCCCGCTTAACTATCATGCCAACACCGCCGACTGGGCCTATTGGTTCGAGGGGCATTCAACGGTCCTTTGGCTCTGGGGCGGGATATTGGTCGTCCTGACCGGACTCTATGCCTGGGCAACCGTCGCCTTCGGCCTCCGCTTTTCCAATCTGACCCATCGCGGCATTCTGACCCATGGTCCCTATAGCTGGACGAAGCATCCGGCCTATGTTGCAAAAAACGCCTATTGGTGGCTGGCAAGCATGCCGTTTCTGGTCACCTCCGGAAGTACCACCGACCTGGTCCGCAATACGGCGCTGATGGCCGTGGTCAGCGGCGTCTATTACTGGCGCGCCAAGACCGAGGAAAAGCATCTGCTGAGTGATCCGGTCTACAAGGAATATGCCGAATGGATGGACCGCAACGCGCCGATCCCCCGGCTGCTCAACTGGGCCAAGCGGCGAACCGGCTGGTGGTCGCCGGACCAGGACCGGGCTCCGGATATCCAACCGGCTGAATAGGATTGGCGGATCCGAAGGGATCGGCTAGTTGATCCGCATGACGGTGGTTGGAACGGACGGAAAGCATCGCTGCTTCGGCGGGCAGGATGGCAAGAAATTTTACGGAGAGTATCACGACCAAGAATGGGGCGTGCCGGTCCATGACGACCGGCTGCTGTTCGAAAACCTGATCCTGGAGGGCGCGCAGGCGGGCCTGAGCTGGGAGACCGTATTGCGCAAACGCGAGGGCTATCGCCGTGCGTTTCACGGATTTGATGTCGACCGCTGTGCCGTAATGGATGAAGCCGAACTGGAAGCCTTGCGCGAAGAGCCGGCGATCATCCGCAACCGGCTCAAGATCTACTCGGTCCGCAAGAACGCGCTGGTTTTTCTGGACATGCAAAAGGAATTTGGCAGCTTCGATGCATGGCTGTGGGGCCATCTGGATGGCCCTCCACCGGTCAATCGACCCCGGGATTTTTCCGATATGGCAACCACCTCTACGGTCAGCGATACGATCTCCAAAAGTCTCAAAAAGCGCGGTATGAGCTTCGTCGGCAGCACCATCATCTATGCCTATATGCAGGCGATCGGAATGACCGACGACCATCTCGCCGGATGCTGGAAAGCCTGATCATGACAATCTTTGTCCTGACGGTGCAGGAAACCCCGCTAGTAGGGGCGTCCAAAAGAAGCTATCGCTGCCTAATGTTGAGAAAAGAATACGGGACAACAATAAAGCGCAAGATCGCCCGGGTTCGCCGGCGGCGTATATTCGCACAGATAGTGAAGAGCGGCGCATGATATTGGAAATAAAGAAATATATTTCGCGATTGCCGGAAAAAATCTGGTTCCGGGCGATGCTTTTCAGCGTCGCCGCGATTGTCGCTGCTACGGCAGCGGAGTGGATTGGTCCCCTGATCCCGTACAAGTCGGATATGGAACTCGCCAGCGGTTCGGTCGGGGACATATTGACCATTCTGGCATCCAGCATGCTGGCGGTTATCGCCTTTTCCGTTTCGATCATGGTGTCGGCTTATGGGTCAGCGACCAGTACAGCCACACCCAGGACCATCGCCCTGATGCTGGCCGACGACCGCTCGCAAAATGCCCTGTCGACTTTTCTCGGCACATTTCTGTTCAGCATCGTCGGCATTATCGGATTGTCAGCCGGCTATTATGACGATCGCGGTCGCATCATCCTGTTCTTTGCAACCATTACCGTCATTGTCCTGATCACCGGCACCCTGATCAACTGGATTCAGCAGCTATCGACGTTCGGGAGAATGAATGACCTGATCGAACGGGTTGAGCGGGCCACCTCGAAAGCGCTTCGCTGGCATGGCGAGCACCCGTTCCTGAACGCACAGCCGCCGGTCGAGGTACCAGCGGAAGCCGTGGCCGTCCGCTCCAATATCGCCAGCGGTCTGGTCACTTCCATCGACATGGAACAGTTGGAAGAAACGGCTGAGAAACATGGCGTTACGGTCTATCTGGCCATTCACCCGGGAAAGCTTGTCTATCCCGCTCGGCCGTTGCTGTATCTGTCCGGCGGGGAGGCAAAGAGCCTCGACCCGCAAGCGTTTCGGGATGCCATCCTGGTCGAGCATGATCGCAGTTTCGATCAGGATCCCCGATTTGGCCTCGTGGTCTTGTCCGAAATCGCGTCCCGGGCTTTGTCTCCCGCGGTCAACGACCCGGGCACGGCAATCTCGGTTCTGAATAGTGGCCTGCGCTGCTTCGAGATCTTAGCGGAGGCCAGTGCCGATCCCGAAGATGCCAAATATTCGCGGGTGCACGGTCCCGAGATAGAAATGCGGGATCTGTTCGCCGATTTCTTCACCAAAATTGCCCGGGACGGAGCCGGGATGGTCGAGGTGCAACAGCGCATTCAGCTATGCTTGCTGGCCCTCGCCCGGTCCTGGCCGGAAATTTTCTCGAAGGCCGCATCAGAAGCCTCGCGCGATGCTCTCGCGAGAGCGCTCGACGCTATCGTGCACAAGCCTGATGTCAAGGATCTGAAAGCGCGATCACAGGATGTCGTCGAGACTTGCCAATAATAAGATATGAAGGTCGGAAAACGGTTCTTGGCCAGGAAATCCCGGAATGATGGGCCAGAAAGCGCGATCCTCTACATACACAACTGGTTGGGACCGCGCTTTCTGGCGCAAACCTTTGGATCGAAGGTGAACTTGAAACATCGTCCAGAGATTACCTAGGATAACCCCACAGAAACATATTGGTTCCGCCATCGTCCATTTTTTGAAGTGGCCTTGCCACTGACTGTTTTTCAATCAACCGCAAAAGCGGCGATGATATCCGGAATAGCGGTAGGGTTGTCCATTTTGCGCAGAGCGGAAATAGCATCTTGGATGACAACATCATATTGCGCCACCGGCCCTTCCAGCACCCCGGGCATGCCCCCGATCGACCGGATCAGCCCATAAGCCTTTTTGTTGTTGCGCAGCATTTCGATCCGCAAGTGCCGTATCCCCTCGCAATAGCAGTCGAGAAATAGCGCTGTCATCAATATCCGGGCCACACCCTGGCCGTGATATTGGTCGAGAACGGCAATGGCGAATTCGCCTTCCTTGCTGGTTTCATCTTCACGAAACATATGCGCGGCGGCGATGGCGGGATGACCATCCTCGTCCATATTGACCGCGCCCCATGCGATATGATGGGTGCCATCCACGTTCGCCAAACGTTCTACGACAGAGGGAGGCATTGTTTTCGATCCCGAAAAGAAGCGCAAATAGCGACTCTGGTCGGACATCTGGCTGATGCCTTCTTCAATCCGTCCGCGGTCAGAGTGGCGGACGCGTCGCAAGCAGATGTGGGTGCCGTTGTCGAGCTTGACGTCTACGGACTGGACCTGATTCTGAAACGACCATGGTTCAGTCATAGAATTTCTCCCCGCTGTACCGCTATCAATGGGCTTCAGGGAAATTCCCGTTTCAACCGCGGCAGGCAGTCAGGAAATAGCATCAATCTCCCTGAGAAGCCATCGGAATGGCCTCCTTGAAGGTATGGGTGATGTAGGGGAACGGGATTTCTATGCCTGCGTCATCCAGCGCGCGCTTGACCGCACGGATTACAAGGTCGCGGCTTTCATGCATATCGCGCTGGGTTGAACCGGACCACCAGCGCAGTTTGAAATCAATCGAGCTGGAGTTGAATTCGCAGGCAAAGATATCGACGGGCTTTTTGTCATCAACGATGTCACCCGACTCCAGAGCTGCTCTGATAACGCTCCGCGCTTCTTCCAGATCGGTGTCGTAGGACACGCCGACCACGACTTCATGCCGCCGCTGTTCCATATCGGTCAAAATCTCGACCGGATTTTTGAACAGGATGGAATTGGGTACGATTGTCAGTTCGTTCGACAGCTTGCGGACATGGGTTTCGCGGAGCATGATCTGCTCCACTCTTCCCTCGATGCCTTCGCAAGAAATATAGTCTCCGATCCGCATTTTCTCGCGTATCATGATCAAGATGCCGGCGAGAAAATTCTCGAAAATATCCTGAAAGGCGAAGCCAATCGCGACCGTGCCGACGCCGAGGCCAGCAATCAGGCTGCCGGGTGTCAAATCGGGCAGCAGGATGGTCAGGGCGATCAACAAGCCTACCGCCCAGATTGCAATTCTGACGAGCGTTTCGACCAGTTCGCGAAGGGAAGGGCGCATCGCCATCCTGGAGGTGAGCCTATCGGCGATATTCGTTGCAAATCGGGCGATTATCCAGGTGAAGATCAGGAATAGCAGCGCAATCACCAGACTGGGTAGCAGGCTGATAATGCCTTCCCACATTGACTGCAATT
>PFJE01000088.1:0-147 GCA_002783865.1 Sphingomonadales bacterium CG_4_10_14_3_um_filter_58_15
CTCCTTGACCGAAAGCGATGTTGCCTTGCCAGCTTTTGCCTTGGCAACCGACACCATCATCTCCGCTTTTGACGAGCCTTCGTCCAGCATCTGCTGCGCTTTCAAAACCGTTGCGCGGGCAATTTCCATCTCGCTATAGAGGTGCGA
>PFJE01000088.1:277-7057 GCA_002783865.1 Sphingomonadales bacterium CG_4_10_14_3_um_filter_58_15
ATCCACTTCGCCGATCACGGCATCGGCATCGACCAGAACGCCGTCAAACTCGATATGCGCCGCCATGGCGCTGTCGACCAGACGAACACTGTCCCGGCTCAGTCCGGCAGCATCGGTGTCGACCGCGAACAAGGTCAGGCCTTTTTCATCGCCAGCGCTGCCGCTGGTGCGGGCCGCGACGATCAGCGTATCCGCCGATCCGCCCTGCACGACAAATTGCTTCTTGCCGTCCAGCTTGAAGCCATTGCCTTCGCGGGTCGCCGACATGCTGATCTGATCCGGCCGATGCTTTGCCCCTTCGTCGATCGCCAGCGCCAGAACGCTGTCACCGGCCAGGATACCCGGAAAATATTTGTCGCGCAGCGCCTTGCCGCCGGCATTGAGCGCTTCAACCCCGGCCACCGCCGTGGTCAGAAAAGGAGATGGCGTCAGGTTCCTGCCGATTTGCTCCAGCACTACGCCGGCTTCCATATGGCCGAGGCCCAGCCCACCTTCATCTTCTGCGATCATGATCCCGGTAAAGCCCATCTCGGCGAATTTCTTCCACAGATCGTGAGAAAATCCGTCCTTGCAGTTCATGTCCCGGAACTTGCGGAAATGGGCGACATCGCCCTCGCCTTTCATGAAGTCGGCGGCGCTGTCCTGCAGCATCTGTTGGTCATCATTTAGATAAAGCGGCATCGCTTCTTATCCTCTCAAAATTTCTTTTTGGCGGTATGGGCAGCTTAGGCGCCGGGCAATTGCAATATCTGTTTCGAAACGACGTTCAGCATCACTTCGCTGGTGCCGCCCTCAATGCTGTTCGCCTTGGTCCGCAGCCAGCTGCGCGCAGTGAGCCCGCCATTGGTGGCTTCGCTTTCCCACTCGAGCACTTCGCTGCCACCAGCCGACATGATCAGCTCATGGCGCCGTTTGTTGATCTCGGTACCGGCGTATTTCATCATATTGGGCTGGGCCGGGTGGCAGAGGCCGGCTTTGAAGGTATCGCCAAACCGCTCGGCCATGGCGCGAAACGCCAGCACTTCAATATCCATCTCTGCCATTTGCGCGCGCAGCATCGGATCGTCGAGACGGCCCATTTCATCGCGGCCATATTGATCGGCAAATTTTGCACCGAGCGAGGTCGCGCCTTCGGAACCGCCGCCGGAAATCATGCTGCGCTCATGGCCCAGCAGATATTTGGCGACGTCCCAGCCCTTGTTGACTTCATAGACAACCGAGGAAACACCCTCGGCATATTCCTTGGGCACCTTGACGTCGTCAAAAAAGGTTTCGCAAAAGGCCGACTGGCCGGAGATCAGCACGATCGGCTTGGTGCTCACGCCTTCGCTGGCCATGTCGAACAGCATGAAGGAAATGCCCTTATGCTTCTCGCTCTTGTCGGTCCGCGTCAGACAGAAAATCCAGTCGGCCTTGTCGGCATAGCTGGTCCAGATCTTCTGCCCGTTGATGACAAAATGATCGCCTTGGTCGACGGCGCTGGTTTGCAGCGAAGCCAGATCAGATCCCGACCCCGGCTCCGAATAGCCCTGGCACCAGCGAATTTCACCGCGCGCAATCGGCGGCAAGAAATGCTTTTTCTGCGCTTCGGTGCCGAAATGCAGCAGCGCGGGGCCGAGCATCCAGATGCCAAAGCTCGACAAGGGGGACCGGCATTTGAGTCTCGCCATTTCCTGTCCAAGGATTTTTGCTTCGGCCCGCGATAGCCCGCCGCCGCCATATTCTTTCGGCCAGTCGGGAACCGTCCAGCCTTTCGCGGCCATGATATCCAGCCATTCCTTTTGCCCCGGCTTGAACGTCGGATTGCGTCCGCCCCAGCAGGCATCACTTTCATCAACCATCGGCTGCCGCATCTCCGGCGGACAATTGGCCTCAAGCCAGGCGGCGGTCTCGGCGCGGAAGGTTTCCAGATCGGACATCACGAAATTCCTTTTAATTGCTCAATTAAAGTTCGACTATCATAATTGCGTGGATTGATTCAATGATTCCCTTGATCTGACACCAAAAATAATCGGAGAATCCGACGCGAAATTTTACCACCACCGGCCAGCCTTTTGGATTCCGTAACGGAAACGCGGATGGCCACTACAAGCGATTGACGCTCACCAGCATCACCGCTTTAATGAGAAAAAAAACGGGAGCGCAAGAGGATGCGATTTAAAGGCAAGACCGCCGTCATAACCGGCGGATCATCGGGCATCGGACGCAGCAGCGTCGAACTGTTTCTGCGCGAAGGCGCTACTGTGGTCATGGGCGATATCGACGACGCGCAAGGCACCGCAATGATGGCGGCGTTGGGCGAGAATTTTCTGTTCCAGAAATGCGATGTCACCCAGGAAGCCGAAATCAAGGCTCTGATGGACCATGCAGCGGAGCAGACCGGCGGCATCGATATCCTGTTCAACAATGCCGGAGTGGGCGGCCCACGTGCACCGATTGACGAGATCAGCGGCGACGACTGGGACTTTGCCATGGCGTTGCTGCTCAAATCCGTAGCCATGGGCATCCGCCACGCCGCGCCGCATCTCAAGCAACGGGGCGGAGGAGCAATCGTCAACACCGCATCAATCTGTGCTTTTCAAGCCGGCTATGGTCCGATTGCCTATTCGACCGCCAAGGCCGGGGTGTTGCATCTGACCAAGCTCGCCGCAGCCGAGCTCGCCCAATATAAGATCCGGGTAAACGCGATATGCCCCGGATTCATCCAGACCAATATTTTCGCAGCGACAGTCGGTGCCAATGAACAGGAAACGCGGGACATAAATGCGGTTCTCGGACAGGCTGCTGCCCATGCGCAGCCGATCGGCCGTCCGGGCGTGCCTGACGATATTGCCGAAGCGGCCGCCTATCTGGCGTCCGATGCCGCTGGTTTTGTCACCGGCACCCATTTGCTGGTTGATGGCGGCATGCTTGTCGGCACTCAGGGCAGCTGGGATCCGGAAATACCCGGGATGCTTGATGCGATCCTGCCGGAGCATCTGCGTTGACGGTAACTTCGGACAAGCTGCCGCTCAAAACCAAGATTTTATATGGCTTTGGCGCCTCGGCTTACGGGATCAAGGATAACGGCTTTTCGGTTTTCCTGCTTTATTATTACAATCAGGTCGTCGGCATGC
Organism: Sphingomonadales bacterium CG_4_10_14_3_um_filter_58_15; assembly: GCA_002783865.1. Classification (GTDB taxonomy): domain Bacteria; phylum Pseudomonadota; class Alphaproteobacteria; order Sphingomonadales; family Sphingomonadaceae; genus Parasphingorhabdus. Next base: position 3,394 of record PFJE01000088.1, read on the forward strand.
GCGCCGATGTCGTCAGCCTGGCGATTGCGATCGCTCTGTTCGTCGATGCTTTCGTCGATCCCCTGATTGGCCAGATGACGGATCGGACCAGAAGCCCGATCGGACGTCGCCACCCATGGCTTTACGGCGCGGCCTTTCCAATCGCGATCGCGTGGTTGCTGTTGTGGCACCCGCCCGAGGCCAGCGCCACGGTGCAGTTTTTCTATTTGCTGACGATGGCGATGCTGGTCCGGATCACCCTGTCCGCCTATGAAGTCCCGTCGCTTGCCCTGCTGCCGGAACTCAGCCGGGACTATCATGATCGCACCAGCACGTTGCGCTACCGCACCCTGTTCGGCTGGGCCAGCGGTCTCGGGATCATGGTACTCGCTTATGGAGTGCTGCTGGTGCCCAGCGAAACATATCCGGTCGGATTACTCAATGTGGATGGCTATTCCACGTTTGCCATCATCGGTGCCTGCATTATGGCGTTTGCGGTTCTGGTGTCGGCGCTCAGCACCCATAAAAGGATGGTCGGGCGCTACAAGGCCGAGATTGGCCAGCCGAAAACCGCCGAAGGTTTCTCGGAAATGCTGTCGGCCTTTCGTTTCAAGCCCTTTCTGTTGTTGATGTTCGCGGGCGTCTTCGCGTTTACCAATCAGGGCCTGTTATTCTCGATGACACCTTATCTGCTAACCCACGTCTGGGAATTCGGCTCGGCGGAAATGACCCTTTATTCTGCGGTTCTGTTCATCGGCGTCGTTATGGCATTCTTGCTGGTCACTCCGATCTCGAAAAGGTTTGGAAAACCCAACGGCGCTGCCTTTTTTACCATGTTCGCGGTGATCGCAGGCACCGCGCCATATTGGCTGCGCATGATTGATGCTTTTCCTGACCCCGGATCTCCCTTTCTGATCCCCATCCTTTTCACCTTGCTGGTCATCGGCATTGCGGCCGGCATCGCGGCGATGATCCTCACCATGTCGATGATGGCCGATGTGACGGATGCTTATGCTTTTGACGTTGGCAAGCGCACCGAGGGACTCTTCTCTTCGGGCATGTGGTTCATGCAAAAGATGGTCGGCGGCATGGGGATCTTGCTGTCCGGACTGATCATTTCCGCTATCCAATTGCCCGCACAAGCCGTACCCGGGAGCGTCGATCCGGCGATTGTCGACAATCTGGCGCTGATTTTCGTGTCGCTGGTCACCGTGATTGGACTTGCCGGGACATGGGCCTACACGCTATTTCCGCTCGGAGAGCAAGACCATAGCGAGCGTATATCGAAGCTGGCCGCGACAATGCCGAAGGTTAAATGACGATGCCGGAATCAAAAACTCGTTCGGCTTGGCGCTTTCGCTGTGGCAAAGCGACGCTGCCTCTGATAAGTTAATCGCATAGTTAAATTATAAGAACTAAGAAAAGGACTTGGGAATGGATTTCGATCTCACCGAAAAGCAGGAATATTGGCGCAACCGGGTACGCGAGCATATCGAGAATCATCTGCGCCCGCGCGTCGCTGATTTCCACGAGGAGGAATCAACCGGCGAACGCTGGAAGGTCCTGCAAGTGGTCGAGGAAGAGAAGAAGAAGGCCAAGGAAGCCGGCATCTGGAACCTGTTCATGCCGCCGTCCAACCCCAATCTCCCCCATGTCGATGACGCCTTCGAATTTGAAGGCCCCGGCCTGACCAATCTGGAATATGCGCTGTGCGCCGAAGAAATGGGCCGCGTCGGCTTTTCCTCCGAAGTGTTCAACTGCTCCGCCCCCGACACCGGCAATATGGAAGTGTTTCACCGCTACGGCACGCTGGAGCAGAAGGAACAATATCTCCGCCCGCTGATGAACGGTGAAATCCGCTCGGCCTTCCTGATGACCGAGCCCGCCGTTGCATCGTCCGATGCGACGAATATCGAGACCGCAATCGTCCGCGACGGCGACGAATATGTCATCAACGGCCGCAAATGGTGGTCGTCCGGCCTCGGCGACCCGCGCTGCAAGATAGCAATCGTAATGGGCAAGACCACATTCGAAGGCAGCCGCTATACGCAGCAGTCGCAGATTCTGATGCCGACCGATGCGCCCGGCGTGAATGTCATCCGTCACCTGCCGGTGTTCGGCTATGACGATGCCCCGCATGGCCATATGGAAGTCGAAATGAAGGACGTTCGCGTTCCCGCTTCCAATATCATCCTTGGTGAAGGGCGCGGGTTTGAAATCGCCCAGGGTCGCCTCGGACCCGGTCGCATCCATCACTGCATGCGCACCATCGGTGTCGCCGAAGAAGCGCTGGAGAAAATGGTCAAGCGGCTGCAGTCGCGTGTCGCTTTCGGCAAGCGCATTTCCGAATTCAGTGTCTGGGACGAGCGCGTCGCCCGTGCCCGGATCGACATCGACATGAGCCGTCTGCTCTGCCTGAAGGCGGCCGACATGATGGACAAGGTCGGCAACAAATATGCCAAGGCGGAAATCGCCATGATCAAGGTCCAGGCTCCGAACATGGCGCTGAAGATCATCGATGATGCGATTCAGGCCCATGGCGGCGGCGGCGTTTCCAACGATTATGGCCTGGCCAGCGCCTATGCCCATCAGCGGACCCTGCGGCTCGCCGATGGTCCGGATGAAGTGCACAATCGCACGATCGCCAAGATGGAATATGGCAAATATGCCGAAACCGCAGACGGCAGCAAGATGAAGGAAGATTTCTCATCCGGCGATCTGGCTGTTACCCGCTAGGAGCAGATAATGAAGGCAGCAGTACTGGTCGAAACGGGCAAACCGCTCGTTATCGAGGACGTTATCATCTCCAAACCAGGGCCGCATGAAGTGCTGATCCGGACGGCCGCCTGCGGGCTCTGCCATTCGGATCTGCATTTTATCGACGGTGCCTATCCGCATCCCCTGCCCGCCATTCCGGGTCACGAGGCGGCGGGCATTGTCGAGGCGATCGGCAGCGAGGTCCGCACGGTCGCGGTCGGCGATGCGGTGGTATCCTGCCTGTCGGCCTATTGCGGGCATTGCGAATTCTGCGTCTCCGGGCGGATGTCGCTGTGCCTCGGTGCCGACACAAGACGCGGTCCGGACGAAGCCCCGCGCATCACCCGGCCCGACGGGTCGACCGTGGGGCAGATGCTCAACCTGTCGGCCTTTGCCGAGCAGATGCTGATCCACGAACATGCCTGCGTACGGATCGATCCGGATATGCCGCTGGATCGCGCTGCGGTCATTGGCTGCGCGGTCACCACCGGTGCCGGGACCATCTTCAACGCCTGCAAGCTGACGCCCGGCGAGACCGTGGCTGTTGTCGGCTGCGGTGGTGTCGGTCTGGCAACGATCAACGCCGCCAAAATTGCCGGGGCCGGCCGGATCATTGCCGCCGACCCGATAAAGGAAAAGCGCGATCTGGCAATCAAGCTGGGCGCGACCGATGTCATCGACGCGTCGGCGGATGACGCGGCGGCCCAGATTATCGAACTGACCAAGGGCGGCGTCGATCATGCGATCGAAGCCGTGGGTCGTCCGGCCTCCGGCGATCTCGCCGTCGGTTCACTGAAGCGCGGCGGCACGGCAACGATCCTCGGCATGATGCCGCTCGATCACAAGGTTGGCCTGAGCGCGATGGACCTGCTTTCCGGCAAGAAATTGCAGGGCGTCCTGATGGGATCAAACCGCTTCCCGGTTGATA
>PFJE01000173.1 GCA_002783865.1 Sphingomonadales bacterium CG_4_10_14_3_um_filter_58_15
CAACTGGCAATAGGTTTTCCTGAAGGCATCACCGAAGCCCAAGCTGCCGCGCAAGCGGAAAAATTCGCTACAGCAACTCAGGGCATCAAAGGTTGTGGCGCTGCCAATGAAGTGGCCGCTCGGCTTGGAGCCAGTGTCGTCGACAACGATCAGGTCAAGCTGCGGGACCTTCCTGCCGCCCTGCAGGGCGCGATCGCAGAGCTGCAAATCGGTCAGGCGAGCCAGCCATTTGGTTCGGTCGAAGATGGCGTGCGCGTACTAATCCTTTGCGGACGAGACGACCCGCAGACCGCTGCGGCACCGTCCTTTGACGCGATCATGTCTCGCCTGGAAAACGACCGGGTCAACAAACGAGCGCAAATATATCTGCGCGATCTGAGACGCGACGCCATCATCGAATATAATTAATGGCTGACTGGAACGCCAAGCCCTTCGCCATTTCTTGCGGGGACCCCGCTGGCGTCGGGCCGGAAATCATCGGAAAGAGCTGGAAGCAACGGATTGAAGCAGGGCTGAAGCCGTTTTTTGCCATCGGGAATTTTGCCGACTTTGAGAATCTTTCTGGCGTTCCGGTCCAGAAAATTGACCAGCCGGTCGACGCCTCCGACGCGTTCGACCGAGCATTGCCGGTGCTCCATATCCATGAGGCGGCGGCCGCACGCCCGGGCGAAGCGACCATGGACAGTGCGCAATGTTCGCTGCACGCCCTTGAAATTGCCTGCGGGCTGGCCCGTTCTGGAGATGCTGGAGCCGTCGTCACCGCGCCGGTATCCAAAACGCAGCTCTACAAAATTGGGTTTCGTTATCCTGGTCAGACCGAATTCGTGTCAGAACGCTGCGGTATAGCAAGGGAAAATGCGGTGATGATGTTGGCGGGACCGACGTTGCGCGTGGTTCCGATGACAACCCATATCGCGCTGAAGGATGTTCCGGACTATTTGACCGAGCGGCTGGTGATTGCCTGCGCGCTCGCCGCCCAGAAAGCGATGACCCGGAATTTTGGCATCGAGAAACCCCGGATCGCGGTTGCCGGACTTAATCCGCACGCTGGCGAATCTGGCAATCTCGGGCACGAAGAACAGCGGATCATGCAGCCCGCGATTGACCAACTGCGTCAGCAGGGGATGGATATAACCGATCCGCTTCCCGCCGACACCATGTTCCACGAAGAAGCACGGATCAAATTTGATGTTGCTCTGTGTCCCTATCATGATCAGGCCTTGATTCCGTTGAAGACGCTGCATTTTTTTGACGGCGTCAATATCACGCTGGGCCTGCCGATTGTTCGGACGTCGCCAGACCACGGCACCGCGTTCAACATTGCCGGCCAAGATATTGCCGATCCGCGGTCGATGATTGCCGCCATCCAGATGGCCGCCACAGCCGTCAGCAACCGCCAGATTTACGGCCATTGAAACCGCCGGTTACCCTGCCCCCGCTACGGGAGGTGATCAAGAAACATGGCCTGTCCGCGAACAAGGCGCTGGGTCAGAATTTCCTGTTCGACATGCAGCTGCTGGAACGGATTGCCGCAGTACCCGGCGACATGGACGGGCAGCGCGTATTCGAAGTGGGGCCCGGACCGGGCGGTTTGACGCGGGCGCTGTTGCAGGCCGGGGCGCGGGTGACTGCGGTGGAACGCGATAGCCGCTGTCTGCCGGCGCTGGCGGAGCTGGGCGACTATTTCCCGGGGCAGCTTGACGTCATTGATGATGATGCGCTGAAGATTGATCTGCCCGGCCTGTTCGATGACCCGTTTCATATCGTTTCCAACCTTCCCTATAATGTCGGATCGGCATTGCTGATCAAATGGCTGTCCGAACCGCAGTGGCCGCCGCAATGGCAGTCGCTGACCCTGATGTTCCAGCGCGAGGTTGCCGACCGGATCGTCGCCCGCGAGGCCAGCGAGGCCTACGGGCGGCTGTCGATCCTGGCACAATGGCGATGCGACGCCAGGCTGGCGATGACGGTCCATCGCTCCGCCTTCACGCCGCCGCCAAAGGTGATGTCGGCGATTGTTCACCTGGTGCCCAAGGCCCAGCCAGAGGGCGTTAGCCCCAGGGTTCTGGCCGATCTCACCCAAGCTGCTTTCGGGCAGCGGCGCAAGATGCTCAGACAGAGTCTCAAGGGGCTGGTCGGAGCGTTGGAAGCCCTGGAAGCACTTGGCATCGACAGCGCCCGACGGCCTGAAACGGTGAGCGTGAACGAATTTGTGGCGATCGCCCGACTGCTTTCGCCGGCTCTCTAGCCAGCCGCTTTCAGCTTCCGCCGATAAGCGTGCAACAGCGGTTCGGTATAGCCGCTGGGCTGTTCGACGCCCTTGAACACGAGATCGCGAGCCGCCTGAAATGCGAGGCTGTCATCAGGGTTTGGTGCCATGGGCCGGTAAAGCGGATCGCCCTCGTTCTGGCCATCAACCTTGGCCGCCATCCGCAGCAGGGCGGCATCGACCTGCTCCGCCGAACAGACGCCGTGCAGCATCCAGTTGGCCATATGCTGCGATGAAATGCGCAGGGTGGCGCGGTCTTCCATCAGGCCGACATCGTTGATGTCGGGGACCTTGGAACAGCCGATGCCCTGGTCGATCCAGCGCACCACATAACCCAATATGCCTTGAGCGTTGTTGTCCAGCTCGTGCTCTATTTCCTCGTCGGACCAGTTGTGGCCATCGGCGAGCGGAATGGTCAGCAGCTTTTCGAGCGGCGCGATGCCCTCGCCCGCCACTTCCTTCTGCCGGTCGAAGACATTGACCCGGTGATAATGAATTGCGTGCAGCGTCGCCGCTGTCGGACTGGGTACCCAGGCTGTGTTGGCACCGGTCATCGGATGGCCGATCTTCTGTTCCATCATGTCGGCCATCATGTCGGGCGCCGCCCACATGCCCTTGCCGATCTGCGCCTTGCCGGACATGCCGCAGGCGAGTCCGATGGCGACATTGCGCTGTTCATAGGCGGTGATCCAGTCGCTCTTCTTGATATCGCCCTTGGCCAGCATCGCCCCGGCCTGCATCGAGGTGTGAATCTCGTCACCGGTGCGGTCGAGGAAGCCGGTGTTGATGAACACCACCCGGTCCTTGACGGCATGGATACAGGCAGCGAGATTGGCCGAGGTGCGGCGTTCCTCGTCCATCACCCCGACCTTGATGGTGTTGCGGTCGAGACCGAGCAGATCTTCGACCGCATCGAACAGGTCATTGGTGAAGGCGCATTCTTCGGGGCCGTGCATTTTCGGCTTCACGATATAGATGGAGCCGGCGCGGCTGTTACGCAGCTGGCCCAGCCCCTTGATATCATGCATCGCGATCAGGCTGGTGAACACGCCGTCGAGCAGGCCTTCCGGTGCCTCCGATCCATCGGCCAGCAAAACGGCGGGATTGGTCATCAGATGGCCGACATTGCGAACAAACATCAAGCTGCGACCCGGCAAGGTGAAGGGCTTGCCGTCCGCGTCGACATAATCCCGATCAGGATTGGCCTTGCGTTCGACGGTCTTGCCGCCCTTTTCGAAGGAGGCATCGAGATCGCCGCGCATCAGGCCGAGCCAGTTGCTATAGGCGAGCGTCTTGTCCTCGGCATCGACCGCAGCAACCGAATCTTCCATGTCGATGATCGTGGTCAGCGCGGATTCCAGCACGACGTCGGCGATATTGGCTGGGTCGTCCTTACCGATCGGATGGTCGGCATCAAAGATCACATCGATATGCAGGCCATTGTGACGGAACAGGCAGCCCTTGTCGCTCTTTCCCACATATTGCGCCGGATTTTTGAGCGGAATCCCCTTTCCCTTCACATCGGTCAGGTCAGCCCATTTGCCATCTGCGAGCGGTACCGCTTCGTCGAGGAACGCCTTTGCCGCCTTGATCACATGGCTGCCGCGCTCCGGATCGTAACCGCCCGGTTTCGCTGGTGGCGCATCCAGAGCGTCGGTTCCGTAAAAGGCGTCGTAAAGGCTGCCCCAGCGCGCATTGGCAGCATTAAGGACGAAGCGGTCGTTGAGCGATGGCACCACCAGTTGCGGGCCGGCCATGGTCGCGATCTCCGGATCGACATTCTCGGTCGTGATGGCAAAAGAACCGGGTTCTTCCACCAGATAACCGATGTCCTTGAGAAACGCCTGATAGTCTGCCTGATCAATCGGCTGCCCCTTGCGCTCGATATGCCAGGCATCAATTTGCGCCTGCAGCTTCTCCCGCTTTGCCAACAACTCTGCATTTCGGGGAGCGAATGTGCCGAGCAGCTCTGCAAAGCCCTGCCAGAATTTTGCGCCGTCCACGCCGGTTCCCGGCAAGGCACGGTCATTGACAAAATCAAACAGTTCCCTGGCAATCTGGATGCCATTCTGGCTGACATATTCGGACATAATATTTCCTCGTTCAAATCTATTTATCTGGCGCTTGCGAAGTGCATCGCAAGTTTTCAAAATTTTCCGGGGAGGAATCGCAGCCGTCTATGGCGGCTCTTGTTCGCGCTGTAAATGGGAGGGAAACAGCGGACGTTCCCGGAGATGATCTTGACAAACTTTACAGTGTTATGAAAATTTTTCCTTTTCCTCCGGTGAATTGTAAAGAATGGGCCAAAAGGCTCTGAAAATAAGGCGGCTTTTTCTTGGAATCTCTGGTTTCGCCAATAGCGCCCTGTGCTGGGATTTTTTTCAGGTACATATGATGCTCCATTGGAAAAGGTACGGCGCAATTACGAATATCATAACGGCCAGCGCCCATGTAGGACAGCCTTTTCGCGGAAACAGAGCGGGTGGCATGGGAAGACGACAGATGCTATCGGTTACAGATGAAAACAGATTCCTTACCCGAACAAAACACGCTGGAACGAGCGACCGACTTGCCGCTATTACCCCGCACGATCAAATGGGCAGAAACCAATAGCGGTACCACCAACCTTGACGGCCTGAAGACCGTTGCAGGATTGTTAGCCGATGCCTTTTCGGGTTTGCCGGGAGATACCAATCTGATCGAGCCGGAACCGGTCGAAGCGGTGCGCGCGGATGGCAGTGTGGATCAGGTTGAGCGCGGCCAGCATCTGGTTGTTTCGGTTCGCCCCGACGCACCTGTCCAGATTTTGCTGACCGGTCATATGGATACCGTATTTCCGGTCGAACATTCGTTTCAGCAGATCGTAGAGCTGGAAAGCGGCGTGCTGAATGGCCCCGGCCTTGCCGATATGAAAGGCGGAATTTCGGTCATGCTCGGAGCGCTGCAATTGCTCGAGCAAAGCCGATATGCCAGCCGGATCGGCTATGATGTGATGATCAACAGCGACGAGGAAGTGGGATCGGGGTCATCGGCTTCGCTGATCGAGCGGTTGGCCCAAGGCAAAACTGCTGCCCTGACCTACGAACCCGCGCTGCCTGACGGCACACTGGCTGGCGAGCGCGGCGGTAGCGGCAATTTCTCGATCATCTTTACCGGCAAGAGCGCCCATGCCGGGCGCAATCCCGATGAAGGGCGCAATGCGCTGATCGCGGCGGCGGACATGGCTTTGCAATTGAAGGCGCTGCACCGCGAAGGCCTGAGCGTTAACCCGGCGAAGATCGATGGCGGCGGGCCCAATAACGCGGTGCCCGATCATGCCATATTGCGGGTAAATTTCCGGCCAAAATCGCTGAATGATCAAAGTGAAGCGCAACAGGCGCTCGATATATTGGTGCAGACAATCGCCAAGGAACATGACCTCGCCGTCCACTGCCACGGCGGTTTCGGGCGACCGCCGAAACCAATCGACCCGCTGGCCCAGAAGCTTTTTGGTCTGGTCAAGCAATGCGGTACTGAATTGGGCCTCGATATCAACTGGCGCGGCACAGGCGGTGTCTGTGACGGCAACAATATCGCGGCTTGCGGTATTCCCGTGGTCGATACTATGGGCGTCAGAGGCGGAGCGATCCACAGCTCCGACGAATTTTTGATAACGGAAAGTCTGGTCGAACGGACACAATTATCGGCGCTGACGATCATGCGGATCGCCGAAAAGGGAGGATTATGAGTTTCCGGATACGCGCGGCACGGATCGATGATCTGCAGCATCTGTATGAAATGGCGAAACTGACCGGTGGCGGTTTTACCAACCTGCCCGCCGATCGGGGGTCACTGACGGCAAAGCTGGAGCGATCTGAACGCGCCTATCAGCGCGATACGGAGGAGCAAGGCGATGACCTGTTCATCATGGTACTGGAAAATGTCGAGACCGGAGCGGTACGCGGTACCTCACAGCTATTCACCAAGGTTGGGCAGACCTGGCCCTTCTATTCCTATCGTCTGAGCAACCTGTCGCAGACGAGCAAGGAACTGGACCGGACGTTCAGCGCCCAAATGCTCAGCCTGGTCACCGATCTGGAAGGCGCGAGCGAAGTCGGCGGCCTGTTTCTCCATCCGGGCGAACGCGCCGGTGGTCTCGGGATGTTGCTGGCCCGCAGCCGCTACCTGTTCATCAAGGAACATCGTGACCGCTTCGGCGACAAGATTTTTGCCGAATTGCGCGGCGTTATCGATGAAGCCGGCGGCTCGCCGTTCTGGGATGGTCTTGCTGGCCGGTTTTTCGGCATGAGCTTTCAGGAAGCCGATTATTTCAACGCGATTCACGGCAATCAATTCATCGCCGATCTGATGCCGAAACACCCGATCTATACCGCCATGCTCAGCGATTCCGCGCGGACCGTGATTGGCGTGCCGCACACCAGCGGTCGGGCGGCGATGCGGATGCTGGAAAATGAAAATTTCTCCTATGAAGGCTATGTCGATATTTTTGATGGCGGGCCGACGATGATTGCGAAAACCGACGATGTCACCAGCGTCCGCAATTCAAAATCGGCGGTGATCACGGCGATCAAGGAAGGCGAAATCAAATCGATCATATCGAGTGGTGCGCTGGAGAAATTCCAGGCGACTTATGCAATGGTCTCGGAATATGACGACGGAGTAACGATCGATCAGCAGGCTGCCGAAAACATCGGACTGAGCATCGGCGATACGATTTGGCATGTGCCGCGATGAGCGCGCTGGTTGAAATCAATTTCGACGGCATCATCGGACCCAGCCATAATTATGCCGGGCTGAGCCTCGGTAATATCGCCTCCTCTTCCAACGCCGGAGAGACGGCCTATCCGCGCGAAGCGGCAATGCAAGGCATCGCGAAGATGCGGCACAATCTCGATCTTGGTCTCGCGCAGGGCTTTTTCATGCCGCTGGATCGGCCGAACGAAGCTTGGCTGACAAGTTTGGGGACAACCGTGACGGACGCCGAGCCGCATTTGCGCGCGGCGGCCTTTTCCGCCTCTTCGATGTGGGCCGCCAATGCCGCAACCGTCTCTCCTGCGCCGGACGCTCCCGATGGCAAATGCCATCTCACCGTCGCCAATCTGCAAACCATGCCGCACCGCAGCCACGAATGGCCGGGCACGCTGGCACTGCTGAAACTGGCGTTCGCGGACCGCGACCATTTTTCGATCCATGCGCCCGTCCCTTCGCCATTCGGCGATGAGGGCGCTGCCAATCATATGCGGCTTTGTCCCGGCCATGACGCACCTGGCGTCGAGATATTTGTCTATGGCAAAAGTGGTGGACCGTTTCCCGCTCGCCAGCATATCGAAGCCAGCAAAGCGGTCGCCCGCAAACATGGTCTGGGCGCGGACCGGGCAATATTTGCGCAGCAGGCACAAATTGCGATCGCGGCGGGCGCATTTCACAATGATGTCGTGGCCGTGGCTAACGAGCGAGTGTTGTTCACTCATGAACAGGCCTTTGAACAGCCCGATGCGCTTTACGATGCGATCCGGGCCAAACTGCCAGAAGCGGAAATCATCATCGTTCCCGCCGGCCGGGTCAGCCTGGCCGACGCGATAAAATCCTATCTGTTCAATGCGCAACTGGTGACCCTGCCCGATGGAGCCGGCATGGCGCTGATCCTGCCGAGCGAGGCGCGCGAGAATGAGGCTGTCTGGGGTTATCTGACGGATCTGGTCGCAGGCAATGGACCGATCCGTCGGCTATGCCCGGTCGACGTCCGTCAATCCATGGCCAATGGCGGCGGCCCGGCCTGCCTGCGCTTGCGGGTGGTTGCGGATCCCGCGACCGTCGATCCACGCTTTCTGGCAACGCCGGCCAAGCTCGACGCGATTTCCGCCGTCGTCACCGAACAGTGGCCAAAAGCGATCAATCCTGATCAACTGTCGGATCCGCAACTCGCTAATGCGATCGGCAGGGCGAGAGAGGCTCTTCTGGCGGTCTGCGGCCTGACGGAGCTTGATCGCTCTCTCCAACTGTCGAATTAACTTACAGTTTACCATGTTTTTTTGTCAGAAATGCCGGTTTTCCGCACTTGGCACGACGCTTGCTAATCAAATGTCATGTGGAAGAAAATCAGACGGCTATTCGTAATCAAGACCAAGTTCGAGGCTTTTCTCATTACCTATGCGCTGGCCACCGGCGCGGTTGCTCGCGGCCAGCATTATCTTGTGCAATATCCCGGCTGGGGCGGAAAATTGCTGTTTCTGGCTGTCACCGGGGCGGTGTTCATGGCTGGCGCCAAGATGATCGAGGCGATCGACCTGAACCGCATTTACAGCTCCGAATATTGACCGGACCGCTGTCACTCCGAAAATGAACGTGAAAAGTGGAAGGCTTCTGTTGCCCGGTGCCTTCCAAACCGCTGAATTCCCTTCTGTTGCCCGGTGGGTTCAACCGCGCGTAGCTTTCTAACTTATGACCGTGAGGTCAATGGGTTAGGCAGCGATAGCGAGTGCTTCATTATCGTTTGCACTTATAGGTTTTGAGCAATCACGGCATACTCAGGCCGGGCAAAAATAACGCCTTTGAACACCCGTCGATCCTAGTTCGGCCCCATCAACAAAGGCGTCCCGCATTGCTGCAAATCGCCTGAAATGGTGGAGCCGCCGGGTACTGCCCCCGGGTCCGTAGTGTCTATTACACGCCATCATTTATCACCATAGTCCGCCGAAACGGACGAACCCTATATAGGGATATAATTCTGAATGAACAGTGCACAGACAAGAAAAAGGGCCAACCGATCTCTCGGTTGACCCTCCTCTAGTTCCCCAAAAGGGAATTCGGTATTACTGGGCGAGAGCGCCTTCTTCAGCGTCGGCTTTTTCTTCCAAGACGTCAGCCTTGTCTTCCATAGCCGCAGCTTTGTCTTCCAGCATTTCTTCGCCAGCTTCCGTCGTTGCGTTATCGGCAGCTTCGTCGAGACGATCAGCTTCCATCTCAGCTTGCTGAGCATCAACTTCGGTTGCGGTTTCAGCGCCGCTGGTGTCTTCTTGTGCACAAGCGGTCAACGCCAGAGCAGCAGTAGTAGCGGTCAAAATCATCAATTTACGCATGTTAATCCCTCATTATTTTGGAGAAGCAAAAAAGGCCCCTCAGCTATCTCTACCAGTCGGTCACAGATTGGTTCCAGAGAAGATAAAAAAAGGGCCAACCAGTTTCCCGATTGACCCTCCTCTAGTTCCCCAAAAGGGAATTTCAGATAGTGAAAGCTCTTACTCGGTAACAGCTTCTTCTGCTGGAGCAGCAGCTTCGTCTGCAGGAGCAGCTTCAGCGGTTGCTTCGTCAGTCATAGGAGCTACTTCTTCAGTAACCATGGCATCTTCAGCAGGTGCAACTTCTTCGGTCGCAACTTCTTCAGTTACCGCAGCATCTTCAGCTGGAGCATTGCAAGCACTCAAAGCGAGTACGGCTGCTGATGCAGCCAAAACAGCGAATTTACGCATAATAATTAATCCCCATTAGGTCGTTCAAAATGGCTGAGAATCAAACCAGCCAAACGCGCCTATAGGATCGAAAATTTCGAATGTATCTGAAAAAATAACGGGTTCAGTTATCTCATTATAATAATGAGATTATTATTTGAATTTGGCCTGCTTTTGAACGCTACTCATCCAGAAAATTCGACATTGTTCCGGCGAAAATAAACGCTTTTGCGATATATGGTTTGTGGGCGCAAAGCAGGCTTGAAATTGGGCGATTTGGGCCGATTCTAACTGCTATTTTTTCAGACTGTCCCGGATTTCTATCAGCAGGTCAATTTCGCTCGGGCCCGCTGGCGGTGCTTCCGCCTCTTCTTTCTTGATAAGCTTGTTGGCATAGCGGACGATCAGGAAGATGATGAAGGCCAGAATGACAAAGTTGATCACCACGGTCAAAAACTGTCCCCAGCCGAGCATTGGCACGCCCGCATCCTTCAGCGCTGCATAATCGGTCATTGAGCCCGCATAATCCGCTGGCGGCGAACCCAGCAACAGGAAAAGACCCGAGAAATCCGGAGCGCCGATGATGGCACTGACGATTGGCATGAGCACATCTTCGGTTAGCGATGTCGTGATTGTCGCAAAGGCTGCACCGATAATGACCGCAACGGCTAGATCGAGTACATTTCCCTTCAGGATAAAGGCCTTAAACTCGTTTATCATATTTTGGTCCCTTCACATTTCTTAAGCCGCGTAAATGAATGAATATTCCGAAATTGTCGAGCGCAGGCGTTGCAAAAGCACCGAATGACGCTTACTTTTGCTATGTGGATCGGCGTCTCGCCGTTTGGATGGAGGGTTTTCAAACATGCTGAATAAATGGATTAAATTTCTGGTCGTTCCGGCCGTCGCCTTGTCGCTAAGCGCCTGCGGGATCAACAGCGTGCCGACGGCGGAAGAAAACGCCAAGGCGAAATGGGCGGATGTTGAAAGCACCTATCAGCGCCGCGCCGATCTGATTCCGAATCTGGTGGAAACCGTGAAGGGTTTTGCTACCCAAGAGCAGGACACGTTAACGGCAGTGGTCGAAGCACGGGCGAAAGCGACCTCAATTCAGGTTAGCCCAGATGATCTGGGCGACGCCGCCAAAGTGCAGGAATATGCCGCAGCACAAGGCGCACTGTCGCAAGGTCTAGGACGCCTGCTGGCAACGGTAGAAGCCTATCCCGAGCTCAAATCCAACCAGAATTTCCTCGCGCTGCAAAGCCAGCTAGAAGGTACGGAAAACCGGATCAATGTCGCCCGCCGCGATTATAATGAAGCGGTGCGCGAATATAATACGACGATCCGGACCTTCCCCGACATTATCGGCGCGAAGATAATTCATGGGGCAAAACCGATGGAGCCGTTTCAGGCAACAACCGAGGGCGCGGACGAAGCACCTGAAGTCAGCTTTTAAGCGTGACTGCATTCAGGTCTATTCTGACGTTTAAGACGGTCCTTGCTGGCTTGGCCGTCGCCTTTCTGGCGGTGGTCAATCCGGCCTCTGCCCAAAGCTTCCCGGAGCTAACCGGCCGCGTGGTCGATCAGGCGAATTTGCTTGATCCGGCACAGGAGGCGGAGCTCACGGCGAAGCTGGCTGAACTGGAAGCCCAGTCCAATCGCCAGCTTGTCGTTGCTACCGTCAACAGTCTCGAAGACTATGATATCGCCGACTATGGCTATCGGCTTGGTCGGGCCTGGGGTATCGGCCAGGACGGCGAAGGCGAGACAGAAAAGGACAACGGCCTGATCCTGCTGGTCGCGCCCAATGAACGCAAGGTTCGCGTCGAAGTCGGCTATGGCCTTGAAGGGATCATGACCGATGCGCTTTCGAGCATCATCATCCAGAATGATATCCTTCCCCAGTTCCGGGACGACAATATGGCGGGCGGAATCATTGCCGGTGTGGACCGCATAGCAACGCAACTGACCCTCCCGGAAGACGAAGCGCGTCTGATCGCCAACGATGCGGCGCAGCAATCCAGCAAGGGCGACGGCGAGAATATCGGCCTCATGATCTTCTGGGGCTTCATTCTGATCTTTTTCGTGATCATCCCGATGTTCTCTAACCGCGGCGGCAAACGCTATCGCCGTGGCGCTGGCCCAGTCGTGATCTGGGGTGGTGGCCTCGGCGGCAGTTCCGGCTTTGGCGGAGGCGGCGGTTTCGGCGGCGGCGGATTTGGCGGAGGCGGCGGCAGCTTTGGCGGCGGCGGCGCATCGGGGGGCTGGTGATGGGAAAAGTGAACCAGTTTACCCCAGCCGACCACGGGATCGTCACGTCGGCAGTCTCGCTGGCCGAAAAGTCGACGGACGGTGAAATTGTCACCATCGTCACCGGCGAGTCCGATCATTATGGCGACGTTGCGTGGGCGATATCAGGCATGGTTGCCCTTACCGCGTTGCTCGTTATCAGCCTGTTTCCAGACATATACCTGAATATCATCAACTGGCTGTCCGGCGGCTGGAGCGGGTTAGACGCCCTGCCCTATTGGGCGCTGTTTGCCTTCACCGCGATAAAATTTTTCGGCACGAGGCTGGTGCTGATCTGGAAGCCGCTGCTATTCATCCTGATCCCACCGCCAATCAAAAAGGCGCGTGTCCGCAAGCGGGCGGTATCCTTGTTCCGGGTTTCGACGAACCATCGGACGGTCGGTCGCACCGGCATATTGCTCTATCTGTCGATGCGCGAACATCGCGCGGAGATTGTCGCCGACGAAGCCATTGTCGCAAAGGTGGAGCCCGCGATATGGGGCGATGCGATGATTGCGATGATCGATCTGGTGCGCATCGGTGCGCCGGGAGAAGGTATGGCCGAAGCGGTGCGGCAGATGGGTATCGTCCTGTCCGAACATTTTCCGAAAACCGATCAGAACCCGAACGAACTGCCCGACCGGTTGATCGAGCTCTGACAGCCCGTTCACCGTGGGCTTGTCGAAGGGTGGTTTTTGCGGCAGGCGTGCTTCGACAGGCTCAGCACGAACGGGATAGAAATGTCGGAAAATATCGAGGTCATGTGGGAAGGCCGGTTCATCACCGCCAAACGTGAAGGCAAATGGGAATATGTGTCGCGCAGCCGCGGCATCAAAGCCGCAGTCATTCTCGCGATCGAAGCAGGACATGTGCTGCTTGTCGAACAATATCGGGTGCCACTGGGCAAGAATTGTATCGAACTGCCGGCCGGGCTGGTTGGCGATCATGATGATAAGGCCGATGAAGATAGCGCTCTGGCGGCGATTCGGGAGCTTGAAGAAGAAACGGGCTACCGGGCGGAGACCATGGAAAATTGCGGCGAATATTATTCGTCGCCCGGCATGGTCTCGGAAAGCTTTTCGCTGTTCAGGGCCGGCGGGCTAAGCAAGGTCAGCGCGGGTGGCGGAGTAGACGGAGAAAATATCACCGTCCACCGGGTGGCGCTTGCCGAACTGAACGAATTCCTCGACCAAAAGCGCCGTGAAGGTGCCGGGATTGATGTGAGGCTGCTGCTGTTTTTGCAACCGCGTTGAAATTATTCACCGAAGCAGGTTGGTGTCCAGCTCCAGATATTGGATCAAAGCGCCAAGACTCGAGGTTTTTCGGGGCGCGACTTGGTCGCATTACCAATATAAGGCACCCGTAAAAGGTTCAGGAGATGAATTGCTGCCGTCCCAGGAATACTGCTAGCGAAAATTGTCGGCGTAGGCCTGGATTTTGAGGCTCTTGTGCGGGGTCGGAATCACCGCATAGGCAATCGCATGCTTGTCGGCATAGGCTTTCGCCGCATCGCAGCTGTCAAAATGCAGTTCGACCTGCCGCTGCGTATCGCCGGACCCCGCCCAACCGGTCAAAGGATCGGGCTTGCGCGCTTCCGCCGGTTCAAATTCCAGCACCCATTTGTCGGTCAGCGCCCTGCCCGACTGCATTGCATTTCTGGGGATTTGATAAATTCGTGCGGTCATATTCTGTTCCCGTCTGGAGCCGCTTCAATAAGCGCGTGAGATTGCAAATTCAACCGCTTCGGTCATCGCATCCTTGGCTTTTCCGGATGCGAAAATTCCAAGCGCGTCGATGGCCCGCTGGCCATAATGCCGAGCCCTCGACATCGTATCGGTCATGGCTCCGGTTGACCGGATCAATCCAGTTGCGCGGGCCAGATCTTCATCCGAGCTTTTGTGACCGATGATCGCATCTTTCCAGAATTTGCGGTCTTCCTCGCTGCCGCGCGAATAGGCCAGAATGACCGGAAGGGTGACCTTGCCTTCACGAAAATCATCGCCGGCATCCTTGCCCATGGTTTCGCGGTCGGATGAATAGTCGATTGCGTCATCAACCAGCTGGAATGCGATCCCCAGATTGCGTCCATAGCTGTCCAGCGCCAGCTCGATTTCCTCGTCGCATTCCGCGACCACAGCGGAAATTCGGCTGGCGGCGGCAAACAGCGCGGCTGTCTTGGCCCCGATGATATTCAGATAGCGGTCTTCGCTAGTATCGATCTTGCGCTGCGCGGTCAGCTGGTTGACCTCGCCCTCGGCGATCACGGCGGACGCATTGGACAATATTTTCAAGACCTTCAGGGAGCCATCCTCGACCATCAACTCAAACGAACGGCTAAACAGAAAGTCGCCGACCAGAACCGTGGCCGGATTGCCGAATATGAGATTCGCAGCGGTCTTTCCGCGCCGCAAATCCGAACCATCGACCACATCGTCATGCAGCAGGGTCGCGGTATGGATAAACTCTACTGCGGCCGCCAGTTTGAAATGGCGATCGCCCGGGTAGCCGATCAGCTTCGCCGCCGCCAGAGTTAGCATCGGCCGCATCCGCTTGCCTCCACCGGCGATCAGATGTCCCGCGAGCTCCGGGATGAGAGGAATTTCCGATTGCATCCGGTCCAGAATCACGCTGTTGACCTGATTCATGTCGCTGGCGACCAGTGACATGATCGGTTCAAGCGAAGGCGCGGTGTCGCGCCCGAGATGATGGACCGTTGCTGACATGTTGCACCGGATGTGGCAAGTCACTAGGGATAAGGCAAGTGAAATAAGACCTGTTGTGGTTGCATTCCGCGTAAGTGGGGCAAATAGTCAGCGGGCGGAAATCGGGCGACAAATCATGGACGAAAAGCTGAAGCAATATCGGGAAAGCATCAACAATATCGATGCGGCGCTGGTGTTCATGCTGGCAGAACGCTTCAAAGTCACCCAGGCGGTTGGCGAATATAAGGCCCGAAACAATCTGCCCCCTGCCGACAATGCGCGCGAAACAGAGCAGATCGCCCGGTTGCGCCAGCTTGCCAGCGATGCCAATCTCGACCCGGAATTTTCGGAGAAATTTCTACGCTTCATCATTGATGAAGTGATTAGGCACCATGAACGGATTCGGGAAGACGCGAGTTAGAGCCTTTTCATACACTCGATAAAGCTAGGGTCCCGGACACCGTTTTCGCGATGAGGCTGCGGATGATGGGTAATCTCGCAAAATGGTGGATTACAATGTCCCTGATCCAGGGTTTGAACGTGCTGTCCGACTGATAAAGCGGCGTAAAGACGATACTCAATATCTGGTATAATCTGATATGCATCATCCGCGCTTTGCGGTATTTTTCGCCGACTTCCAGAAGCGAGCCAGATGTTTCGAAGGCCATGGCTAGTGCAGCAGCGTCTATCAGAGCCATGTTGGCCCCTTGTCCCAGTTGCGGGCTGGTGCAATGCCAGCTATCGCCGACATGGATCAGTCGGTGGCTAGGCGAAGGTCGGCCCGTACGGTGATTGTAAACGGCCATATTCAATTCTTCCATGCTCGTTAGCTGCGAGACAAAAGGCTCCGCTTCCGGCCAGAGATCACAATAGTTTTTCCGGAACCGATCGATTCCCGATGCAATAATTCGATCTGCATTTTCAGGCTTTTCAGACCAGAAAATTGCCGCTCCCCGATTGCCCGTCGCGGGGTTCAAGCCAACCGGCATGATACCCGCCATCTGGCTTGCCCGAAAATAGCGTTGATCCAGAGCATCCGGCATCAAATCATGTTTCTCGGGCATATCGACGGTTGCCCAAAACGCGCCATAATCAAGCCGTTTGACCTTGCCTGCAGCCACGGGGCTTCGCGCGCCGCTTGCATCAATCAGAAGATCGAATGATGCGTCAGACACGCCCGTTTCAAAGACCGGCGTGATCAGATTTCCGCTCTCTTCGACAGTTACCAGCTTGCTGTTCACCACGATCGGGACGCCTGCTTTCTCGACGGCATGCAGCAGAGTGGAGAACAGGCTAGCCCGATGGATACCCAAAGCAGAGGTGCCTTGACCTGTGTTAGAATATCGCATGTCCAGCGCGCGGCGATTCTGTTCCACCGAAATCCCGTGAAGCTGATGAACCGGGCTAGCCAACGACTTTATGCTGTCCAGCAATCCCAGCATTTCAAGTACCGACTGACCCGACGGCTGAATCAGCAATCCAGACCCTACCGGCAAGGGTTCTGAATATTGTTCATAAATGGTGATTTCATGGCCGAGGCGTTTCAGGAAAAGAGCGGTAGCCAATCCGCCCGGTCCGCAACCAATGATGGCTATTCGAAGTTTGCCGAGCATGACGATCTGGTCTCAGACGTTGTTAGGGACAAAAATTAGGCCACGTGCACTTCCGACTTAGGCAATCTCAACCGAACCAGCAACCCGCCCAGATCTTCGCTTTCCTCAAGTGATACGGTGCCATCATAGATCTCCGCCACATCCCGGACAATCGCGAGTCCCAGCCCCGTCCCCGGCTTGCCGCTGTCGAGCCGCGCACCGCGATCAAATATCCGCTGGCGTTCTTTTTCCGGAATGCCGCGACCGTCATCTTCAATCTGCAATTCGACAAAATCTGTATCGCTATCGACCGTGATGAACACACTGCCGCCACCATATTTGGCTGCGTTTTCGACGAGATTGCCGATCATTTCGTCAAGGTCCTGACGTTCGACCGAAGCCACCGCATCCTTATCGCCATCGATATCGATCCGGACATGCGGATAGAGCCGGCCGACCGCGCGTTCCACCGCTTGCAGGCTTTGCCAGACCTTGGCCCGGCTGTGCGCATGGCCGCGCCTGCCCACTGCTCTTGCACGGGCAAGATGATGGTCGACCTGCCGCCGCATAACGCCAGCCTCGCGAATCACCGTATCAGCCAGGTCATCAGCCTTGGCTGTGGCGCTGTTCATGATCACGGTGAGCGGAGTCTTCAGCGCATGGGCGAGATTTCCCGCGTGCCGCCGCGCCTCCTCTGCCTGTTTCTCATTATGGTCGAGCAGGGCGTTGAGTTCGTCGACCATCGGCGTGACTTCGATCGGCATCGGCTCAACCACCCGGCGCTGCTGGCCGGTTCGCATCGCCGCAATGGCAATCCGGATCTTGCGCAGCGGCCAAAGGCCATAGAGCGTCTGCAACGCAGCCATGCCGATCAGGCCGAGCGCCAAGATCAGGAAGCTGTTGATCAGTATGGATCGGATATTGGCGATCTGGGCATCCAGCCCGTCGCGGCTTTGCGCCACTTGAAAGAGCCACTTCGTATCCGAATCGGGCAGGATGATGGTGCGTTCAAGCAGTCGCAACGGCTCGTCCGGGAATTGCTTGCTGTCGTAGATATGGGTTTCGCGATCATCATGGGTGATGTTCGACTGCATCGTGCGGTCCCACAGCGACCGGGATGGAAAATCATCATGGCCTGCTCCGCTAATCTGCCAGTACAGGCCGCTATTGGGCTCGAGAAAGCGCTGGTCGCCGAGCGGACGGTTGAGGAAGACCTCGCCATCCGGGCCAATCTCGGCGGAGGCGATCATCGCCGTCAGCACATATTCCAGCTGGTTGTCGAAATTGCGGGTCACCGCATCGTTGAGGACCCGGTCCAAAGCCAAACCACCGCCAAACAGCAGCACGACAATCCAGGCTGCGGCAATGCCGATCATCCGCCGGCCAAGCGAGCCGGTGGTCTGTGTGCCTAGCCGCGAATGGTTTGTTGGTGCCTTTTCATCGACCGCAATGTCTATCTGGCTGGATTCATTCAGGCTTCGGGATCCTCTAGACTATAACCAAGCCCCCTGATCGTCGAAATGACCTCCGCTCCCAATTTCTTGCGGATGCGGGTTACGAACACTTCGATCGTGTTGGAATCGCGGTCAAAATCCTGGTCGTAAATATGCTCGATCAGCTCGGTCCGGGACACAACCTTGCCCTTGTGATGCATCAGGTAGGAGAGCAGTTTATATTCCTGCGCCGTCAGCTTGACCGGGCTGCCGTCCAGCGTAACTTTCCCCGATCGTGTGTCGAGACGCACGGCGCCTGCGGTGAGTTCCGACGAGGCATTGCCCGATGCGCGGCGGATTAGCGCTCGCAGCCTGGCGATCAATTCTTCAGTCTGGAACGGCTTGGCGAGATAATCATCGGCGCCCGCATCCAGTCCGGCCACTTTGTCCGACCAGCTGTCGCGGGCAGTCAGTACCAATACCGGGAAATTGCGCTCTTCCTTGCGCCAGCGATCCAGCACCGTCAGACCGTCAATTTCGGGCAGACCGAGATCCAGAATCACCGCGTCATAGTCCTCGGTCGAACCCATGAAATGGCCGTCCTCGCCGTCTGTCGACAGATCGATGGCATAGCCATTGGCTTCCAATGTCGATTTGAGCTGCTGTCCCAGCGTGGGTTCGTCTTCAACGATCAAGACGCGCATACTTGTCCTCCGAAATAGTGCTTTTCTGTGGCATAGCCTATATCACCATCCCGCAACCGCACAATGCTTTAGAAAATGTCCAAATCGCTGATATTGCTCAGCGGGTCTGACGCAGGATCGTTCCGGTCCGGCCATCGACGTCGACAAATATCACCCGGCCATCACGGATGAATTTCAGCCGATAAACCTGTGCGCCGGGGTCGAATTCGGGACCAATATATTCGCTGTCGCCCATTCTTGGCAAAACCCGGTCCTCGATGGAACGGATTGATTTCACCTGGCCGGCCATCATCTGCGCGCGCGCCTCATCCTGCTCACCACGGCGATCCTTGGACGTAGCCATCTGCGGCATAAGAGCAATCCCGCCGAGCACCAGAAAGGGCAAAAAGATGAACTTCTTCAACATGGTCACCTTCCTAGGCTCAGCGGTTTTAACATGACGTGAATAGAGGGTTCAGGCTACAGTCCGCCTGATCAGCGAGTCATTTCATAGGTGATGTTCAGCGAAACGACCGTACCGACCTGTCCTGGCTCGACCGGCGCTGACGAAGCCGCGACTTCGTCTTTCATTCGCATCATCGGTGCTTCGGATTGGTTGGACATACCTTCGCTGATCGAGAGCACCCGGACACCGGTATAGCCTTCGGACCGCGCATAGCTCATCGCCCGGGACTTGGCGCTGGCAAGTGCGCGCTCTCGTGCCACATCCTTCATCTTGCTATCATCGCTGATCGAGAAAGAGGGACCGTTCAAATTCGTGGCGCCGCTGCTGACGACCGCGTCGAGAATTTTACCCAGCTTGGAGGAAATGTCATGCAAGGTGGCCGAAACCTGATTGGAAACGACGTAGCCGACAAAGCGGTTTTCCCGGCTTTCCTGATCATAATCATAGTCCGCGCGCAGATTGATGCCGGTAGTTTGAATGTCTTTTTCGGCAATACCCAGCGCTTTCAGTCGCTCGACAACTTTGCGCGCCTGAGCCGAATTTTCGCTCAGCGCCTGGGATGCGGTCTTCGCTTTGGTTTCCACGCCGGTGCTGAAGGTCGCGGTATCAGGCGCACTATCCACCTGTTCGGACACGCTGAGCTCTATCACCGGATTTTGCGCAACAATTTCGACATTTGCGGCTTGCGCGAAATTGGCCGGGATCAGGGTCAGGGCCGCTCCGGCCATTAAAATTGAAAGTCTCATAATATTCTGCATTGATTCAATTTGTTATAGGGGGCGGTGTCTGAACGACAGCTAAATAGCTTTGCCTAATTTTGGTGGTCTGTTCACCGGGTCGTCCGTGACCGATCGGGTGGCCATCAATTTCGACAACCGGCATGATCAGCAAGGTCGACGACGAGATAAACGCTTCTGCCGCCTGCTTTGCCTCGTCGATCGAAAAGGCCCGCTCCTCTACGGCCAATCCCATGGACCTGGCTTGCTCCAGCATTTCAATCCGGGTGACACCGGGCAAAATCCGGCGGTCGAGCTGATGCGAGATCAAAACGCCGTCCTGACTGATAATATGGGCGTTTTGGGAGGTGCCTTCGGTGACCAGATCATCGCGAGTCATCCAGACATCGTCGACGCCCGCTGCCTCCGCCTCCATTTTCATCAGCGATGCATAGAGCAGCTGCGTCGTCTTGATATCGCACCGTTGCCAGCGCAGATCCGGTCGGGTGATGATGCGCATCCCGCGCGTCACCATCGGATTTTCGACCAAGCTGCGTTTTTGGGCAAAGGCAAATATGGTTGGGGGCGTTTCCGGTGCGGGCCACCGATAGTCCCGCTCTTCCATCACCCCGCGCGACACCTGAAGATAGATCAGACCTTCACCCAGGTCATTGTCCGCCACCAGTTGCTGCGCCACGACGGCCCAATCAGCAAAGGCATTGATCGAGAGTTCACCAAGCGACCTTTCCAGGCGGGCCACATGACGTTCCATATCGATGAGCTGGCCGCCAATGACCGAAATCACTTCATAAACGGCATCAGAAAATAGCAGACCCCGGTCATAGATGGAGATTTTCGCGGCGGATTTGGGAACATAATCGCCGTTCAGATATACTATGTGCAAATCACATCCCCGTCGCCAAAACGATCCATTTCACGCCTACCAATCCGATATGGCTCGGCAGGTCAATGGCCTTTGTTGAAAAGAGAAGGCTTGAGCCAGAGCCCGCTTGCCCCTAACGCCCGAAACCATGTCACAACCCCCCATTTTTTCGTATGAGAATCTCTCGCTCCATCAGGGCGAAGGCTGGCTGTTTCGGGATCTCGACCTGCACGTCGGACCCCGCGACCGGCTGGCGTTGATCGGTCGCAACGGTGCCGGCAAGACAACCCTGCTCAGATTGATCACCGACGAAATTGAATCGGACAAGGGCAAACGGGTTATTCAGCCTGGCGTCAATATCGTGATGCTGGAGCAGGAACCCGATTTCACGCCGTTTGAAACCTTGCGCGACTTTGCCGTGTCCGGAGAGAAGGGACCGGCCTTGCACGAGGTGGAGGCAATTGCCGACCAGTTGGGAACCGACCTTTCTACCCGCGCCGATAAAGCGAGCGGCGGCGAGAAACGCCGCGCCGCGCTGTGCCGGGCGCTCGCGTCGCAGCCCGATCTGTTGCTGCTCGACGAGCCGACCAACCATCTCGATCTGGGTGCGATTGACTGGCTCGAAGAATGGCTCGGCCGCTACAAGGGCGCGTTTATCACGATTTCGCATGACCGGACGTTTCTGACCCGGCTGACCAAACAGACGCTGTGGCTAGACCGCGGGTCGATGCGCCGACTGGAAGTCGGATTTGGCGGCTATGATGCGTGGATGGAAAAAATCTATGCCGACGAGACGCGTTCCGCGGAACGGCTTGACGCAAGGCTGAAGCTCGAGGCGCATTGGCTGGAACGCGGCGTCACCGCCCGGCGCAAGCGGAACCAGGGGCGGCTCGAGAAACTTTGGGAAATGCGGGCACAGCGCGCGGCAATGATCGGTCCGGCCGGAGCCGCCAAGCTGCAGGCCGAAAGCGACGACAGTCGAACCAAATCGGTGATAACCGCCACCGATATTTCCAAGTCCTTTGGTGAAGGTGATGCCGAGCGCGTCATCATCCGGGATTTTTCCTTGCGGATCCAGCGCGGCGACCGGATCGGCATTGTGGGAGCGAATGGCGCGGGGAAGACGACCCTGCTGAAAATGCTGACGGGGGAACTGGAGCCGGACACCGGCAGCGTGGCGCTCGCGAAAACACTGAACGGCGTTTTCATCGATCAGCAGCGCAGCCTGCTGACCCCGGACAAACGGGTGCGCGATGTGCTTGCCGATGGCAGTGACTGGATTGATGTGCGCGGCACCAAGAAGCATGTGCAGGGTTATCTCAAGGAATTCCTGTTTGCACCCAGTCTGATCGACGCACGCGTGGGAACATTGTCGGGCGGCGAGCAGTCCCGGCTTTTGCTGGCGCGCGAATTTGCCCGGATGTCGAACCTGCTGGTGCTCGACGAACCGACCAACGATCTTGACCTTGAGACGCTCGATCTGCTGCAAGAGGTGATCGCTGACTATGAAGGCACCGTGCTGCTGGTCAGCCATGATCGCGATTTTCTGGACCGCACGGTAACGGTCACGCTCGGCCTCGATGGCAGCGGCAAAGTCGATGTCATTGCCGGTGGCTATGCCGAATGGGAAGCCAAGCGCAAGCAGGACGATTCAGACCAGAAGAGTGCGTCGAAGCCTGCTCCATCCTCTGCTCGACCAGCGTCCCGTTCGAGCAGTCCAAGCAAGAAGCTGAGCTACAAGGACCAGCGGGATTATGATGGTTTGCCCGAGCGTATCGAAGCGATTGACCAGCGCATGACAGAGATCGAGCAGGCGCTGGCGGATCCCAATCTTTACACCAAGGATTTCCCGCGCTTTGATACGCTGACCAAAGAAAATAGCGCGCTGATCGAAGAAAAGGACGCAGCCGAAATGCGCTGGCTGGAACTGGCGGAAGAAGTCGAAAGGCTAGCCGAAGGGGATTAACCCGGCAGTCGATAGAAATCACCCAGCCGGTCCAATGCGATTTTCAGCACCAGCTTGCCTGACCGTGCCGGCCAGCCTAGATTCTTTTCCGCGACTGGCGTCCCTTCCCCGCCACAGATAATCCGCCAGGCGATGTCGGACAGGTCGCTGCCGAGATGGTCGATGGCATTGTTGAAGCGCTGTTTGGCGGCAAGCTGCGCTTCGGTTTCGTTAAGCGCAGCCGGTATCCGCCGCTTTCCTCCCGCAACCGGCGCGGCGTCCCAACACATCGTCACTCGCGGTGCCAGATGGGCCCTTTCCCAATCCGCACGCAGCTTTTCGCCAGCATCAAATTGCCGGTCGGACAAATGGCCGCGGGCGTGAAGCCAGCCCAGCGGCGACTCCGACAGATTGACCGTAACACTCCGCGCACGCCTCGGTTTCGGTTCGCGGTCATTCCGATTCTCTCCATCCTGCGGGAGTGCCCGTTCCGCCAGTAGACGCGGACCGGAACGGGATTTGTCTTTTTTGGTTATTCTGGATGGCATAATATCTCCTAATCAGCATGGTTGTATACTTGCCATTTTCTCGATATTGTAGGAAAGCATAAAACCATATAGGTTTGGAGATTCAAAATGATCAGCCGTATCAGAGACGTTCGCAAGGCCAAGGGATTGACTCTGGATGACGTTGCGAAGCGCTGTGATCCCCCGACGACCGCGCAAACCGTCGGACGGCTGGAGACCGGCACACGGACCCTGTCGCTCGACTGGCTGAACCGGATTGCCGATGCTCTCGGCGTCGACAGCGCTGCATTATTGTCATTACCGGATCAGGAAGAACTGCCCGTGGCTGCCATTCTCGATCACAAAGGTGCACACGCATTGGGCAAGACCGAGAATATCTATCAACCCACGATCGAGCCAGCGATGGTCGCGCTCCGCGTCAAAAGCAGCGTCGGTGACTATCGCGCTGGCGATGATGTCTGGCTGTCGCGGCGAACGGCGGAGCAATTTTCCGCCGCACTCAACCGCGATATATTGGTCCCGCGCCCCGCTGGACGCTATCTGTTCGGACGACTGATCGGGCGCGACGACAACAAACTGCAAATACTCCCGCTTGGCGGCGGCGCGCGCCAGCAGATTGTCAGCGATCCGGAATGGATCGGCGTTGCCGTCCGTCTGGTAAGGGAGCTTTAGGAGCTTTGTGCCAGAGAGCCGTGACATGACCCGCCCGCTCAATATCCTCACATTGTCGACATTGTTCCCCAATGCCTTAGCGCCGCAGTTCGGGATATTTGTCGAACGGCAAACCGCCGAATTGGCGAGCCGCCCCGAAACTCATCTGACGGTCATCAATCCTATAGGGCTGCCGCCTTGGCCATTGAACAGACACAAAAAATATCACGGATTGGGCTCCGTCGCCGAGCATGAAACATGGCATGAACTGGATGTCTACCGCCCCCGGTTCACGCTAATCCCCAAGATCGGCGGTCCCAGCAATCCGCGACGTATCGCCAATGCAATATTGCCGTTGGTCAGGAAGCTGCACGATCAGAAGCCGTTCGACGTTATTGATGCGGAGTTTTTCTATCCCGATGGACCGGCAGCGATGCGGCTGGCGGCTTTGCTCGATATTCCCTTTACGATCAAAGCGCGTGGTGCCGACATCCATCATTGGGGCAGCGACCAACAGTGCCGGGATCAGATGTTGCAGGCGGCGCAGAAGGCGACCGCCTTGCTGGCGGTATCAGAAGCTTTGAAGCAGGATATGATTACTCTTGGCATGGATGGAAGCAAGATTTCGGTCCATTATACCGGACTGGATCAGAACAGGTTTGGGCCTGTTGATCGAGCGGCTGCAAAACAGGAACTGGGCGTACATGGGCCTTTGTTCATCAGCACCGGTGCGCTGATTGGCCGGAAGAACCAGGACCTGGTGATCCGGGCGATGACCAGCTTTCCCCACGCTACCTTGATGCTCGCTGGCAAGGGCGAGGAAGAGCAAAATTACCGCGCGCTGGCCAAGCAGCTTGGCGTTGCCGAACGCATCCGTTTTCTCGGCAGTGT
>PFJE01000105.1 GCA_002783865.1 Sphingomonadales bacterium CG_4_10_14_3_um_filter_58_15
CATGTATCTTTTGTTACGAATCAAATGGTTACAGATGACACCGAATCATGCTGTATTAGGACACTAAATCAGCCCGGAGAGGGGACTCGACGGGTCCGCATACATCCGCCGACCCATCCGCCCGGACAGATAGGCCTCTCGCCCTGCCTGTACCGCCAGCTTCATCGCCCGCGCCATCCGCACCGGTTCTTTCGCCTCGGCAATAGCGGTATTCATCAGCACGCCGTCACAGCCCAGCTCCATCGCCACCGCCGCATCGCTCGCCGTTCCGACGCCGGCGTCGACCAGCACCGGCACGCTGGCACCTTCAACGATCAACCGGACCGTCACCCGGTTCTGGATGCCGAGCCCGGACCCGATCGGCGCGCCGAGCGGCATGATCGCCACCGCGCCGGCATCTTCCAGCTGTTTCGCTCCGATCGGATCATCGACACAATAGACCATCGGCTTGAACCCTTCCTTCGCGAGCACCTCGGTCGCCTCAAGCGTCTCCCGCATATTCGGATAGAGCGTCTTTGCTTCGCCGAGCACTTCCAGCTTGACCAGATCCCAGCCGCCAGCCTCGCGCGCCAGCCGCAGCGTGCGGATCGCGTCATCGGCGTTGAAGCAACCAGCGGTGTTCGGCAAATAGGTGATTTTCTTGGGATCGATAAAGTCCATCAGCACCGGCTGGTTGCGGTCGGTGACATTGACCCGGCGTACGGCAACGGTGACAATCTCCGCACCGGATGCCTCAACCGCCGCTGCATTTTCGGCAAAATCCTTATATTTGCCGGTACCGACGATCAGCCTGGACCGGAATGTCCGTCCCGCCACCGTCCAGCCGTCATCGCCGGAACCGCCGCCGACGAAATGCACGATCTCCAACTCATCGCCCTGCTCGACCATCACATCCTCAAGCGTCGAGCGCGTGACGATCTCACGGTTGCGTTCGACCGCCACCTTGGCCGGGTCGAGATCGAGCGAGCGCACCAGATCGGCAATCGAACCACCCGCTTGAAACCGGTGGTCATCGCCATTCAACCGGATCTGAATTTCAGCCATTTCGGTAACTTTCATGTCTTTGATCTCGCTTTTCAAAAACGAGCCATATAAAGAGGGCGCTCCAGTCGCAACCAAAAGCCTTGGGGAGGAACCAATATCTTGGCGGCCAAGACCATCTTTGTATTGAACGGACCCAATCTCAACCTGCTCGGGATGCGCGAACCGGAAATATACGGTTCGGAAACGCTCGACGAGATCGCCGGACAGATAGAAGACCATGCGCAGACTCTCGGTTTCGATGTCGATATACGCCAGAGCAACCATGAAGGCCATCTGGTCGACTGGCTGCACGAAGCTGCCGCCGAAGACGCGCAGGCTGTGATCCTGAACGCGGGCGCGCTGACCCATACATCGGTCGCTTTGTTCGATGCGATCAAGGCAATCCGGACGCCGGTTATCGAAGTGCATCTCTCAAATCCCGCGGCGCGCGAAGATTTTCGCCACAAGAGTTTCATCGCACCGGTTGCAAAAGGAACGATTTGCGGCTTTGGTGCTTTTGGCTATCAACTGGCGCTGGACGCGGCCAGCAAATTTTAACGTCAGCATAAGGACAGAATATGCCTGCGAAAAAAGAAACGGATGAAGGCATGAATGTAGATATCAAACTGGTACGCGATCTGGCGGCCATCCTTGAGAAAGCCGGCCTGACCGAAATCGAAGTCGAGGATGGCGACCGCAAGATCAAGGTCGCCCGCGGCGGCGGTACCTTTGTTTCCGCTCCCCCTGCCTATGCGCCGCCCGCCCCCGCGGCAGCCGCCCCCGCTCCGGAAGCGGCCGCTGCGCCGGTCGACGATCATGCCGGTGCCCAGAAATCGCCGATGGTCGGCACCGCCTATCTCGCGGCTGAACCCGGTGCCGATAATTTCATCAGCGTTGGCGACAAGGTTGCCGTTGGCGATACGCTGCTGATCGTCGAAGCGATGAAGGTGATGAACCCGATTACTTCCGAAACCGCTGGCACGGTCAAGGCGATCCTGGTCGAAAACGGGCAACCGATAGAATATGACCAGCCGCTGGTCGTGATCGCATAGATGATGGTTCAATCACTCCGTTCGTCTCGAGCGAAGTCGAGAGACCGCGCTCCTAACCAGATATGTCTCGACTGCGCTCGACACGAACGGGACAAGGGCATCGCGAAATGACCATTGAAAGAATCCTGATTGCCAACCGCGGGGAAATTGCACTGCGGATATTGCGCGCCGCCAAGGAACTGGGCATCGAAACCGTCGCCGTACACAGCACCGCCGATTCCGACGCGATGCATGTGCGGCTTGCCGATCAAGCGGTCTGCATTGGTCCGCCAGCCGCAGCCGACAGCTATCTGTCGATCCCGGCGATCATTTCCGCTGCCGAGATCAGCGGCGCCGATGCGATTCATCCGGGCTATGGTTTTCTCTCCGAAAACGCGCATTTCGCCGAAGTCGTCGAAGCGCATGACATCAAGTGGATCGGTCCCAAGCCCGAGCATATCAAGATCATGGGCGACAAGGTCGCGGCCAAGAAGACCGCCGGCGACCTCGGCATTCCGCTCGTCCCCGGCTCCGCCGGCGCGGTCAGCGAGATCGGCGAAGCCAAAAGGGTCGCGAAAGAGGTCGGCTATCCGGTGATCATCAAGGCCGCATCCGGCGGCGGCGGTCGCGGCATGAAAGTGGTGAACAGCGAGACCGAGCTCGAAACCCAGATGAAGCAGGCCGGCACCGAGGCCAAGGCGGCATTCGGCGACGCCACCGTCTATATCGAAAAATATCTCGGCGATCCGCGCCATATAGAATTTCAGGTGTTTGGCGATGGCCGCGGCAATGCCATTCATCTCGGCGAGCGCGACTGTTCGCTGCAGCGCCGACACCAGAAAGTGCTAGAGGAAGCACCCTCGCCGGTGATCAGCGCCGAGCAGCGCGAGCGGATGGGCAAGGTCTGCGTCGACGCGATGAAGGGCATGCAATATCGCGGCGCCGGCACGATCGAGTTTCTTTACGAGAATGAAGAATTTTACTTCATCGAGATGAATACCCGGTTGCAGGTCGAGCATCCGGTGACGGAAATGATTACCGGTTTCGATCTGGTGCGCGAGCAGATTCGCATCGCCGATGGCCGCGATCTCTCGGTCACGCAGGACGAGCTGGAGTTCAAGGGTCACGCCATCGAATGCCGGATCAACGCGGAGAATCCCAAGACCTGGGCCCCTTCGCCCGGCAAAGTTACGAGCTATCATGCGCCAGGCGGCATGCACGTGCGCGTCGACAGCGGCCTTTATGCCGGCTATTCGATCCCGCCTTATTATGACAGCATGATCGCCAAGCTGATCGTCTATGGCCGGACCCGCGATGGCTGCATGATGCGCCTCGCCCGCGCGCTCGACGAATTTGTCATCGAAGGCGTCCAGACCACCATCCCGCTGCACCAGAAACTGGTCTATGACGAGGGCTTCCAGTCGGGCGAATATACGATCAAATGGCTGGAGGAATGGCTGGAAAAGGATAATCTGAAGGATTAGACGACAAGCCGTGCTTCTACGAAGAAGCGCTGTGCCCCCGCGAAGGCGGGGGCCCATCTCCCAATCTATCAGCAATCACGATAGTTGCGTTTGATTCCTGCGCTCACCCCAAAAAGATCAAGCTCGCTTCAGCGGTCGCTCACCCGAGATGGACCCCGGATCAAGTCCGGGGTGGAAGTTATCTGAACATTCGTGTTCAGATAACTTCCACCTTTCCTGAACATAACAAGTCAGTTCAGGACTCTGACAGGGTTAACAACCTATGACCTGTTGCACAGCAGCGGCCAATGGAGTCGCCAGCAACAGGAGTAAGCCATGCGTATATTTCTTATCCCCGGCCTGATGGCTGCCACGATGTTGACGCCCGCCGCCGCATCCGCCGCCGAAATCGCCCCGAATCTCAATAGCGGACCAGGCCTGGTGCAGGTTGACCTCACCGGTACCGCCAGGCTGCAGCGCGATGGCCTCAGCGAGCGCCGCGGCAACCGCGGAGCAGACCGAGCCGCTGGTCAAAATCGTCGGGCTCAGCGAGCCGAAAACCGGAATAACCGCGGACAGCCCGACCTGCGAACACGCGGTGATCGGGCCGAGGCCCGTCAAAATCGACGCGTCGACAATGTCGACCGGAGCTTAAACACCAATCGCGCCAACCGAGATTATGACGGCCTGTCCCGACGGGCAGCCCGGCAAAATAGCCAGGATAGCAATGTCAATCTCGCTACCCAGCGAGACCAGCGGGTTGAACGTCGGGTCGACCGGCGCGTTGTCAACCGGCAGGACTGGCGTCAGGACATCCGGCAGGGCGACCGCAATCGCGATGGCCGGGTAGATCGCCGCTTTGACCGCAACCGCGATGGACAGATTGACCGGCGCTATGATCGCAACAACAATAATGTTGTCGATCGGCGAGTCGATCGCAATCGCGATGGCCGGATTGATCAACGTTATCGGAACAATCGCAATGATGCGCGCAGCAGCCGGAACTGGAACCGCAGCTGGCGCAATGACCGCCGCTATGACTGGCAGCGCTACCGCCAGGCCAACCGCAGCTATTATCGGCAAGGGCGCTATTACGCGCCCTATCGAGATTATAACTACCGCCGTCTGAGCATCGGGATCTCGCTGGGATCAGCGTTTTACGGATCGCGCTACTGGATAAACAACCCGAGCTATTACCGCCTGCCGCCTGCCTATGCGAGAACCCGCTGGGTGCGCTATTATGACGATGTCCTGCTGATCGACACCTATAGCGGCGAAGTCATCGACGTGATCTACGACTTCTTCTGGTAAGACCGGGAAACGAAATCAAGAAACCCGCCGCCTCAACAGGCGGCGGGTTTTCTGTTGTCAAAATATGGTGCCACTGAACAAGCTAGCCCGGCCACCGCCGATCACCGGTGCGGGCGGTCAGTTCTTTTCAAATGCGACATGAATTTCGAGTTCTACAGTATCCGACACCAGCGGAATGGCAGTAGCTATACCAAAATCGCTCCGTTTGATCATCGTGGTGGCGGAAAAGCCGACGGTGAGCTTCTTGTTGTACGGGTTGTTGCCCGCGCCGGTGAGTTCGGCATCCAGCGTCACGGGTTTGGTAATGCCATTCAAGGTCAGGTTGCCCTCGATGGTTGCCGCATTGCCAGTGGCAGCGACGCTGGTCGATACAAAATGCGCGTCGCTGGGTTCAGGACCAAAGAAATCGGGCTTCGCGCCGTCTTTGCCAGGGCGCAACAGATGATCGGTCAGCCCGGCACTCGCCGTGGTTACCTTGGCAACCGGGATCGTCACATCGACGCTGGCCGCAGAAAGGTCCGCAGGATCTATCGTCAGCGTGCCGGCAACATCGCCGAACAGGCCGATATAATCGCTAAAGCCGAAATGATTGACCTCCCATGCGATCAGCGAATGGGACGGGTCGGCAGCGTAGCTTCCGGCGACAACGCGGGTTGCATCCATTTGTCCCGGCACTTGGGGGGCAGACTGCGCAAGCAGTGGTGCGGTCGCGGCGAGGGCAAGAATGGCAAGGGGGAGGCGCATGGTACAATCTCCTTATAATGAAAACGCCATGATTGGGCCGTGGCGTAAGAAGGCACGGGGGTACATTCCACGAAATCATCGTGGAAACAGCGTGCCTTGTCAATTGACGGCTCGACCGGCCCCCATTGAAGAAAGCACTGGCCGTGCTGATCGAGGCTTCCTGCGAATCTAGCAGTAGCGCCGTGCTTTCCTGTTGCAACTTATCGAGCGACCAAGCAAAAGCGCACGGGAATAACAGGAGGCAATTGATGATACGCGCGCTCAGTCTGACGATATCCACTCTGGCACTGGCTATGGTATCAACCAATGCCATCGCTGAGGACCAGATCATTCGCGTCGGCAATTTGCTGACCGATGCCGCATCGTCTCCCAGCGGCCCAGCGACGATCATCGTCCGCGATGGCAAGATTGCCGAAATCCGGCGCGGGTCGGATTCGGCGAGCGACGCCGGTGCCAATATCATCGATCTTTCTACCAAGACCGTCATGCCAGGCCTGATCGATCTGCACGTCCATCTGACCGGCGATCCCGGCGGCGATTTCTGGAAGGAAACCACCGAGCCCGCCGAATGGGGTGTCGTCGTCGGCGCGAAAAATGCCCTGGTCACCGCGAAAGCTGGCTTCACCACCGTGCGCGAAGCGGGCTCGTCGCAATATAGCGCCTTCTCGCTGCGCCGCGGCACCGCCGAGGGCATCATTCCGGGTCCGCGCATCATTGCCGCCGGTCCGGCGCTGGCGATTGTCGGTGGCCATGGCGACGTGTCCGGCTTCACCGAGGATGTGAACGACCTGCTGACCAGCGGCTATAGCTGCACCGGCGCCGTCGAATGCGCCGCCAAGGTGCGCAAGGCGAGCCGCGCGGGCTCCGACATCATCAAGATCACCGCCACCGGCGGCGTGCTGTCGCAGCAGGGTCGCGGGCTGGACGCGCAATTCACCAGCGCGGAGATGCAGTCGATCGCCGACACCGCCCACTCGCTCGGCCTCAAGGTCATGGCCCATGCCCATGGTGCCCGCGGTATCGAGGCGGCATCGCGCGCCGGGATCGACACGATCGAACATGGCACGTTCGCCGACGAGGCCGCGCTGAAGGTCATGAAGGCCAACAACACCGCGATGGTGCCGACGCTGATGGCGTTCCAGGGAGTCAGCGAAGGATTGGGCAAGGGTATCTACACGCCGGTGGTCGAAGAAAAGATCCGCATGACCATGGGCCAGGTCGGCA
>PFJE01000167.1:0-4355 GCA_002783865.1 Sphingomonadales bacterium CG_4_10_14_3_um_filter_58_15
GTGGAGCGGGTAGAAATGTTTGGGAAACCAGAGTTCCATTTTTCGCCGAGAGAAACCACCCCAACCCCTCCTTTGAAAAGGAGGGGCTAAAAACCGTCCTCCAACCCATCCCCCTTGCCATCGCTTAATCGCCCGATTAACAGGGTCGCAAAATAGACAGGAGCGGACGAATGCCGGAAACAAGACGCTGCATGGGATCGGCCATCACCCATTGGGCAACGAAAACCCCCGACAATATCGCGATCGACGATCCGGACGGCATGGTCAGCTATGCCGAACTGGACCAGCGCGTAACCGAATATGCTCGGGCCTTGACCGGTGCCGGCTTCGCCAAGGGCGACCGCATCTGCTGGCTCGGCAAGAACAGCGGCCTCTATTTCACCCTCTTTGCCGCTGCCAGTCGCGCCGGCATGGTGATGGCCCCGATCGGCTGGCGGCTCGCGGCCCCGGAAGTGGCCTATGTCCTGAAAGACACGCGCGCACCGCTGCTGATCTGCGAACCGGAATTTGCCGAAACGGCCAGGAAAGCCGCACAGGAAGCGCCCGACACCAAAACCATCATCTGCACGCAATCCGGCACCGACCTGCCGGCGCTGGCAGATTTTGTCGCCGACACCGCGCCCGGCGACCTGCCCGAAACCGACCCGGCGGAAGGCGTGCTGCAACTCTATACCTCCGGCACGACCGGCAATCCCAAGGGTGCGGTGCTGACCAGCGA
Source organism: Sphingomonadales bacterium CG_4_10_14_3_um_filter_58_15 (assembly GCA_002783865.1). Classification (GTDB taxonomy): domain Bacteria; phylum Pseudomonadota; class Alphaproteobacteria; order Sphingomonadales; family Sphingomonadaceae; genus Parasphingorhabdus. The sequence goes on from PFJE01000167.1 coordinate 719, forward strand.
CAATCTGTTCAAGCTGCGGCCCTTGGTCGAGGATCACCCGGACCACGCCTGGATCGACCTCAAGCCCGGCGACAGCACGCTCGCCGTCATGCCCTGCGCCCATATTGCCGGCTCCGGCATCGGCCCGATCGCTTTCTACAATGGCGCGACGATGATGGTGATCCCCGAATTCCATCCTGACAGCGTGCTCGATTGCATCGACAAGGGGCTCAACCAGTTTTTCCTTGTGCCGACCGCGCTGCAGATGCTGGTCAACTGGCCGCGCGCGAAGGACACGGATTTTTCCAGCGTGCGCAGCGTCACCTATGGCGCTGCGCCAATCCCGCTGGAACTGCTGCGCCAGTGCCTGCAGACCATGCCCAAGGCGCTGTTCTGCCAGCAATATGGCATGACCGAAACCACCGGCACCATCTGCATCCTGCCACCCGAGGATCATGATCCGGAGGGCAACGAGCGGATGCGCGGCATCGGCATCGCGCTGCCCAGCGTTGAGCTGAAGATCGTCGACGAAAACCGCAAGGAAGTCCCGCCCGGCACGATCGGTGAAATCGCCACCCGATCCGGCCTCAACATGCTGCATTATTTCAACAATCCGGAGAAGACCGCGGAGACGGTGGACGCCGACGGCTGGCTCTATACCGGCGATGCGGCGGTGATGGACGAGGATGGCTATTTCTACATCAAGGACCGGGTCAAGGACATGATCATCTCCGGCGGCGAGAATGTCTATCCGGCGGAAGTGGAAAACGCGATCTTCGGCCACCCGCAGGTCAACGAAGTAGCGGTCATCGGCATCCCCGACGCAAAATGGGGTGAAGCGGTCAAGGCGGTCGTCTCGCCCAAGGCCGACGCGGGCGAAGTCGACACCGACAGCATCATCGCCTGGGCCCGCGAGCGCATCGCCGGGTTCAAGGTGCCGAAGACGGTGGATGTGATCCCGGAACTGCCAAGAAACGCCAGCGGCAAGATTCTCCGCCGCGAACTGCGCGCGCCTTATTGGGAAGGCAATGATCGCGGGGTGAACTGAGGATGCGCCCACACGCAGGTGGCCCCCAATTTTTGGTTCGGGCAAGCGCTCTCAATTAATCGCGTCCAGCACTTAATCTTATTCGGGACAATGGAGTGTCGTCAAAAACGGTCGACGCGGAATATATTTATGAAAAACAAAGAAAAAATAATAGCAGAAAGCAATCGAAACGGCCCCAAGTTCATCGGTTTGCTGGGTGGGAAGTTGGTTGATGTTGATACTGAAAAATGCGCTTGCACATTCGAATTTGATATAGGCAAAGACTATTGCCATTCGATCGACATCGTTCAGGGCGGCTTCGTTACCGCTATGCTGGATGCTGCCATGAGCCACGCGATGTTTTTACACGATCCGGATATTGTCGGCCTGTCATCGCTGGAAATAAAGACCACTTATCTGGAACCAACCCGGGCTGGAAAGTTACGGGTTGAAGGCTGGTCGATAAAGGAAGGCTATAAAATAGTCTTCATGGAAGGCCATGTTTACAACGAAGACAATGTGTTGACGGCGACAGCCAGTACGGTGAGCAAAATATCAAGAGCGCCTAGGGAGTGAGCCATTTGACTGGCGCGATAGCGCCGTTAACTGGAAATTTTCGGTCCTGCCCGATCCTTATTGGAAGGGTATCGATCGCGGGGTGAGTTTAAGAGGGGAGCTGGGAACCCGTATATGCCAGTCCTCGCTCCCCGTCTTGAACAAGCACTCACGGACCGCCTGAAATCCTGCTAGATTGATGCCGGATCAATCTGGCGAGGTGGCGCGATGCGATATATTTCCCTTATTCTGCTGTCGTTGTTATTGTCGGCTGCTGCGCCAAAATCCCAAGCGGAACAAGCATTTGACGAATGGTTGATTGCGTTCAACGCCAATGATGCCAATGCGCTGGAGGCGTTTAGCGTAAAGCGCCTGGGCTATTCCGACATCACCTATTTCCTGGATATACGGGATGAATCAGGCGGCCTCGATCTCGTGAAAATAGAGCGGAACCAGCCGCATCGATTTATCGCGACCATGCTCGACCGTGAATCCAGAATTCCGAGAAGAGTGACGGTTGAGCTGGAGACCGCCGGATCGGGCAAGCTAAAAAAACTGACGACGCGCGGAATGCTCGCATCCCAAAACGAAGCGATCGAGGCACTGGATAAATTTGCCCAACGCATGGCTGAGGAGGACCGGTTTTCCGGCGTACTTGGTATCAAGCAGGGGCAAAAGCTGATGTATCAGAAGGCCTTCGGGATGGCCGACCGCCAAAAGGACATCTCGGTCTCGATCGAAACGCCATTCCTGTTTGGCTCTCAGGGTAAGATGTTTACCGCCATATCAATCCTGCAACTTGTTGAGGCGGGAAAACTGCACCTCGACGATCCAATGGGCAAGTTTCTGACGGATTATCCCAACAAGGCGATGGCAAAAGTGCCCGTAAGGCAGCTGCTTACCCATAGCGGGGGGACAGGAGACATGGGTCTGCTAGGTCCCGGCGACAGCGCCAATCGCAAGACGGTGCGCACGTTGGAAGACATCATCAAATTAAATGGCGATCGGTCTCCAGATTTTGATCCGGGCAGCCGCATGGATTATTCGAACTATGGCTTCATCCTGCTGGGCGCGATCATAGAGAAGGTGAGCGGCAAAGATTATTATGACTATGTGACCGAACGCGTTTTGGAGCCCGCGGGAATGACCAGGACCAGCTGGCCGACATTAGAGCAAATGGCGAATGTTGCCGTGCCCTACACCACGAACGACTATAAATTCATATTGTCCGCCATTGAAACCCTGCCATGGCGCGGCAGCCCGGCGGGCGGAGGCGTGTCCACCGTGGGTGATGAGCTGCGCTTTGTTGATGCGCTGAAAGCTGGCAAACTTCTATCGCTACCGCTGTTGGAGGAGGCAACCAAGCCGCAGGAACAATGGTATGGCTACGGCTTTGTCACGGGCTATGCGGGCGACTTCCCGCTATGGGGTCACGGCGGCAATGCATCGGGTACGGATACGGCTTTGACCCACTTTCCTACGCTGGATATGACAATCGCCTGTCTTGGAAATCGTGATGGTGTCTGCAACAAGCTGTTTCAAAATTTCGCTCAGCATATAACCCCTGCCAAACCCATTGAAGACTGATATGAGTTCATCAGCACGACGCGCCCCACACATTACACTGCTGTTCGTTTACGAGACTTCGAACGTCTTCGATGTCTTGCCGAATGCAAAAACTCGGCTCCTATCGTTAACGCACAGGTCATTTTTCACCCGCTAGGTAATCCCCATGAACGCTCAAACCATATCCCGCATCCTGTTCTGGCTATTGCTGGGCACCATCCTCGTCATATCGCTCATGCCAGCTACAGACGCGCCGACGGTCTTCGCTGATGACAAGCTCAACCATATTCTCGCGTTTTTCACCCTGTCGCTGATGGCCCGGCTGCTGTGGACGCGCACCCATGCCGCGATCCTGTTCGTGCTGCTGATGGCCCTCGGCGGCGGGATCGAGCTTCTGCAACTGTCCATGGGATTCGGACGCGACGCCGACTGGTGGGATTTTGTGGCAGACATTGTTGCCATCCTGCTTGGCATGTTGGCCGGAAAATTGTTCTGGAGCATGAAAGGGAA
>PFJE01000167.1:4433-24564 GCA_002783865.1 Sphingomonadales bacterium CG_4_10_14_3_um_filter_58_15
TTTCCAGGCGCCCATGGAGCCAAGGAAAATGTCAAGATTTCCAAACCCCCGACTGGCCAGCCAACCTGCTGCCACCGTCGCCCGCATGCCGCTGGCACACATCAATGTATAATGACGCCCCTTGTCGAGCTCTTTCCACCGTTCGTTCAATTCGCCGACATAGATATGCTGTGAGCCTTCAATCGAGATTTCGCTCCGTTCATCCGCATCGCGCACATCGAGCAAAGTCCAGTCGCTGCGATCCTCTGCCAGCCGCTTTTTGATTTCCTGCGTTTTGATCATCGGGATCTGTGCCATATTTTTCCCTGCAGCCGCCGCTGGGACGATGCCGGTATAACCGCCGACGATATTATCCAGCGCGATACGAACGAGATGTTCCGTTGCGGTAGCAAGCTCGCTTTCGTCTGAACCAATCAGCAAAACACTGTCACCCTCGCCGATGAACCATCCGGCAAAGGCCGGAATCATGTCGACCGGCAAGCTCATCGATCCCGGCAAGTGACCCGAAGCATAAGCCATCGGATCGCGGACATCGACCAGATGGGTAGGGGAACAGTCCTCCATTTCCGCGAGGCTGAGGTTTTTTGGTCGGGTCACCCGCGGAGCAGGATCGCCGCCTTCCAGATTGAGCCGTTCCATCAGCCGGAAATAGGGGGGCTGATAATGATTCTCGCTGATCTTGGCCTCGATAAATTCCTCCCGGCTCTCGATTTGCAGCCGGGGATTGTTTCGCCGTTCATGTCCGATCGTCGAAAATTCTCGCTCGGCCATTCCCGACCCACAAACCGATCCGGCACCATGGGCGGGATAAATCATCGCCTGATCGCCGAGAGCCAGAATTTTGTGGAGAGAATCAAACAAAAGGCCGGCAACTTCCCGTTTGCGATCCGGGTAGAAATCGGTCCGGCCCACATCTCCGACGAACAGTGCATCGCCGGTGAACACGCCCACAGCGCCCTCAGGATATTCCGAGTCATAAAGCGCATAAGCGACATGATCATCTGTGTGGCCCGGGGTTTCGAGGACCTCGATAGCCAGTTGCCCGATTTCGAACCGGTCTCCTTCACGGGCTGTTGCCGCATAAACGACGTCACCCGCCGCATTGGGGCCGTGAAATACCCCGGCACCCGTCATGTTTGCCAGAATCGGCGCACCGGATACCAGATCTTCGTTGCGATGGGTCTCGAAGATATGGGTGATCTCGAGCCCTTCGGCGCGTGCCGTCTCGAGATAAATATCGCAGTCTCGTCTGGGATCGATGACGGCTGCCTTGCCCCCGGATCCGATGAGATAAGATAGATGGGACAGGCCCGGCGTCTTGATTTTCTTGAGCAGCATATTTCCTCCTTGCGTCGATAAAATTACGCGAAAACCGGGCTCAAGTTCCCCGAAAATGCGGCAGACATTGGCCTACAGGCCAAAATATCACCTGTTACACTGCCGCCATCAAAACCAGAATCGCACCCCGATCACATAGTTGGTGACGCTCGGATCTTCTCCCGCGAGCCGCGCAAAATTGCGGCTGCCGCCCAATTTCCATTCCTGTTCAACACCGATATAGGGCGCAAATTCCCGCACGATTTCGTAGCGTAGCCGCAGTCCCAGCTTGAGATTGTCGATACCGGAGCCGATGCCCAGCTCCGGAATATCCTGCGCCGACAGATTTACCTCGGCGCGTGGTTGCAGGATCAGCCGCTGGGTCAGCCGCTGGTCATACTCGGCCTCAATCCGCGCCGTCAGATCGCCCTTGTTGGACACGAACGCCGCAGCATCGACCTCGAACATATAGGGCATGACACCCTGTACGCCGATCACCGCATGGGTGCGGTCGGGACCGGTCAGGTCTTGCCGGACACCGGCTTGCAGATCAAAAAACGGTGCGATGGCGCGGCTGTAGAGCGCCTGCACTTCGGCCTGTTCGATTCTCTCGCCAAAGCTGCCTTCGCCTTCGCTCTTGAACCAGAACTTGTTCAGATCGCCGCCATAATAGCCCTGCACATCCCAGAGATAGCCGTCGTCGCCTTCGCGCGCACGATATTCCAGACGGTCGCCCTGGAACCAGAAGAGCTGCATATCACCATGTTCCTGATAGACGGCTTGCCGCGACGCGCGCATCGCGTCGGCACCCCAGATGCGGTCGGCAGCATTGGGCGGGCCGGTTTCATCGTTCGGCGTGGACATCGGCGCGGGATCGGGTTGCTCGGCGCGCTGATCCATTGTGCCATGGTCCATTTGCGAATGATCCATCGGCGCAGTCTGTTCTTCACCAAGATCCATACCGGCGTGGTTCATCGCGCCATGGTCCATTTGCGCCGGCTCTGCCGAAACGGCTTTCACTGCAGGAGCTTTGGCCTTGGCCTTCGCTGCGGGTACCGCTTTCGGCTTCGCCACAGGTTTGGCGGCGGGTTTGGCTTTCGTAACCGGCTTGGCTTTCGCAACCGGTTTCGCGGGCATCGGCATGACATGCCCTTCATGCTGCGCGAGTGCAGGCGTCGATGCGCCCAGCAACAGCGCTATCATCAATGCTCGTATCATGCCGCACCGTCCGGAAAGGCGACGCTGACCGTCTGCATCATCCCGGCGTGCATATGGTAGAGCAGATGGCAGTGAAAGGCCCAGTCACCCGGCTCGTCGGTGGTCACGTCAAAGGTCGCGCTGCTGCCCGGCTGGACGATCACCGTATGCTTTTTCGGCTGGTGATGGCCCTGGCCGTTGACCAGCTCAAAAAACATCCCGTGCAAGTGGATCGGATGCGCCATCATCGTGTCGTTGACCAGCTTCACCCGCACCCGCTCGTTATAGCCAAAGCGGATCGGGTCATCGCCGACCGCGCTGAATTTCTTGCCGTCGAACGACCACATATAGCGTTCCATATTGCCGGTCAGATGCAGCTCCATCTCGCGATCCGGTGCGCGCTTGTGATGATCCATCGCCAGCGATTTCAGCATCCGGTAATTGAGCACCCGGTGCGGCACATTGTCGAGACCCAGTCCCGGATAGCCGGTGCGATCCTGCGGTGCCATCGCCACCATATCGATGCCCGGACCGACTTCCACGGTATCGGGCAGCAGCGACGTGTCGCGCATATTCATGCCGCCACTCATATCCATTGCGCTCATGTCATGCCCGCTGTGCGCGTCGGCAGGCGCAGCTTCCGGCATGGCATGGCCCATGGCCGCATGATCCATCTTGCTGTGATCCATCGGTGCATCGTCGCTGGCACCACCATGATCCATGCCACCATGCCCCATATCGACCATCGACAGCAAAGGCGGGTCGCGCAGGGCAGGGAAGGCGGCCTTGCGTCCGGGCTGCGAGGTAAGCGACGCCTGCGCCATGCCGCTGCGGTCCATGCTTTCGGCGGCAATCGCAAAGGCCCCCGCTTCGATCGGCGTGACAATCACATCATAAGTCTCGGCCACGCCAATCTGCAGTTCGTCCACTTCAACCGGTTGCACATTCATCCCGTCGGCTTGAACCACCGTCATCGGCAGGCCGGGCAGGCGGATATTGAAGAAACTCATCGCGCTGCCATTGATGATCCGCAGCCGGACCCGCTCGCCCGGCACGAATGGCAGTTCCAGCCCGTCCTCCGGCCCGTGGCCGTTGATCAGATAGGTATAGGTCGGCGCAGAGACATCGGCGATATCGGTCGGCATCATCCGCATCCGGCCCCACATAAGCCGCTCTTCCGCGCTCAGCGGATAATCGTCACTGGCACTGGTTTTCTGCATGCTGAAATAGCCTTCGGAAACCTTCAGCTTCTTCATGATCTGGTGCGGGTGCATTGGCGTAAATTCGCTGAGCAATATGATATGTTCACGATCATATTCGACCGGATCGGGGGCGGCGGGATCGATGATGATCGGACCATAATGACCGGCCTGCTCCTGCAATCCGCTATGGCTGTGCCACCAGTAGGTCCCCGACTGGCGCGGCGTCAGCGGCACATCGAACCGCGCGCCCGGCCTGATCCCGGGAAAGCTGATCCCCGGCACGCCGTCAAACTGAAACGGCAGCAACAGCCCGTGCCAGTGAATCGAGCTGTCTTCACTCAGCATATTGTGCACCGACAGGATCGTCTGCTCGCCTTCCTTCATCCGGATCAGCGGCCCCGGCACCGTGCCATTGACCGCAATCGCATGGCCGGTGCAGCCACCGGTGGCAAAGCTGCCCTCGCCGATATGCAGGTCGATCTTCGCGCCCGACAGTTCGTGGATGCCCTTGCGCATGGAACCGCCCTTGTGCCTGCTCATCTGGCCGCTGGCCCAGGCCGGCATCGGCAATACGGCCAGGCCGCTCAGTGCGGCGAGTGAGCCGATCATGGTACGGCGGCTATATTTCATCTTGGAATTTCGCATGGCTTCATCTATACCCCTATAGGGTATCAAAACAAGCGAGAAAACATGACCAAAGGTGCAGTGGATCAGAAACTCAACCGGCTCCGCCGTATCGAGGGGCAGGTGCGGGGCATCGCCCAGATGATCAGCGACGACCGCTATTGCATCGACATCCTGCACCAGGTGCAGGCGGTCAAGGCGGCCCTCGCCAAGGTCGAGAGCCAGATCCTCAAGGACCATGCTGCCTGCTGCGTCAGCGAAGCGATCGCCACCGGCAGCGCTGCCGAGCAGAAAGAAAAATTCGACGAACTGATCGACCTGTTCGAGAAGGTGAAGCGCTGATCCATTTCCACACAAGCGCTACCGGACTGTTGCTGCTGTTGCAGAATGGCTGGCTTTTTCCTTCTCCCGTGCGGGAGAAGGATACAGAGCCTTATGAGCGCAGCGAATTAGGCGGCGTTGGATGAGGGCGTTCTGATCTCTGAAGCGCAGTACACCCTCATCCAGCTGCGACTAGGCAGCAAGCTGCCAAGTCTGCGCATACTTCTCCCTTAAGGGAGAAGGCACGGCATGGTTCCCATGATACTTCTTTGACGAAAGGCGACGTTCGAGCAGGCAGAGATCCTCCCCGCTCGCGGGGAGGTGGCAGCCGGAACGATTGACGGAGGGGACCCTGGCCCAGGCGCTGCACCCCGAGGCGTGCGCCCTCCACCCCGCTGCGCGCGGTCCCCCTCCCCGCAGGCGGGGAGGATTCATGGCAGCAACCGTTGGCACCAAGCCTGTCGAAGCGCGGATGGCAGCCCTTTGTCACTCTGATTTGACTCCACCGCCCGGAGTTATTATATACCCCCACAGGGTATATGAAGTTTTGGCAGGGCGCAACCTGCTGCAAAGGAACTTTCCGACGGGTCAGCCGTATAATAGCGCTGACAGGTACGAACGCGGATCAATGGAAAAGGGACGTCCCATGTCAAAATATACCAGATTCATCGCGATGATCGCCACTTCGACGCTGGTCATGTTCGGCCTGATGTATCTCAACACCTATGCGCTGGATCATGTCTATTTCAGCGAAACCCGCACCTGGATGGCGCTCTACATGGGCGGCGCCATGGCCATCGTCATGCTGTTGTTCATGCTCGGCATGTACACCGACAAGCGCAAGAATGCACTGATCCTCGGCGGCGCCGCAATCCTGTTCGCCGGTTCGCTCTACCTCGTCCGATCGCAGGACACGATTGCCGATCAGGCGTGGCAGAAAGCGATGATCCCGCATCACTCGATCGCGATCCTGACCAGCGAACGCGCCCATATTGAAGATAAGCGCGTCCGCGAGTTGGCCGACAGCATCATCAAGGCCCAGCGCAAGGAGATCAAGGAGATGCAGTGGCTGATTCAGGATATCGAGAAAAATGGCAAGGCGACAACCACAGCGGAAGCAGCGGCGCGCCCGGTCCCCGGTTTTGAGGGCACAATATGAGCATCGTCAAAACCGCCAGCCTGCACCGCATGGTGATGGAAAAACATATCTGTCCCTATGGCCTGAAATCGAAAGACTTGCTCGAGCGCGAAGGCTTCACGGTCGAGGATCATCATCTGACCACGCGCGAGGAAACCGATGCGTTCAAGCAGAAAAATGATGTCGAAACCACGCCGCAGACCTTCATCAATGGCGATCGGATCGGCGGCTATGACGCCCTGCGCGTCTATTTCGGCAAGGACAAACCAAAAGACCAGCAAAGCGACACCAGCTATCAGCCGGTCATCGCATTATTTACGATGACCTTCCTGATGGCACTGGCAGCCGCCTTTGTCGCCACTGGCACCTGGTTCTCGGTACTGACAGCGGAATGGTTCGTCGCCTTCTCTATGTGCGGTCTCGCCTATCTGAAGCTGCGCGATATCGAGAGCTTCTCGACCATGTTTTTGAACTATGACCTGCTCGCCAAGCGCTGGGTGCGCTACGGTTATATTTACCCGTTCGGCGAGGGTCTGGCCGGCGTGCTGATGATCGCCGGCGTCGGCCTGTGGCTGGCGATCCCGGTGGCGCTGTTCATCGGTTCAATCGGCGCGGTCTCGGTGATCTACGCCGTCTATATCCAGAAACGCGAACTGAAATGCGCGTGTGTCGGGGGCGACAGCAATGTTCCGCTCGGCTTTATCTCGCTGACCGAGAATCTGTTCATGGTCGGGATGGCGATTTGGATGGGGTTTAAGGTGGTTGGCGCCTAGGGCACGGCGCCAGCCGTTTGACTACCTGTTCTGCGCCACTTCGCTCAGACCGGTTGCATAGATATAGGCCTTCACAGCCTGCGGTAGATCGGCGGTCACGCCCTCGGGGATCGAGTCGGCGCTGCGGACTTCGCCGCTGATATTAACGCGGTCGCCGCGGTCAATATCGACCTTGCCTTCGATCGGCGTATCCGGTGTAACTACCTGATCAAACAGAACATAGACACGCCTGTCGGCACTGTCGCCAATCCAGAATGCCATGTCGCCGACAACCGATTCCACCGGAACGGCTTGTAGATCGACGGCGCGGCCAACCAGATCGGCAATTTGTTCGGAACCAACCAGATCAGCCAGAGCGGTCATTTCGGTCGCCTCCACGACGATCGGGTCCGGCGTGATATCGATCGTGATGACCTGTGGATTTGCCAGTTCCGAAGTCATCTGCTCCTCAACCGTCGGAGGCGTGTCGCTCAACTCGTCGCCGAGATTGAAAACCCAGAAAACCAGACCGAGAAACATCCCGATCGTTATGATTGCCCAGGCCCAGCCATATCGGGACCGCGGTTCTTTGATATCGTCTGCCATGATTCATTCTCCTCATGTTTGCTGCGATGATATAAAATTAACGGACCAAAACAGGAAAAGTTCCGATCCGGTACTGGATAGCCGGACGCGCATGCGGTGGCTGTCTCCTGAGCCCATATCGGGCGGGCCGGGTCGTTGGGTCAGCGAATTCGCTTTCTTGCACCAACATCAATTCCAAATGCTCTCGACCGGTTCTTCGCCTCGTGAAAGCCAGATTCTTTAACAATCGAAACAGAATCCTGCCGATAGACCGAGAGGTCACGCCTGACGCTATTTGGGCGGGGCAAAATACAAGAAATTCGGTATCCTCCGGACCCAGCACAAGGAGATCAGGGAGACGCAGTCATCGACCAGAATGGCAAAGGGACAACGGCCCCAGCGGCGGGGATAGCCCGAGAAGTCGTTCATTATCGGGATGGCGGTGTGGGTGAAGGTGAAGGTGGTGGATTAGTTTTGGCTTATAGCCAGCACAAGGGGGGCGTTGAATTTGGGGATCGCGCAGCCAGCCACCCATCATGCACGCCGCCGCTCGATCGATGCCGGCGTCTCCGCTTGCGGCTGGATCACTTCCCTCAGGTCGTCAACGCTGATCGGTCGGCTGATCAGAAACCCCTGCAACGCATCAAATCCAAGCGTCCGGGCCAATATCTTCTCCTCTTCGGTTTCTATGCCTTCGCATACCGTGCTGGCGCCAAGAGCTTGGGCCATATGGAGGATAGAAACGAGGAAATCGATCAGGTGCGGCTTGTCGTTGATCGTGTTGATCAGCGAGCGATCAACTTTCAGGACATTCACGGGAAGGTCGAGCAAGGTCCGGTAATTCGCATAACCGCTGCCGAAGTCGTCCAGTGCAATTTTTATCCCCGCAGCGCTCAATTCTGCAAGGTTGTCACGCGCGGTTTGCGACTTTTCCATGACCTCAGTCTCGATAATCTCGATCAGGACCGCGCTGGGATCGATTTCGAATTCGCCGAGTATGCTGAGGAAGTTTTTTGCATAGCCAAGCGAAGCGACATCGCTGGGACTCGCATTGACCGAGAAATATTCGATACTCCCGCTTTCGAGGAATTCGGCCAGTTCATTGCATGCCCGCCTCAGTACAATTTGGTCCATATGCACCAGCAGGCCCAATCGTCCGGCAATGAAAATGAATTCGTCGGGCGCGATGGAGCCCAGTTCCGGATGCGTCCATCGGGCCAGAACTTCTACGCCCCGGATTCTTCCTTTATGTGCATCACAGATTGGCTGGTATACCGTGGATATTCTGTGTTGCTTTATGGCCTTTCTCAAACCCGCTTCAAGCTGTCGCAACCGCAAGTCATCCAAATAGTAAGAAGTCTCGAATTTTCGAACGCGCCCCTTGCCGGCATTCTTGGCCTTCATCAGGGCAAGATCGGCATAATGTTTCAATTCGCTCAGATTCTTGGTGTCGAACGGATATCTTGTAAAGCCTAGCGAGCCCGATGCTTTTACTGCTCGCTTGAATTCAGTGACGGGCCGGAAGGCAAAGTCAGCGATCCTCTGAACCTCTTCCTCTACCTGCTGTGTCGACTGGTCGGTGCAGTCCAGCAACACGGCAAACTCATCGCCCCCAAGCCGGGAAACGGAGAAAATAGCGTCGACAGATATCAACCTTTCCGCCACTTGGCAAAGCAGCCGATCACCCATCCGGTGTCCGAACGTGTCGTTTATATGCTTGAAATTGTCGAGGTCGATATAGGCAAGCGTGAAGGAGCCGGACATCTCGTCATAGCGCTTGGAAAGTGACTGCAGATCGGCCTGGAAGCCGAGGCGATTGCCAACTTTTGTCAGCGGATCGGTCTGGGCAAGGCTCTGGGCAGTCTCACGTTCACGCTCAAGATCCTGCAAACGTTTTTCGTAATGCTTTGCGTGGACGTCTGCCTCGCTCTGCAACTGAGAGATCAGGAGATTATTCTGTTCCTGAGCGGTCTTGTAGTCTGATCGTGTTTTCCGGAGTTCTTCCGGGCTGGCCACCGCTTCGATAATCATACCGATAAGACCGGGCTTTCCATCTTCCAAAGTTATCGGAAATTTTCGCGTGAGTGCGAATGTGCCTTCACCAATTTCTTCGAAGCTCGTGCTCGGCTGACCACTGAAGACGCGATTGTCTTCGCGCCAGAAGATATCGACCTGTTCTTCGTCAAACAGGCTGGTGTCGTCCCGGCCAATGAAGTCGTCCAGACCGATCAGATCGGTGAACGCCTGGTTGCCGTAAATCCAGCTATGGTCAGCAGCCTTCGCGAACACGGGAAGCGGCAGCGCGTCCAGCATCTGCTTGATTTCATCCGAGGTCATCATCGCTTACAATGACCCTGCGATAGCTGGGGTGGTGCTTGCCGCCCAAGCCGAAAATTGTACTTGAAGTTGCAACAACCGTTTGGTGATTTTGTTGTACGAAAGGTCGCCCACCCCTTCGGTTGGCACGCGGGATTCACTGTGATGTTTGCTTGCCGCCTCGAACACCATTAACTCTACCCCGCTTTGCACAATCCCTTCGAGAATTACGGTCATAGGCGCTGCGAGTTAAGCCAAAATAAATTTTGAACGATATATTGGCTCGACCACCATGATGGTAAGATAATCAGGGGCAGGGTCTTGGCTGTCTTCTTTCCGCAACAAGGTCAAACTCTGTTTCGCCACCCTATCTTGCGACAGCCGGCTGCCATTCTTGGGGCGGCAGCTGAATATTCGGTTCGGCCAATTCATCCCCTCGCCAGATCAAAATTCTTTCCTACACCAGCTCAATATATTATTCTTCAAACGGCTCTTTGACAAATTGGACAAGACAACAGCGTTACTGCCCGCCCATGCGCATCAACCGTGCCGAAAGATGCATCTGGCCGGAAGATTACACTCGGCGCGATGTTGACTGCCGGAAAAAGCCGAAAATTCATGGCTTTGGGGCAAAGGTTACAGAAAATAAAACGGGCCTTTGGCGTATAGTTTTTGGTTTTACTGTGCTCCCGCGCAGGCGGGAGTCCATCTCGTGCAATACCGTTTGAACGGTCAGCCGCCGATCGGACCATGAGGCGAGGCACACAGGCGCGCTCGCAACTCGCGCCCACACCGATCATTCGACAGACGCAGGACGGATGACTTTCCTTTGTTGGCCTCTGGACAAGACATAAAATATGAAATAAGTCCCATAAGTCTCTGTTAAATAGTTTCATTGTGTGAGTTTAACAGGCCGCACGACCGACTTGCCAAATGCGTCATTGGCCCGAACTTTGACGAACTTTGGGAGTGCCCCGGTCGGCTCCGTTCGCTTCGAGCGAAGTCGAGACGCCTTGCGGGAGCGGCAGATCAAACGCTCTCGATCGCTCTCGCAATCGTCTGCTTTCCCGCCCGGACATGCTCGCGCCAGGCGATGAACAGGCCGGACCCGATGATGATCGGCGCCCCGATCCAGATTGACAGGCCGGGATATTGGCCGAAGATCAGGATGCCGAACAAAGTGGCCCAGATCAGCGCGCTATAATCCATCGGCACGATCGTCGACACCGGTGCATAGCGCAGCGACTGGGTGATGCACAGCTGGCCGATCGCGCCGAAAACACCGATGCCGAGCAGGAAGCCCCAGGTCTGCGCATCATGACCGCCGCCATAGATGAAAGCGAAAATCGTCAGCGCGGGCAGGGTGTAGACGGAGAACCAGAAGATCGTGACAATGCTGGCTTCGGTGCGGCCGAGCATGCGGATCACCAGCGTGACCCCCGCCGTGACCAGCGCGCCGGTCAGCGCGACCGCTGCGCCGAAAGCGGGGATCAGCGTGCCGCCGGGCCGGACCACGATCAGCACCCCGACAAAGCCGATCAGGATTGCCGACCAGCGCCGGATACCGACCTGTTCGCGCAGGATCAATGCGGCAAACAGAGTCGCAAAGATCGGCACGGTGAAGCTGATTGTCGTCGCATCGGCAAGCGGCAGCAGGGTCATCGCCCAGAAATTGAGGCCCATCGCGACGATGCCGAGCAGCGACCGCAGCATGTGCAGGCGATGCTGATTCGAGACAATTGATGGCCAGCCTTTCTGGCTGCGCCAGATCAGCAAGCAGATCAGTGGCATTGCGGTCAGCTGTCGGTAGAACAGGCTTTCGGTCAGATGCACGCCATGCTGACCGGCGAGTTTGACAAAGGCAAACATGATGCCCAGCGAGAGCATTGCCCCCAGCCTTGTGAGAATCCCGGCCATCGGTCGGTTCTGTCCGGCGGCACCGTTATCGCTCACGCGATATGGCCATAAAAGATAGGGCAACAACTGTTGTGCATCGCTGCGGTAAATAGCATATAGCCCGCAAAAGCAATCAGGAGTCTTTCAATGCGCACCGTCACCCATGTCTTGGCCTCCGGAGGGACCGCAGCAGCGGCTCGCCAGAGCGATATTTTCGATCCCAATAATGGCGGCATTCAGGGCAAGGTCGATCTCGGCGATGCTGCCGTGCTCGAAACCGCCGTGCAGGCGGCGCTCGCTGCGCAGCCCGAATGGGCCGCCACCAACCCGCAGCGCCGCGCCCGGGTGATGTTCAAGTTCAAGGAACTGGTCGAAGCCCATATCGACGAGCTGGCGCATCTGCTGTCAATCGAACATGGCAAGGTGATCGCCGATTCCAAGGGCGATGTGCAGCGCGGTCTGGAAGTGATCGAATTCTGCTGCGGCATTCCGCATGTCCTGAAGGGCGAATATACGCAAGGCGCAGGCCCGGGCATCGACGTCTATTCGATGCGTCAGCCGATCGGCATCGGCGCCGGTATCACCCCGTTCAATTTCCCGGCGATGATCCCGATGTGGATGTTCGGCCCGGCAATCGCGACCGGCAATGCCTTCATCCTCAAGCCGTCCGAACGCGATCCTTCGGTACCGGTGCGGCTGGTTGAACTGATGCATGAAGCGGGCCTGCCAGCCGGCATCCTGCAGTGCGTGCAGGGCGACAAGGAAATGGTCGATGCGATTCTCGACCATCCGGAAATCGGCGGCATCAGCTTCGTCGGCTCCTCAGACATTGCCCATTATGTTTACCAGCGCGGCGTTGCCGCCGGCAAGCGGGTGCAGGCGATGGGCGGCGCGAAGAATCACGGTATCGTGATGCCCGATGCGGATATGGATCAGGTGGTCAATGACCTGTCCGGCGCCGCCTTCGGTTCGGCTGGCGAACGCTGCATGGCGCTGCCGGTTGTCGTCCCCGTTGGCGAAGATACGGCGGAACGTCTGCGCGAAAAAATGATCCCGGCGATGGCGGCGCTGCGCGTCGGCATCTCCACCGATGAAGAGGCGCATTACGGACCAATGGTCAATCCGGCGCAAAAAGCACGGGTCGAGGGCTGGATCCAGACCGGCGTCGACGAAGGCGCTGAACTGGTCGTCGATGGCCGCGGCTTCTCGCTACAGGGCCACGAGGACGGCTGCTTTATCGGACCATCCCTGTTCGACCATGTCACGACCGATATGGAAAGCTACAAGGAAGAGATTTTCGGCCCCGTGCTGCAAATCGTCCGTGCGAAGAATTTCGAGGAAGCGCTCAAGCTGCCCAGTCAGCATCAATATGGCAATGGCGTCGCCATCTTCACCCGCAACGGCCACGCCGCCCGCGAGTTCGCCAACCGCGTGCAGGTCGGCATGGTCGGCATCAACGTGCCGATCCCGGTCCCGGTCGCCTATCACAGCTTTGGCGGCTGGAAGCGCAGCGCCTTTGGCGACACCAACCAGCACGGCATGGAAGGCGTGAAATTCTGGACCAAGATCAAGACCATCACCCAGCGCTGGCCCGATGGCACCGCCGATGGCGGCAACAAGGATGCGTTCGTCATTCCAACCATGGGATAGAAGGCAGGTAAGGCTCGGCGCCGGTAAAGTTTCAAAACAGGACATGCGTCCCGAAATGCTGGATATTCTGGCATTTCGGGCGGACATGGAAGCCATGGATGCCTGCTCAATCCTGAATCCGGTGCGGCGTTGCTAGCGCTCTCGCCACGACTGCTCCTGCCATCCGTTTTGCTGGCGATCATCCTGTTCGCCTCCTGGCGTCCGGACCATGGCGCCACCGAGATGGTAGCAGCACCGGCTTCGGTCACGGTATCCGACAAGCGTATCGCCTTCAGTTTCGACGATGCCCCTCGCGGCAAGGGTGCCTTTCTCGAGCCGGACGAGCGACCGAGACTGTTGATAGAGGCGCTGAAAACCGCAGGCATCGAACAGGCGGTCTTCTTCATAAATCCCGGACGGATTACGTCCACCGACACTGACGCTGCCGATATCGCGGCCTATACTAAGGCCGGTCATCTGGTGGCCAATCATACCGCCCATCATCTCAAGCTGTCCGCCGTATCCGCAGAAAAATTCCTTTCCGATATAGATGCCGCAGAAGCCTGGCTGAAAGACAAGCCCCATTATCGCCCCTGGTTTCGCTTCCCCTTCCTGGACGAGGGGCAAAAGGACAGGGTCAAGCGCGATGCCGTGCGGGCTGGTCTGAAACAGCGCGGTTTGATGAACGCCTATGCCACGGTCGATGCATCCGACTGGTATATGGAAGATCAGGCCATTGCGGCCGCCGAATCGAGCAAGGTGATGGATTGGAATGCGCTCCGCGACCTCTATGTCGAATCCTATGTCCAGTCCGCCAATTTCTCCGACGATCTGGCGCGGCGCACTTTGGGCAGGGCGCCGGTGCAGATGATCCTGCTGCATGAAACCGACCTCGCTGCGATGTTTGTCGATGATCTGGCGGCCGCGCTCAAGGCCGATGGATGGACGATCGTCACCGCAGATGAGGCCTATCGCGATCCGATCGCCAATATGGAGCCGGATGTCGACTTTGCTGACGGGACCCGCACCCAGATGCTGGCAGCGGAGCGTCATATCGGCAACCGCTGGTACCGACGCAATGATCAGAAAGTAGCAAAAAAGCTATTTGCCGAGCGGGTCCTGCGCGACTAGACCCTGACCTATGAAAAACATCAATATCATTCGCAGCCTGGTGCTGGCTCTAGCCGCCATGGGTGTATCTTCGGCATCGGCGCAAACGCCGGAGCAAGTCGCGCAAACCGTGCTCGCCAAAAATCCGGTCATCGACGGCCATAATGACTCCCCGGAGCAGATTGCCGAGCGATTCGATAGCGATTTCAGCAAGTTTGATTTCCGCAACACCGTCCCGACCATGGGAACCGGCTCCAAACCGATGCACACCGATATTGCCCGGCTCCGCAAGGGCGGGGTTGGCGGTCAATTCTGGTCGGTCTGGATTGACCCGGAACTACCGCAGTTCGAAGCGGTCCAGCGGGTGATCGAGCAGATTGATATTGTCCATCGTCTGGTCGAACAATATCCGGACGATCTGCAACTGGCGCTTACCGCAGCGGATGTTGAGGCTGCCCAGAATAAGGGCCGCATCGCGTCGCTGATCGGCATGGAAGGCGGCCATTCGATCGGCAATTCGCTCGCCGTGCTGCGTCAGACCTATGCGCTCGGCGCGCGCTATATGACGCTCACCCACTGGAAAACGCTCGACTGGGCGGACAGCGCAACAGATGCGCCAAAGAGCGATGGCCTGTCCGAATTTGGCCTATCGGTGGTGCAGGAAATGAACCGGCTCGGCATGATCGTTGATCTCAGCCATGTTTCAGAGGCGACCATGAGTGACGCCCTCGATACGACCAGGGCACCGGTGATATTCAGTCACAGCTCTGCTGATGGCGTAACCAAACACCCCCGCAATGTACCCGACGCCATTCTGAAGCGGTTACCCACCAATGGTGGCGTCGTGATGGTCACGTTCGTACCCTCCTACGTCAGCGCCGGCAACCGGGACTGGGACGCCGCCCAAAAAGCCGAAGAAGCCCGAGCAGCGGCTTTGTATCCGGGCGATAAGGCCGCGCGGGAAGCCCATGTCGCGAACTGGCGTGACGCGCATCCCGCACCGCCGGTGACCGCGGAAGACATCGCCGATCATATTGATCATATCCGTTCCGTGGCCGGGATCGATCATATCGGTCTTGGCGGCGACTATGACGGTATCACCTCCACACCGGACGATCTCGGCGACGTTTCGACTTATCCGGTGCTATTTGCGGAACTGGCAAGGCGCGGCTATAGCGCCGCCGATCTCGCAAAGATTGCACGCGGCAATATCTTGCGGGTAATGCGGGGCGTCGAATCAACCGCCATGCAAATAGCGAAGAACAAGAAATAGATATGACCCAGTTTTCTCTGACCGAAGACCAGCTTGCCATTCAGGAAATGGCCCAGAAATTCACCGCCGATGCAATCACGCCGTTCGCGGCCGAGTGGGACGAGAAGCACATCTTCCCGCGCGACACGATCAGGCAGGCAGCGGAACTGGGCTTCGGCGGCATTTATGTGTCCGAGGAATCCGGCGGCATTGGCTTGGGACGGCTTGAGTCGGCGATCATCATGGAAGCCATGGCTTACGGCTGTCCCTCGACCAGCGCCTTCATCTCGATTCACAACATGGCGTCCTGGATGATCGATACGTTCGGATCGCAGGCGGTGAAGGACAAATATCTTCCTGCGCTGGTGCCGATGGATAAAATCTCCAGCTATTGCCTGACCGAAGCCGGTGCCGGATCGGACGCCGCCTCGCTGAAGACCAAGGCGGTCCGTGACGGCGATGACTATATCGTCAACGGTTCCAAGCAGTTCATCTCCGGCGGCGGCGAGAACGAGATTTACGTGACCATGACGCGTACCTCCGATGACGGGGCCAAAGGGGTGACCTGTCTGGTCATCGAGAAGGACATGGAAGGCGTCAGCTTTGGCGCAAACGAGAAGAAGCTCGGCTGGCATTCGCAGCCCACCGCCCAGGTCAATTTCGACAATGTCCGGGTACCGGCAGAAAACCGCGTCGGTGACGAAGGCGAGGGCTTTCGCATCGCCATGGCCGGTCTGGACGGCGGGCGCCTGAATATCGGCGCCTGCTCGCTCGGCGGCGCGCAGCGCTGCCTTGACGAAGCGGTCAATTACACCAAGGAACGCAAGCAGTTCGGCAAGGCGATCAGCGATTTCCAGAACACACAGTTCATGCTCGCCGATATGGCAACCGATCTGGAGGCCTCGCGGGCCTTGCTCTATCTCGCCGCTGCCAAAGTGACCGAAGGCGCGCCCGACAAGACCAAATTTGCCGCCATGGCAAAGCGTCTGGCCACCGACAATGGCAGCAAGATCGTCAACGACGCGTTGCAACTTTTTGGCGGCTACGGCTATTTGCAGGACTATCCGATCGAGCGCTTCTGGCGCGATCTCAGGGTGCACAGCATATTGGAGGGAACCAATCAGGTCATGCGCATGATCATATCGCGGGAACTGCTCCGCCAATAGGGAATATATGACAGAAGATCTTATCATCAGAAAAACCGGGCGGGTCGGCCATATCAGCCTGAACCGCCCCAAGGTCATCCATTCGCTCAACCTCGACATGTGTCTGGGGATGATCGACGCGCTGCTCGCGTGGCGCGCCGATGACGAAGTCGAAGCGGTGATCATCGACCACAGCGAGGGCCGCGGCTTTTGCGCCGGCGGTGATATCGCGATGCTGCGCGAGTCCGGCATGACCGACGGCAAGGAGGGGCGCGAGTTTTTCTACAAGGAATATCAGCTCAACCATCTGTTGTTTGAATATCCCAAGCCGGTGGTCGCCTTCATGAACGGCATCACCATGGGCGGCGGCGTCGGTATTTCGCAACCCGCGAAATATCGTGTGGCGACCGAATATACCCGCTTTGCCATGCCGGAAACCGGTATCGGTCTGTTTCCCGATGTCGGCGGCGGCTGGTATCTGTCCCGGCTCGAGGGCCGGCTGGGCCAGTTTCTCGCGCTGACCGGCGCACGTCTTGATGGCGCCGAATGCAGGGAAGTGGGTATCGCCACCCATTATCTGGAATCGTCGGTTCTGGAAGAAGCCAAGCAGCGGATTTCGGAAAAACCCGACCGGATCGAGGGTATCTTGGGCCAGCTTTCCGGCAATATCCCGGAAGCGCGGATCACCAGGAATCTCGACAAGATCGACAGGTTTTTTGCCTCGGACCGCTATGAAGACATATTGGCAGCGCTGGAAGCCGATGAGAGCGACTGGGCTGCGAAAGAGCGGGATACGCTCGGTACCAAAAGCCCGCAGACCTGCAAGGTGGCACTGCGTCAGCTCAAGGAAGGCGCGGCGATGGAGAGTTTCGCCGATGAAATGCGCAATGAATATCGCATCGGCTATCATGTGCTGGTGATGCACGATTTCCTCGAGGGCGTGCGAGCCCTGATTGTCGACAAGGATAATGATCCAAAATGGAATCCGCCGACGCCGGAGGAGGTCACCACCGAATGGATCGACAATATTTTCGCGCCGTTGCCGGCCAAGGAAGAATGGAAACCGCTATGACTTATGAAACCATCCTGACCGAGAAAAAGGGTGCAGTCACCCTGATCACGCTCAACCGGCCGAAAGCGCTGAACGCGCTGAACAGCCAGGTGCTCGACGAACTGATCGAGGCTTTCGCCGCCTTCCAGGCGGACGACACGCAAAATTGCGCCGTGCTGACCGGTTCCGGTGACAAGGCCTTCGCCGCCGGCGCCGATATCAAGGAAATGTACGAGAAATCCGCCGCCGATTTCTATCTCGAGGATTTTTTCGCCAAATGGACCAGCCATATCGTCAAGGCGACCCGCAAGCCGTGGATCGCCGCGGTCAACGGCTTCTCGCTGGGCGGCGGCTGTGAACTGGCGATGATGGCGGATTATATCATCGCCAGCGACAAGGCGAAATTCGGACAGCCCGAAATCAAGCTGGGCGTAGCTCCCGGCATGGGCGGCTCGCAGCGGCTGACCCGCGCGATCGGCAAGGCCAAGGCGATGGAAATGTGCCTGACCGGCCGGATGATGGATGCCGAAGAGGCCGAGCGGTCCGGCCTGGTTGCCCGGGTAGTACCGCATGACGATCTGCTCGACGAAGCCATGAAATCAGCCGCACTCGTCGCCTCGATGCCGCCGATGGCTGCACAGGTGAACAAGGAAATGGTCAATTCGGCGTTCGAGAATAATCTCGAGCAGGGGCTGGTGCACGAACGCCGCCTGTTCCAGATCCTCACCGCGACCGAGGACAAGAAAGAGGGCATGGCTGCCTTTATCGAGAAACGCGAAGGCCAATGGAAGGGGCGGTAATCCTGAAAGCCATCGGACTGCTTGGCTTTGGATTTTTGTTTGTCTGGTTCGGTTTTACCGGCTGGATACATCGGCGGGAAGAACGGATTAGTCTGGTGGAAGCGGCGTTGTTAAAGATGAGCGACGAAGCACCGCTTCCGCACAATAGATGGGATCGTGCTATGGCTTATGTGCAGCCGATTCTTTGTTTGATATTTGGCCCGATAATGATTTTTCTGGGCCTTATTTTGCTCTTTGTTTAATGGGAAAGACACAATGAAAATCGGATTTATCGGCCTCGGCAATATGGGCGGCGGCATGGCCGCGAACCTCGCGAAAGCAGGACATGAGGTGCATGCCTTTGACCTGTCCGGCGAAGCCTTGGCCCGCGCGGGCGAGGCGGGCTGTCATCCGGTCAGCGACGCGGCCCAAGCCGTGCAGGATATGGAAGCCGTGGTGACCATGCTGCCGGCCGGCACCCATGTCCGCAAGGTCTATGAATATGAAATCGTCATCAATGCCAATCCCGGCACACTGGTGATCGATTGCTCGACGATCGACGTCGACAGCGCGCGCGATGTAGCGACCATGGCCGAAGCCAAGGGCCTCGTCCCCGTTGATGCTCCGGTATCCGGCGGCATTGCGGCGGCCAATGGCGGCACGCTGACCTTCATGGTCGGCGGCAGTGAAGCAGGCTTCAAGCGCGCGGAGCCGATCCTGTCCGACATGGGCAAGGCGGTTATTCACGCCGGTGGCAATGGCGCGGGGCAGGCGGCGAAAATCTGCAACAATATGCTGCTCGGTGCGTCGATGATCGCAACTTGTGAAACGTTCAAGATGGCAGAAAAGCTTGGGCTCGACCTGCAGAATTTTTACGATATTTCGTCCAAGGCATCTGGTCAGAACTGGTCGATGACAAGCTATTGTCCCGTTCCCGGCGTCGGCCCGCAAAGCCCGGCAGACAATGGCTATGAAGGGGGGTTTGCGGCGGCCTTGATGCTGAAAGACCTCCGTCTGGCGATGGAAGCCGCAAGCAGCGTCGGAGCAGATGTGCCCATGGGTGCGGCGGCCGCGAAGCTCTACGCGCAATATGCTGAAGCACAAGGGCAGGGCGGCAAGGATTTTTCCGGTATCATCGCCATGCTGGACAAGGGCTAATTTTACATGCCGCCGCTGTGGATGCTGCTGTGCGGTTTGTCCGGCACAATTGCCGTGATCTCAGAGATCGGCAACCGCCGGCGCAATAATCGCCGGGATATTGATGATGTCGGCTTCATGCCCTGGTCTACCGTCACTGCGTTGGCCCTGTTGACCTTTGGCATATCGATAGCCTTCGGTCTGGGCATTATCTCAACCGGATAAGAGCGTGTTTACAGGCAGGCTTCCAGCAATGGCTGGTCAAACCCATATTGGCGCGCTTTTTCGAGGGTGTAGGGGCGCAGGCCGGCAGATACATATTCGCCGATGATCTTGCCGTCGGCATCCTCGTCGAGATACTGATATTTGAACAGTTCCTGGGTGACGATCACATCGCCCTCCATGCCGATCACCTCGGTGATGTTGGTGGTGCGACGTGAACCATCGCGAAGACGCTTCACCTGTACGATCAGGTCGACCGATTCCGCGATCTGGCGGGAAATGGCTTCCTTTGGAATCTTGATGTCACCCATCAGGATCATGTTTTCCATACGGCCGAGACACTCGCGCGGGCTGTTGGCGTGAAGCGTACACATCGAGCCGTCATGGCCGGTGTTCATGGCGGCGAGAAGATCGAAACATTCCGCGCCACGAATTTCGCCGAGGATGATCCGGTCAGG
>PFJE01000170.1 GCA_002783865.1 Sphingomonadales bacterium CG_4_10_14_3_um_filter_58_15
AACAACTAGTCCTACCAAGCGCACGGGCACCGATTCTGTTCCATTGATTGAATAGAAACATATCAACGTGATATTTACGTCACACATTACCGCGCGTTAGGGGGCTGATTTCGATCCCTATTTTCGAACGCAATCCAAATTTTTGGCAAAATGCCTAATTTCAGAGCATTGTATTCAAAATATCAAAACCAGCGCCTGCTTATGCACCGAGCGCTGAACTCAAAGTGAACTGAGGGATCACCTGATGATCAAGAAGACTTCCGTAAATCTGCTCTCAGGATCGCTTGGAATATCCGGGCGGTTGTGGCATTGCACCGGCAATTCCTTTTCTTCGAAAGACCTGATGAATGACTGACGATAAATCCGACGCGGTGACGAACGAGAAATCCGATCAGGATATCCCACCCGATCGCCTCGCTATCAACCCCCGCAGCCCGCATTATGGTGGGGACTTGCTGATGCGCGGCATCGGCATCAATTTTCGCGGTGCCCGCAAACATAATATCGAAGAATATTCCGTGTCTGAAGGATGGGTGAAGGTCCAGGCCGGCAAGACCATGGACCGCAAGGGAAATCCCTTGCTGATCAAGCTCAACGGTGACGTAGAAGCCTGGTTCGAAGATCTGGGCGATGATGCACCGAAAATGAGCAAGACCGCTTAACCGGCAGCGGTCGAATGACACCGAAGCATATTCAGTTTTTCATTGCGCTGGTGTTCTTCGTCCTCGGTGGTTGGGCAGCCATTTTTCCTCAGCATGTTATCGACGTCGTATTGCTGCCGGAATATCGCGCAGAAGGCCGCATATTGCCATTCACAATAGCCTGCTTCGGCGCCCAGGCGCTATTGTCGGGTCTGTTCGCCGCCTTCTCCCGTTTTACCGCGCTGACCTTTCTGGTCTACGGCATTGCTCTGCTGCCGTTTTTCGCGTTCAACTATTATTTCACCTTTCATGACCCAGTATTCACCAGCATCGGACTGATCGACGCAGCAGGCAACATCATCATGCTGGGGCTATGCTATGTCGGATGGAAGCAATCCAAAGCAGCCGAACAGAGGACGGAATTATGAGATTTACCGGGAAAATTGTCTGGATTACCGGAGCGTCATCCGGGATCGGGGAAGCGCTCGCGAAGGCCTTTGCCGCCGAAGGTGCCCATATCATCCTGTCGGGTCGGCGAACGGATGCGCTCGAGAGCGTTGCCGCTGCGCTCGAGACTGAAACTTTGGTCCTGCCCTTTGAAACGACCGACTATGATGCGTTGCCCGCAACGATTGAAGCAGCGCATAGCTGGAAAGGCAAAGTCGACATTCTTGTCAACAATGCGGGTATCAGCCAGCGCAGCCTGGCGCTCGACACCCATCCGGATGTGCATCACAAGATCATCAATGTCGATCTGCTCGCCCCGATCTGGCTGACCCAGCTGTTGCTGCCGCATATGATCGCGGCGGGCGGCGGCCATATCGTTGGAATAAGCTCCGTCGCCGGTCGCGTCGGCGTGCCTTTGCGCACCGCCTATTGCGCCGCCAAGCACGGCCTCATCGGCTATATGGACGCCCTGCGCGCCGAGACGGAAAGTCTGCACAATATTCATGTCACCAATATCTTGCCGGGATCGATCCGGACGAATGTCTCGCGCAACGCCTTGACCAAAGAGGGTGAGCGCCGGGGGAAGTCCGATCCAGTCATCGACAACGGCATGGAGCCAGCAGAATGTGCGCGGCAGATTCTGGAAGCCGTAAGCAGCAATGTTCCCGAGCTCATCATCGCCGAAGGAATTGAATTGAATATCGCGGCATTGCGGCAAAGTGATCCCGAGAAATGTTTTGCGATGACGGCAGCGATGGGAGCGCAAATTGCCGCAAAATATGAAGAGGGAGATGACGACTGATGGCTTTGATACTGGTGGACAAATCGGATGCAATCGCCACGATCACGCTCAATCGTCCGGACGCAATGAATGCCCTGTCCCATGCACTGAGAGGCGAGCTGTTTGCAGCCTGTCAGGATATTTCCCAAGACGATGATATACGTGCGGTCATCGTCACCGGCGCTGGCGAACGGGCGTTTACGGCAGGCCTGGATCTCAAGGAACTGGGGGAACAGGGGCTAGGTGCAGCGACCGACCAGAACCCCGCCCGCAATCCCTGCCGGGCACTGGAATCACTCGACGTGCCCGTCATCGGTGCCATAAATGGCGTTGCCATCACCGGTGGCTTCGAATTGGCGTTGGCCTGCGATGTCCGGATCGCTTCGACCAATGCCCGCTTCGCCGACACCCACGCTCGCGTTGGCATCATTCCCGGATGGGGCCTGTCGCAGAAGCTGTCGCGCTTCATCGGCCTGTCCCGCGCTTGCGAGCTTAGCTTCACCGGGCAGTTTCTCGACGCACAGACCGCCTGCGACTGGGGTCTGGTCAACCATGTCTATGCCCCGGATGAGTTGATGCTTAAGGCCCGTGCCTTGGCCCATGATATGGCCAGTATCGATCCCGAATTTCTGAAAGCTTACAAACAGTTGATCTTCGACGGCTATAACCGCAACTTCAGGGATGCGATGGCACTGGAGAAGCAGACCACCGACACCTGGAATGCTAATGTGACGGCGGAAGAAGTCGAACAGAGACGGCTGGCCGTTATCGAACGGGGCCGATCCCTGAACGGCTGACCCATATAGCCCGGCTAGCGGAAGATACAGTTGGTGCCGGCCCACAAGTCGGTAATTTTGGCATCCGGCGTATCGCTGTCCAAGAGCCCTGAAAACCCGCCAGCCTCGTCCCCACCGGTGTGGAATTCGGTGCCGATGGTACTCTCATCGTACATCTCAAACGTCACCGATTTTGCCATTTCGCTTCGCTTCGTGCCGATGCCGACACCGCTGATGGTCGTCAGTGCCGCATTCTTATCGCCGCCACTCAGGGACCATCCAACGAAATCGCCATCCTGAAAATTGGCGGTAAAATCGCCATAGTTGCTAAAATCGATCGGACCGGCACCGCATTCCTCATTAGATGAGCGTCCTTCGACCGCTCCCAGTTGCGCCGCGATCGCGGTCTCCACCGCATCTCTGTCCCTGCCAAATGCCAGCAGCCGCGTGCTGCCGGTCTCTGAATTGACAAATCGCAATCCTTCGCCATCCAGCGCTATCACGATTTCTGCGGCGGTGGCGCTATCGGGTTTTGAATCGGGAGATTGATCTGCTGCCGAAGCTTGTGCGGGTGGCTCAGCCTCTGTTGTCTTCGCGTCGCAGGCAGTAACACCGATAACCAGCAGCGAAAAAAGCGGCAGTCGGAGAGAGAAGCTCATGTCGGGTTCCCGGCGATTTGGGGTACATTGTCGTCGACGGACACCCAATCCTGTTTGCTGTCCGTCCAGAAATGAATTTGCGGGTTAAGCACGCTGGTATCGTCCAATGTGCCAGCCTTGATATAGGTCATGCTCGGCTGTGTTGGTAACGAGGTTTTTACCGGTGAACCACAGGTGCCGCAAAAATGGCGGTAGACAACATTGCCGCTGTCGGAATGGTCTTCATAGGTGGTGAGATCGCCGCTGATCTTGATCTGACCATCCGCTACCGCGAACAACACGGAATAGGAACTACCCGCCTGCCGCTGGCAGTTTTTGCAATGACAGACGCCGCACATCTGCAAATCGCCCTCAATCTCGTAGCTTACTGCGCCGCATAGGCACCGGCCTGTCATCGTCATCGCAAATCCCCCTAGTCTTCTATTCTCTTCATCAGCGCCTGCGCGGCTGCGGGCGCTCTTATCTTGGCGCCGCTGATCACGAACATATATACATCGCGGGCTGAGGCAAGCGTTGCTGGCGAACTGACATACTCCATGTCATCGGGTGACTTGCCGTTCATCCAGTCTTTCGCGGTCGCCGCCCATGCGTCCAATTGGCTATCGGAATAGCCGGTCTCGACATCCTCCCTCGAACACATCAGACGGGTATAGGAGAAATCGGCGGTCTGGTCGGATATCTGCGGATATTTCTCGCTATGGCTGCAAACAACTGCGGCGTTATATTGTCGCGCCAGTCCGATAAATTCCGAACAGAGAAAACTCTCATGTCGTACTTCCAGCGCATGGCGGAGCGGCATTCCATCGATCTTTTCGGGCAGCATCTTGAGGAAGCCCTCAAATTCTGTCGCATCGAATTTCTTGGTCGGCATGAACTGCCAAAACAGTGGCCCCAGCTTGTCGCCCAGTTCCACCAGCCCCTGCCCGACGAATTTTTCAATGCTCGCGCCGGCTTCGCGCAAATCCTTCCGGTTGGTGCAGTAGCGCGATGCCTTGACCGTGAATTTGAAACCCTCGGGCACTGCATCACGCCACTTCGCAAAACTCTCTGGTTTTTGCGTACCGTAATAGGTGCCATTAATCTCGATCGCACCGAGATGCTCGCCGGCATATTTCAGTTCATCGGCCTGTCGCAGTCCGTTGGGGTAAAAGGTTCCTCGCCAGGGCGCAAAGGTCCAGCCACCAATCCCACACCGGATGCGCGGATCAGCCATGCTTTCTGACAAACACCGTACCGGCCGAATAACCTGCACCGAAGGAACAGATCAGACCGATATCCCCGTCTGCCAGATCGTCGCTATGTTTGTGAAAGGCGATGATTGAACCAGCGGAAGATGTATTTGCATAAGTGTCGAGCACGGTCGGACTTTCATCATCGCTGGCTTCGTGGCCAAGCACGCGCTGCGCGATCAGGCGGTTCATCCCGGCATTGGCCTGATGCAACCAAAGGCGGCGCAGCGTCTCTGCCGCGATACCGAGGCGTTCCATCTGCTCGCTGATCATGGTCGCAACCATCGGCACCACTTCCTTGAACACCTTGCGCCCCTCCTGGACGAACAGCTTGTCCTTGTCATCGCGGCTTTCCGGATGGGTGCGGTTGAGGAAACCAAAATTGTTGCGAATATTGTTGGAAAATTGTGTCTTGAGTTTCGTGCCGATAATTTCCCAATGTCGCGCGGGCGCAATATCCTTGGCTTCGATGAGGATTGCCGTCGCCACATCACCGAAGATGAAATGGCTGTCCCGGTCGCGCCAGTTGAGATGGCCGGAACAGATTTCCGGATTGATCACCAGCACCGATCTGGCGCTGCCAGAGCGGATATAGTCTGCTGCCGTCTGGATGCCGAAGGTCGCTGAGGAGCACGCTACATTCATGTCAAAGGCAAAGCCGTCCCGCATCCCCAGCGCGTCCTGTATCTCTACTGCAATAGCCGGATAGGCGCGTTGCAAATTGGAACAGGCGCAGAGCACAGCATCGACATCCTCAGGCTTTCGCCCTGCCCGTTCCAGCGCCTGCAAGGCGGCCTTCACTCCGATTTCCGCGAGAATGGAGATTTCGTCATTCGGCCGCTCCGGCAAGCGCGGACACATGACCTGCGGATCGAGGATTGGCTCTTTGGAGAGCACGAAGCGGGACTTGATACCCGATGCCTTCTCGATGAATTCTACCGAACTGTGGGGTATTTCTGATGTTTCTCCCGCCGCAATCGCCTCGGCATTTTGGCGATTGGTGAGATCGGCATAAGCGTTGAAACTGGCAACCAGTTCTGCATTGCTGATACTGTCTTCCGGCGTAAACAGGCCGGTAGCGGAAATCACGGGAATATGGGTGTCCGTCATGGGAAGATGTTTTTCCTTCTGCGATTGCGCTTTATTTGGCGCTTGGATGCGACGGTAATCTTCCTTGGCGAAACTGGCAAGCGGGGTTGATCACGCTTTGCCGATCGATTTCGTCTTGCTATCAGCGGCATATGAATGATCGCGTAAAACTTGACGACAGCTGGAAAAAGCCTCTAGCCGACGAATTCGCCAGCAAACATATGGCCGCCTTGCGGCAGTTTTTGCTGCAGGAGAAAGCGGCGGGCAAGCAGATATTCCCCAGAGGTGAAGAGTATTTTCGTGCGCTCGATCTCACCCCCCTCAACAAGGTGCGCGTCGTAATCCTCGGCCAGGATCCTTATCACGGTCCGGGCCAGGCCCATGGGCTGTGTTTCAGCGTGCAGCCCGGTGTCAGACCGCCGCCGTCGCTGGTCAATATTTACAAGGAGCTGGAAAGCGATCTGGGGCTGTCACGCCCTGACCACGGCTTCCTTGAGCACTGGGCTCAGCAAGGTGTGCTGCTGCTGAACAGCGTTTTGACGGTCGAGATGGCCAATGCCACCTCCCATCGCGGCAAGGGGTGGGAGCAGTTTACCGATGCGATTATCCGCTTGATTGCAGCCAAGCCCGAACCGGTGGTCTTTCTGCTGTGGGGCAGTTATGCCCAGAAAAAGGCGGCTTTTGTGCAAAGCGTCGAGCAGGGTGGGCGGCATCTGGTGCTGAAAGCCCCCCACCCTTCGCCGCTATCGGCCTATAACGGATTTTTTGGGTGCAAGCATTTCAGCAAAGCGAACGCTTTTCTGGAACAGAACGGACTGGCTCCGATCGACTGGAGCTTGCCGCCAGTCATTTCCGGAAACGGCTGAGCGCCAGATCGAGTGCGGCGATCAGGGCTTCGACATCGGTCAAACTGTGCAACTGTTTGCTGGAGAGCAGGCCATGCAATTTTCCGTCTGCCTCAATGAATATTGCCGGCAATTTCAGCCTGTCTACCATCGGGAACAAGTCCACCGGGTAGGCGCGGGCAAAATCCTGCCGGTGATAGAATTGCTTTTCCATAGCCAGGCTATCTAGATAGTTTCGCCAAGGCCTGCGCATCGATACTGCCCCGTAGCTGATCATGCAGAGACTGCATTCATAGGTTTCCGGTCGGAGAAGCTTGTGTGCCGCATCCATCAGCGCCGCGGCCCATCCCGCATTGGCATTGTACACGATGACCAAGCGGTCGGTGGACGCGGCTAGGGTTGGTTTGCCGGGATCAGGCATCAACCCGGGTTCGGTGCAACCACCTCTGCGGTTACATTTTCAATCCAGGCATCGATGTCCCGCGCAACCTGTTCCGGCGTTTCCTCCATCGGCAGATGCCCGGCATCGGTGTAAGTGATCAATGTGCTTTGTGGTATCGCGGCTGCGAAAGCGCGGGCATGGGCCAACGGGATAACCTGATCCTGCTCCCCCCAGAGTATCAGAACCGGCATTTTCAGAGTCGTCACTTCTCCCCATTTTTCCGGTTCACGGGCGGTCTTGCCGCGGTCGAGCGTGGCCTGGCGGTTGCCGGGAAAGCGCAGCAGTTCCCAGTAACGATCGACCATTTCATCGGTCAGCCGCTCTGGCTGTGCGTAACTGTCTTCCAGGGATGATTTGACCAGAAAGCGCGGCGTAATTTCAGGCAATAAAAGCTGTCCGATCCATGACTGCGCCAGTCTGGCACCAAGATAGGGCGTTCCGGTTTGCTCGATCTGGGCCCCGGAGGCATCGATCAAGACGAGTCCTGACGTCCGCTCCGGCACAGACAGTCCTGCACGCCAAGTGATCCATCCGCCTCGGCTATTACCGACCCAATAGGCCTTGTCGACACCAACTGCGTCCAGCACCTTGACCGCCGACGCAATATTGGTTTCAGCATCATATGCGCCGGTCGGGCTGGGCCCGGTCAGGCCGTGTCCGTAAAGATCCAGCGAAATCATGCGATATTTGTCGCCCAGCAAGGCCACCAACGGCTCCCATGTCTGGAGCAGACTGTTCGATCCGTGGATCAACAAGATGGCGGGTCCATCCTTGTTGCCTTCATCGCGATAATGAATCTTGCCGCCCTGACCGTCGTCTAGAAAACGGGAAGATTCATTTGAATATTTTGTGATCATTGCCGCCCGATCGGTGTCGGGAGTCCGGAAAATCAAAAAGGCCGCACCCAGCAGAACCAGTATCAGAAGAAGGAAGCGGATCGTCTTTTTCATGATATTGCCTTTGTCAGAACAGGCCGGGTGTAACAAAAGTCAAGACTAGCGCCAATCGCTTAATCCACGGCCCGCCATTCCCCTGGCTGCAGTCCTTCCAGCGACCATTCACCAACGCTCCAGCGTACCAGCCGCAAGGTGGGATGCCCCACAGCTGCCGTCATCCGGCGGACCTGCCGATTGCGGCCCTCTCTTATTGTCAGTCTGATCCAGCAATCCGGCACGCTCTTGCGCACCCGGATCGGCGGGTCGCGCGGCCACAGGTCAGGATCGGCGACGCGTTCGACCTCGGCCGGTCTCGTTAGGCCGTCCTTCAACTCGACGCCCTGCCGCAGCATGGCGAGACTCTCATCCCCGAGTTCGCCTTCGACCTGCACAAGATAGCTTTTCGGCATCTTATATTTGGGATCGGCGATCCGCGCCTGCACCTTGCCATCGTCAGTGAGCATCATCAGTCCCTCGCTATCGCGATCGAGCCGGCCGGCCGGATAGACTCCGGGCAAGTCGATAAAGTCTGAAAGCGTCGCCCGCTTGGTTTCGCTCCCGCGATCGGTGAATTGCGGCAGCACACCAAAGGGTTTGTTGAAGAGAATAAGTTTTGCCATGCCCCCCTTTGACAGCGGAGACCGGAATGGGCAACGCAACAAAACCGATCGCTGCAAAGTCCCGCGTATGCTATTCAGCATTTTCCAGTAAAGCTACCGGTCTGCACCGAAATTGTGTAGCGCCGACAAATGCAATTCAATAATTTCGATAGCGCCGCCTTCCTCCGCGATCATTGGCAGAAAAAGCCGCTGCTGATCCGAAATCCCTGGCAGGCCTGGCGCAATCCATTGTCCCCCGACGAACTCGCTGGCCTCGCTTGCGAAGATCATGTGGAATCGCGCCTGATCACCCAGTCCAGCGACGACTGGAATGCTGAGCATGGCCCGTTGCCCGAAACGCGCTTCGGTGAACTGGGCAAATTACCCTGGACCTTGCTGGTGCAGGCGGTTGATCATCATGTTCCCGCTGTGGCTGCGCTAATCGCGCCGTTTCGTTTCATTCCCAATTGGCGGATCGATGACGTGATGGTCAGCTACGCCAGCGATGGCGGCGGCGTGGGACCGCATTTTGACCATTATGATGTTTTTCTGGTCCAGGGCCTCGGACAACGCCGATGGCAGATCGGCGGCATGTGCGATGACAAAACCCCTCTCCGCTCGCATGAAGACTTGCTGTTGCTCGCCAATTTTGAAGCAGAGGACGAGTGGCTTCTGAACCCTGGCGATATGCTCTATATTCCGCCTGGGGTTGCCCATAATGGCGTCGCTGTGGGCAAGGACTGCATGACGTACAGTATCGGCTTTCGATCGCCATCGCGCAAGGAACTGATAGGCAACTGGTGCGATGACCTGCTGCCGGAAATGACTGATGATGACCGCTATTGCGATCCTGATCTGTCGGCCCAAGAAAATCCCGGAGAAATACCCGAAACCGCTATCGACCGGCTTCACGCCATGTTGACCGAGAAACTGACTGACCGCGCGGCTTTTGCTCGATGGTTCGGGGAATATAACAGCACCCCGCGATACCCGGATACGGACTGGCGTCCGGAGGAACCGATTGAAACAGAACATCTTCGCGGGTTGCTGACCGCCGATCACCCGCTGCTCCGCAATCCGGCCAGCCGCTTTTCTTTTGTGCGAGAAGATGAAGACAAGTTGCTGCTATTTGTCGATGGCGAATGCTTTCCCTGCGCGGAGGAAACGGCTGCGCTAGCGGAAATGCTATGCGCCCAGGACCAATTTGTCATCAATCCGGAATGGCAAAAGTCGGACGCCGTAGTGGCGCTGCTCGCCGGCCTGTATAATCGCGGGAACGTTTCGTTCGACTGGGGCTAGTTGCTGACAGATTGAAGACAAAAAAAGGGCGGGAGTGCCACGCACTCCCGCCCTTTTCCGTAGTCGGTAGGCTTAAGCCTGCTGCAAGTTTACAGCGGCTTTCTTGCCGTTATTTCCGGTTTCGACGTCATATGTCAGACGTTGTTCTTTTTCGAGCGACTGCATTCCGGCAGCCTGAACTGCTGTAATGTGCACGAAGCTGTCATCGCCACCATCTTCAGGAGCAATGAAACCATAGCCCTTGTCGGTGTTGAAAAATTTTACGGTGCCTGTAGGCATAGTCTTATTCCTATTCATAACTTAATTTATGCCCGATCATGCGAAATGCAGAACCGGACGGGATTGGCCAACTTCGAGAAATGGGAAAAAGAGTATGCGACCTTAGGGGTTGCGAAACCTAGATTTCTTCGTAACGCGATTTATTAGCTGTAGCGTCTATAGCAGCCTATTCGTTAATAAGCAAACAGATGAATTTCTACAGTTTCACGGTCGGCTGAAATTGTGTAGCAGCAGTGGCAATGAACAAAAGCACAGTGACCAGTTTGGCAGCGTTTTTGCTCTGCATCCCGCTTATTGCCTGCGACCCATCCCCGAATCCTGCGCCGGAACCTTCCCCTCAAGATCTGTTTTTTGAACGTCTCAGCTTACTCTGTGGCAAAGCCTATGCCGGCATATTGGTTTCGGATCAGCAAGCCGATGCAGAAATGGTGGGCAAGCCGATGATCATGCACGTCGCCTCATGCGATCAGAACAAGATCGAGATTCCCTTTCATATTGCCGAGGATCGGGGCCAATGGAACCGGTCGCGAACCTGGTTGATTTCCCGCACTGACCGAGGCCTGCGTCTGAAACATCGACATCGGCATGAAGATGGCAGCATGGACGCAGTGACCAACTATGGCGGTGATACGGAAAACCAGGGAACGGCGGAGCGGCAGGAGTTCCCCGTCGACGCGGAATCGGTAGCATCGTTCCGCGCCAACGGCCTGGATCAGTCGGTGACGAACAGATGGGCCGTCGAAATTACACCCCCAGGCCAATCTGAAGCCCGTTTCGCTTACGAACTGCGCCGCCCGAAATCGGCAGATGAACGCCATTTCCGGGTTGAATTCGATCTGTCCAAATCCGTGGCGCTACCGCCGCCGCCCTGGGGCGATTGACGCAGAATGCTGGCGGAACTGCTCATTGGAACGGGAATGATCCTGCTCACTGTGCTGATCCATGGGATCGGCATCTTTCTGCTCGGCCGATGGCTGCGGCTAGAAACCCGTGAGGAAGCGGCCGAACATATTCACCCGATGTCGTTCCGCGGCATTGCCGTAACCCTTGGTCTCGTTTTGGGGCTGTTTGTTCTGCACGGCATCGAAATTTTCTCATATGCCGTAGTCTATCGCCTATTGGATGCGCTTCCATCATTTGACCAAGCCATCTATTTCTCGACCATCACCTATTCGACGACCGGCTATAACAGCGAAGGGCTCGCGACCCACTGGGAAATGATCGCTGCGATCGAAGGGCTCAACGGGTTCATCCTGCTGGGCTGGTCCACCGCATTTTTCGTGACGGTTATTGCCCGAATGAGAAGCACCCGATGACCGCAGCGCAGCGCTTTGCACGCCCCCTGTTTCGCAGCCTGCTGGCGATAATCTATCTGATTGCCGGGATAGCCCATATCCGTTCACCTGGCGGTTTCCTGGCAATCACACCCGATTGGGTGCCTTTTCCCGAACGTGTCATCCTGTTCACCGGCATTGCCGAGATTGCGGGTGCAATTGGCCTGATGATCCCGCCCACAATTGTTCCGCGCGTGCGCTATGCTGCGGGCGTCGGCCTCGCGCTCTATGCGCTTTGTGTCTATCCTGCGAATATAAATCATGCGATCAACAATGTTGCAATCAATGGCGCGACTGTCGGTTGGCTCTATCACGGTCCGCGTTTGGCGTTCCAGCCTGTGTTTATCTGGTGGGCGCTAATCGCGGGCGGCGTCATCAACTGGCCGTTCAGGAAGAATAGGCCGTAAACCTGCCCTTAAGCGGGTATGTATGTTAAGAAGCTGTTCGCTATTGGCGGCAGGGAAAAGGAGAATTTATGGAAAAGCATGGCGATAAAATCGAAGTGACCGAACGCGAGGCGAGTAACAAGCCGAGCAAGCCACATCATGTCCGAATTGTATTGGCTGTTTCGTTGCTTCTGGCGGTCGTCGTTATGTCCCTGGTGTGGATCATCCCAGCGCTCAGCTAACAGAAGCGGAGCGCTGCAAATCTGTGACTGATCCGCTTTGTCTCAGACAACGCCGGCAATATAGGCGACAAGCAAAGCCGAGGGGAGCAGCAGCGCCTGCGCCACCAAGGTTCCTCCCACCCGGCTTAACGACAGCCAGGTGATCGTCCGGCGAAACATCGGCTGACTAACCCTGCCGCTAACCACATCGTCGGTCATCACCGACAATTGCGGATCAATCACGACAAACAAGAGAATCGTCGCAAAACCGTTGATAACGGCGGACAGTTGTGAGGCCGTAACCCGATATTCGGGATTGAGATAACCGGCATATAAGGATCCGACCACACCGACCGTCAGCAGCGCCTGCGCCACAATATTCAGGACGATGATCGTCATCGAGACGCCGCGCGGCTTGCGCAGGTCGGTGATGTGGACTTTTTTTGGGACCGTGACGGTTCTTCCGACATAGCCGATCCCGCCCTTGGTGAAGGCGTGCCAGATCAAGCGCGGCATCGACTGATGTTCATGGAATTGCAGGATCGCGCTGCTAAACCAGCGCTGGATGGTCGGAATGAGCAGCGCACCGACGATCGTTGCGGCGGTCGCTGCCAGCAAGACCAGACGAAAGTCGGTCAGCAATCCTTCGCCAGTGCCATTGGCCAGTCCGTTTTCTATCCGCTTGGCGAGAAACGGGCCGAGAAAGCTGTTCGACAGTCTCGATACGAGAACGAGAATGTTGAACAACGCGAAAGAGACCGCGATGCGACCGGTCCGTACCCCGGCAATACGGGCCGAATAGGCGAGCGCCCCGATCAGATGGATGGAAAAGGTCAAACCGCAAATTATAACGAGCTGCTGATCCATTATTTTTTCCGATGTTAATCGACAGAATCATGTGCGTTTTGGGCACTGGACGGAAACGCCCATGAACCAAAACTTGCGATAGCCAAACAATAATTTCTACGGCCGCGCGCTTTCTATCTAGCGCCGGTTTGCACTCCGTTTTATTGGGATTTCCAATATCTAGCGCGCCTCATTGATCGGACCTGTTCATGTTAGCTGTTCTTGCGCCTTATGCCCCTGCCCTGGTTGCCCTGATCCTTCTATTGCTGCTGATTGCTTTTGCTACGGAAATCCGTCCCCCTGAAGTAACCGCCATTGGCGCAGCCGGCCTGCTGCTGGTCCTCGGTCTGATTTCAACCGATGATATCCTGGCGGCGATGAGCAACCCTGCTCCGCTGACCATTGCTGCAATGTTCATCATTTCCGGAGCGCTGGTCCGCACTGGTACGCTGGAGGCGTTTGCGCTCAAGGTGACCGGATTGGCCAAGACATCCCCGGTGCTCGCGACCGGCTTGCTGCTGGTGGCGATCGCCGCTTTGTCGGGCTTTACCAACAATACGCCGCTGGTGATGATGATGATCCCGATCGGCATCACGCTGGCGAAAGAGCTTGGCGAACGGCCGTCGAAGATATTGATGCCGATCTCCTTTGCCGCAATATTGGGCGGCACCTGCACGCTGATTGGTACCTCGACCAATATATTGGTGGATGGTGTGGCGCAGAAGAATGGCCTGGAAGGTTTTTCGATCTTCGAAATCGCCCCCGCCGGTATCGTCGTGGCGCTTGTCGGTGTGACCTATCTGGCGCTCACGCGCCGCTTTCTGCCGGAACGCGACACGATGGCCTCGCTGCTCGATGAAGGTCAGACGAAGCGCTATACGATGTCCGTATTCATTATCGGTACTTCCCCCTATATTGGCCAGATCGCCAGTAAGCTTGATTTGTTTCGCAGCGGCGAACGACGGCTTATCGATGTCATCCGCAATGAAGTGCCGATCCGGAAATCGCACAAGGAATATATGATCCGGGAAGGCGACGTTTTGGTCATGCACACGAACGAGGCGGATGTGATGACCATTCGCGAACGCGGAAAACTGCCTTTGACCAAAAGTGACGACAGCCAGCAATTCGTGCCGATGTCCTCGCACCGGTCGATGCTGGCGGAAATATTGCTGCTGTCTGATGCTCACCTGATCGGGCATAGCCTGAAGGAAGCGGCCCTGCCGCAGCGCTACGGCGTCCATCCTATTGCGATGCACCGCAAGGGCAGCAATCTGACCGAACAATATGACAGCACCAAGCTGCAGGTGGGCGATACGTTGCTGCTGGAAGGCGCGCAGGCCAATATTCGCCGTCTCGTCGCCGGCGAGAATCTGATGAATGTCAGCGAGCCCAAGACCCGCGGCTACCGGCGGCACAAGGCACCGATCGCGATTGCGGTGATCCTCGCCGTCGTGCTGGCGGCTTCGTTTGACATCATGCCGATCGCCGGACTGGCGGTACTCGGGATGGCTGCGGTATTGGTCACCCGCTGCATCGAGCCGGATGAAGCCTTTGCCTCGGTTGACTGGCGGATCATTGGCCTGATTGTCGCCATGTTGGCCATCGGGACGGCGCTCGAAAATGCCGGACTGGTCGAGATGCTGGTCGCGGCGGCGACGCCCTGGCTGTCCGGCATCGCGCCGATTTATGCGCTTGCGGCGATCTATCTCTTGAGCCTGATGTTGACCGAACTGGTGACCAATAACGCGGTTGCCGTCGTCGTAACCCCGATCGCCATACAGCTTGCGATATCGCTGGGGGTCGATCCCCGCCCGTTTGTGGTTGCCGTGATGTTTGCCGCGAGCGCCAGCTTTCTGACCCCGATCGGCTATCAGACCAATACATTGGTCTATGGCGCGGGTGGCTATCGATTCCTCGATTTCGCGCGCTATGGACTGCCACTGACCGCGCTTGTCGCCATTACCTCGATCGTGATCATCCCGATAATCTGGCCGCTGTGAACGCTCCCTTGGGGAAGCGATTGTCCTCTTGCGTGCGGTTTTGGAGATATTCCTCCTGCGTAGGGAGCGCTCAAGATTCTTAGATCGGCGCGACCGGCGCTCGCAGGAGATGGACTCCCGCCTTCGCGGGAGAACGATCCAAAGTTCGTGAAAGTTCGGGCCAATGACGGTTTTCAGAGGCCGCTTGTTTTCATTCATTTTCTTCAGATTCGTCTTCATTATCAGATATTTGCAGCTTATTTGGAGTAAGCCTTGTTAACTCGTGCGATCCAACAGCATCCTCTTCATCGCCGATCCGGTCCTGACGCTGCCAGTGCGGCAATTTTCCGTCCATGATGTCGGCAATTTCCAGCGCGTCATCCAGCTCTTCGGGTGACAGCAGCTTCTCCGGTTCGGCTGGCGGTTCCGGACCGAGCAGCTTCAGTGCTTCCGCGACCGGCATCTGCGCTGGCACGGTCAGCTGCGCCTCGCCATCCGCGCTGCCCTGACGGTGCGCGTTGCGATAGCGTTCGGGCCCATGAGCGCGGATCAGGAACATCAGCAGCCGGTCGTTATATTTGCGCTTGGTGTAGATATGATTGCCCTCCTTATCGAGCACCACATCGTCAACGCCGTTGATCGCACGATCAAAGGCAATGTCGACCAGCCGTCCAGAAGAATTCCCGAGCGCGGCTTCCCAGGCTGCTGCAAACCCTTCTGCCCCCGGCGCGCGGCGCAACGTGTAGGCGGAGGAGTCGGACATGCCAACGCTGCGTGCCGCCGCAATCACCTCACCGGTGTCGGCCAGCGCGCCGATAAACGCTCGCTGCCGCTCCGGTGTCCAGCCATCCTTGCGGCGTTTGCGCAGGACGGGGACCCAGTCATAGTCGTCGGGGTTGTGGCCGTGCCGGTCCAAAGGGGTGGATTCTGCATCCGATTCGTTGGTCGATTCGTTGGGCGATTCGTTGGGCGATTCGTTGGGCGATTCGTCGGAAGCGGCGGGGGTTGGGGAGGTTTTTTTGTCTGTCATGGGGACAGAATAACCTATTTGGTTAGCTGTAGGAAAGCCTTCCAGGAATAATAATAATGATGAAGTTACAGAGGACATATCCCCCCAACCCAGCCGCTACACCTCATAAAGTTATGGATGGGTCACGCTTGCGGTGTCGCAACAAATATATCGTATCAATTTTTGTGCACCGGGCTCAGCTGGGCGCAACCCCAGCCGGACAGCGTTACTGCTAATCCGGCTGTGGCCGACCTTTAGTAGGATGCCGTCAGGCTTTGCGCATGAAATGTGCAATGGCGCCGATGACAAACAGGACAAGGAATATCATGAACACGATCTTGGCGATGCCCACTGAAGCACCGGCTATTCCGCCGAAGCCCAAGACGCCTGCAATCAGTGCGATTACCAGAAATGCGATGGCTAAACGTAACATGTCTCTATCCTTTGTTTAGATTCATTGTCAAACTGCTCGACCGGCCCAGCAATTAGAGCGGGTCTGGCGTTCTTCAGTCGATCAGGCGTTCTAGCCCAGAACACTTGTTTGTCGATGTGCTCCACCTATAAAACCACCGCCCACCTATATGGTTGCAAGAATAATGGCCAAATCGATAATATTCGATGGCGGCGCGCGAACAGCGCCGACCAGGGCAAGCGACAGCATGCATTTTGGCGCGGCCTATAGCGAGCCATTACCAGCCATGGTCGGCGTGATCTTGCCGTACCCGTCGAGGCTGGTCTGTGAAGCAATCGGCAGGGTTTGTGGTTCTAAATCTCTACCTGAGACCCCAGCTCCACCACCCGGTTGGGCGGTATCCCATAGAATAAAGTCGCTCTGCCGGCGTTGCGATTGAGAAAGGAAAAGATCGAATTGCTGATGCCGCGGATCAGATTTCCGGAGCGTTTGAACGTGATGGTTTCGCGGCCGAGGAAATAGCTGGCTTTGTCAAAATCGAGATCGAGTCCTTTTATCTTGCAGCGTTTCAGGCGCTGCGGGACATTGACCCGCTCGTTAAAGCCATAGTTGAAGGTCACGCGATAGAAGTCCGGTCCAAGCGTTTCGAGAATGATCTGGTCTTTTCTCGCGATTTTGGCGGTCGGTCTGATTTCGACGTGCAGCAGCACTACATGTTCGTGCAGGGTTTTGTTGTGCTTGATATGATGGAGCAGCGAAGTCGGCACGCCTTTGGACAAGGATGTCATGAAAATTGCCGTGCCGGGTGCACGGATGATCGAACTTTTGGGGAGGCGCTTGACGAAAGCAGCCGCCTCCATCTCGCCGTGCTTCACTTGTTCCCGCAGTTTTTTTCTGCCTCTGGTCCAAATCGTCATTAAGGTAAAGATCAGGACGGCAACGATGGTGGGGAACCAGCCACCATCAAAAAATTTCACGATATTCGCGCCGAAATAGGCGAAATCGAGCGGGATGAATATGATCGCGAGACCAACGAGCAATGCCTTGTTCCAGCCCCATCTGCCCAACACAAACAACGTCAGGAAGGTCGTGATCACCATATCCATGGCAATCGCCAGACCGTAAGCGGAGGCCAAGTTACCGGAAGACTGGAAGAGCAGCACCAGCCCGATGGTTGCGAACAACAACATCCAGTTCACAAACGGAATATAGATCTGGCCGAATTCCTCGCCATCGGTCTGGACCACCGCCATGCGCGGCAATTGGCCCAGTTGCATCGCCTGCCGGGTGAGCGAGAAGACCCCCGAGATGACCGCCTGCGAGGCAATGACGGTGGCAATGGTGGCAAGAACGATCAGCGGGATCAGCGCCCAGTCGGGGGCAAGGTGGAAGAATGGCTGCACAATTTCCTGATTGTCCGAGAGCACCAGCGCACCCTGGCCGAAATAATTAAGCAGCAAGGCCGGCAGGACCAGCGCAAACCAGGCCAGCTTGATCGGCTTTACCCCGAAATGCCCCATATCGGCGTATAGGGTCTCGCCCCCCGTGACCACCAGAAAGACCGTCCCCATCACCAGAAAAGCGGTCCCTGGTTCCGCCAGCATGAAATGGGCCGCCCACGCGGGGCTCAGCGCCACCAGAACGCCCGGTTCCAGCCAGATACCGCGCAAACCAAGCAGCGCCAAAGCCAGAAACCAGAGGATCAGAATAGGGCCGAATACCCGCCCGATCTTGGCGGTTCCATAGCGCTGGATCGAAAATAGTCCGATCAATATGCCGATAGTCATCGGCACAATAAAGGGCGTGAAGGCCGAGGTGACCAGCTCAAGCCCCTCGAGGGCGCTGAGCACGGAAATCGCCGGTGTGATCGCACCATCGCCATAGAGCAACGCCGCGCCAAACAGCCCCGCCACGACCAATACATGGCGCAAACGCGAGGTGCCCGATGCCTTGGTCTGCAATAGCGATACCAGGGCAATGATGCCCCCTTCACCTTCATTGTCCGCACGCATCACCACAAGCAGATATTTTACCGAGATGACAATGATCAGCGACCAGGTGATCATCGACAAAACGCCAAAAATATGGGCTTGCGTGACATCGAGATGGGCCAGACCAAGGAAGCTCTCGCGGAACGCGTAAAGCGGGCTGGTACCAATATCGCCGAACACAATTCCCAAGGCAGCCAAGGTCGTCGGCAGGAGCTTTGCAGGCGGTTTTGATTCGTCTATCATACTGGGATGTCTCTATCGGACGCGCGATCTTTCTCGTGATCGCTCTCCACTATCCGAAGTCACGAGTTTTCACAGCGATTAAATGGGGTTCGATTCCCGAAATTGGCTTTGCTGATAGATTTGCGGCGAGCTTTTGACTCGACTAGTCGCGGCGCGGTTATAAGCCCCACCCGGCCAATCAGAATTGTCAATATCTTTACACATTAACACTCAAAAACGGCATTGCGCCGACATCTCGACTAGAAAGTTGACAGGAATGTCTCGCATAATCGCCTGAACTGGCACAAACACGCTGGCAGACGCTGCAAATAATTTGACAGCATGCAATATAACCGCCTCCCCAGTTTAAGGAAGAACATCATGTCCTATCAAGATTTCAAAAGCTCCGCCGAGAGCCTGATCAACAATCAAAACGGCACCTGGACCGGTATTGATGCCGAGTCCGTTGCCCGGATGCAGCTGCAGAACCGGTTCAAGACCGGCCTAGACATTGCCAAATATACCGCTGCTATCATGCGCGAAGATATGGATGCCTATGACGCCGACAGTTCCAAATATACCCAGTCGCTAGGTTGCTGGCACGGGTTTATCGCGCAGCAGAAGATGATTTCGATCAAGAAGCATTTTGGCGATACCAAACGCCGCTATCTCTATCTGTCCGGCTGGATGGTCGCGGCGTTGCGCAGCGAATTTGGCCCCCTGCCCGACCAGTCGATGCACGAGAAGACCTCGGTGCCGGCGCTGATCGAAGAGCTTTACACCTTCCTGCGTCAGGCCGATGCCCGCGAACTGAACCTGCTGTTCCGCGACATTGATGCGGCACGCGACGCTGGTGACAGTGCTGCGGAAAAAGCGGCGATGGACAAGGTCGAGAATTTCCAGACCCATGTTGTTCCGATCATCGCCGACATCGATGCCGGTTTCGGCAATGCCGAAGCCACTTACCTGCTCGCCAAGAAGATGATCGAAGCGGGTGCTTGCGCGTTGCAGATCGAGAACCAGGTGTCCGACGAAAAGCAGTGCGGTCACCAGGACGGCAAGGTTACCGTGCCACATGAGGATTTTCTCGCGAAGATCCGTGCCTGCCGCTATGCCTTTCTCGAGCTGGGCGTGGAGGATGGCATCATCGTCACCCGCACCGACTCGCTCGGCGCTGGCCTGACCAAGCAGATTGCGGTTTCGAATGAGCCGGGCGATCTCGGCGACCAGTATAACAGCTTCCTCGATTGCGAAGAAATTGATCCTGCCACCGCGAAGAACGGCGATGTCATCATCAACCGCGACGGCAAGTTGCTGCGTCCCAAGCGTCTGCCTTCCAACCTGTTCCAGTTCAAACCGGGCACCGGCGAAGACCGCTGCGTTCTCGACAGCATTACCAGCCTGCAAAACGGCGCCGATCTGCTGTGGATCGAAACCGAGAAGCCGCACGTCGAGCAGATTGCCGGCATGATGGATCGGGTGCGCGAAGTCGTTCCGAATGCGAAGCTGGTGTACAACAACTCACCGTCGTTCAACTGGACGCTGAACTTCCGCCAGCAGGTCTATGATGCGATGGCTGCCGAAGGGCTCGACGTGTCGGAATATGATCGTGACGGTCTGATGGATGCGAAATATGATGATACAGAACTCGGCGAAGCGGCTGACAAGCGCATCCGCACCTTCCAGGCCGACGGCTCGAAACGCGCCGGTATCTTCCATCATTTGATCACGCTACCGACCTATCATACCGCAGCCCTGTCGACCGACAATCTGGCCAAGGAATATTTCGGCGACGCCGGCATGCTCGGCTACGTGCTTGGCGTGCAGCGCAAGGAAATCCGCGAAGGCATTGCCTGCGTCCGGCACCAGAATATGTCGGGCAGCGACATTGGCGATGATCACAAGGAATATTTCGCTGGTGAAGCGGCTCTGAAAGCCGGCGGTGCGCACAACACGATGAACCAGTTCGGATAAGCCATCAGAGTTCGGGTGCTCCGCCCCTTCGGGGCACCTGATCCAACCAGTTTTCCTGGGGAGGAAAAACTATCCGTCGGCAGCGATGCCGGCGGATTTTTTCTGTGTGGACAATTGGCCCGAACGATATCAGGGTCGATCATATCGGGTTCAGGTCGTCGCGCCTAACTTTTGGCCGGTTGAGGATGGGAAGCAGTATGGCATTACGCAGATCCGGTTCGATAGTGGCGCTGGCAGCCTTGCTTTCCT
Source organism: Sphingomonadales bacterium CG_4_10_14_3_um_filter_58_15 (assembly GCA_002783865.1). Taxonomy (GTDB): domain Bacteria; phylum Pseudomonadota; class Alphaproteobacteria; order Sphingomonadales; family Sphingomonadaceae; genus Parasphingorhabdus. The sequence goes on from PFJE01000170.1 coordinate 20,648, forward strand.
CCTGCGGCGGCGGTGGCGGCAGCAGCAGCAATGTCGTCAGCCTGCCACCAAGCGGTGGCGGCGCAGCGCCCGCGCCGACACCGACGCCGGTCAACACCACCTGTTCGCTGCAGAATCGGCAAAGCTGGGCGTTTGACCAGATCAACGAATGGTATCTGTTCCCGGAAACCCTGCCCGGCAGCCTGAGCCCGACGCCTTATGGCACGGTGCAGGACTATGTCGATGCGCTCACCGCCACCGCGCGGAGTCAGGGCAAGGACCGGTTTTTCACTTATTTGACCTCGATTGCGGATGAGGATGCGTTTCTCAATTCCGGAGCGACCGCAGGTTTTGGTATCCGCCTGAGCTATGACAGCAACGCCTCCCGCGTGTTCGTGCTCGACGCTTACGAAGGCGCGCCGGCGCTGACCGCCGGGATCGACCGGGGGACGGAGCTGCTGGCGATCGGCACCAGCACTGCCGATCTGCAGAGCGTCACCGCGCTGTTTGCCCAGGGCGGAGCCGCCGCGGTGAGCAGCGCGCTCGGCCCCTCGACCGCTGGCACGGCGCGGGTTCTGCGGTTTCGCAATGCCGCGGGCGCGGAGACCACGACCACGGTCAGCAAAGCCAATTATGACATCCAGCCGATCTCGCCGCGCTATGGCGTGCAGATCCTTGACAATGGCGGCACCATGACCGGCTATGTCAATCTGCGCACCTTCATCGACAGCGCCGAACCGCAGCTGCGCGATGCCTTTCAACAATTCCGCACCGCCGGGGTAACCGATCTGGTCATCGACCTGCGCTATAATGGCGGCGGGCTGGTGCGCACCGCCGAGCTGTTCGCCGACCTGCTCGGCCGCAACCGCTTCACCAATGAGGTGCAGTCGGTCACCCGCTTTCGCCCCAGCAAATCCGCCAACAACGCCACCCGCAATTTCCAGCCGCAGCCGCAGTCGGTTGCGCCCACCCGGATTGCCTTCATCACCACCGGCGGCTCCGCATCGGCCAGCGAGCTGGTGATCAACGCGATGATCCCCTATCTCGCGTCGAACATGGCGCTGGTCGGCAGCAACACCTATGGCAAGCCCGTCGGTCAGGTCGGCCTCGACCGCGCCGCCTGTGACGACCGCATCCGCATCGTCGCCTTTGCCACCGAGAATGCCGCGGGCAACGCCAATTATTACAGCGGCCTCGCCGGATCGGTCGCCAACAGCTGTCAGGCGGCGGACGATATCAGCCTGCCGCTGGGCAATCCCGGCGAAGCCTCGACCGCGCGGGCGCTTGGCTTTCTGGCCGGAGCATCCTGCACGCCGATCACCAGCAGCAGTGGGGCCAGCACGGCCGCTCAGCGCGCCCAAGTTTCGCCGTTTGGCAAGCCGCTCACCCCGGCCCGCGAGCTGCTGATGCCCGAGCAGCCGACCCCGGCGCAGCGTGAGGTTCCGGGATCCTTCTGACGATCGGACTGATTTTTTTCCTGTCAATTTTCAGTCGTTTAATCATTTTTCCGGCGGGATGTGCTGCACGTCACCGCGCCAGACGATGACGCCGGTCATTATGCCTCCATCAGATAACAAGGAGACAGACCATGACCAAGACAATGATAACCACAGCCCTCGCTTTGGCCCTCAGCTTTGCGGCCACCGGCGCGCAGGCCCAGAGCCGGAACGATCTGTCGGTCGGCAACAACCAGAGCGAGGTCGGTTTGCTTTTGCCCGCCGTTCAGGCAGCGCGGGAATCGGCGCGGCGCTCTTCTCCCGCTCCGCAGAGCGGCAGCGATATTCTCGAAGCGGAACTGCGCAAATTCTTCCGCTTTACCGCGCCGATGGAATAGACCGGCGCGCCATGCCGCGGCAAAGCCGTTTGACAAGCTGACCCCAAGCATGGCTATGATATTGCCATGGACACAAGCGACGCCCCGTTGATGGAAGCCAGCATCGAAGCGCTGGGCGATCGCTATGACGGGATGGCTGCGGAACTGTTCGACCGCTTTATCGCCGATCATCCGCACTATGCGCCGGTGTTCCTGAACCCGGAAGCGGCGCGCGAGCGGATGACCCGGGAGACGCTCGAGGCGATGCTCGGGCTGGCGGCGGGCGAATGGTGGGTCGACCATGCGGTGACCAATTTCATCGACCTGCACCACAATTATGCCGATTTCACCGCGCACGACTATGCCGCCTGGTTTGCGCTGGTGATCGAGACGATGGCGGCGCGATCCGGGGCCGACTGGCCGAATGGCACCAGCGCCGCGTGGCAGCGGCAGGCCGACGGGCTGGTGGCAAAGGTTGCCAGCGTGGCGCGCAACCGCGAAGTGCCGGTGCGCGCATGACCGAAGCACAGGCCATCATCGACCGGCTCGGCCTGCTGCCGCATCCCGAGGGCGGCTGGTACCGCGAGACCTGGCGCGCCGAGGCGGCGGATGGCGAGCGGGCCAGCGCGACGGCGATCTATTTTCTGCTCGAGGCCGGGCAGCGCTCGCACTGGCACCGGGTTGACGCGGCGGAGCTGTGGCTTTGGCATGCGGGCAGTCCGCTGGCGCTCGGCACCGCGCCCGGGGATGAAGGACCGGTGGCCGAGATGCGGCTGGGGCCCGATGTTGTAGGCGGAGAAAATCCGCAGCATCTTATTCCGCCGGGTCACTGGCAAGCGACTGCGGCGGACGAAGGCTGGGCATTGGTCAGCTGCATTGTTTCGCCGGCGTTTGAATTTTCCGGGTTCGAGCTGGCCGCAGATCATTGGTCGCCGGGCGGTTGAGAAATCGCCGCGCAAATCTTTACACCAGAGCCTGTTTTTATTTTCTGTCATCTTCCGTCTCCGGGCAGTCGCCCAGCTCCGGCGGGGCGAGACGATCGAGGCGCTTCAGAGCACTCAAAAGCGCAGCATTGTCGGGTTTTTTGATCGTCGCGACATAGCGCCCGTCGCGCAGCAGCGGACGGTAGCGGCCCTGCTCAATGCGCTGGAACAGGGTTTCTAGTGTAATCTTTGGCTGCCGGCTGGTCGGCACCCCCAATATCGCGTCCCAGGCCGCGACAAATTCCTCCGCGCCGGGCTTGCGGCGGAGCTGGTAGGCACTGTCGCGGCTCATCCCGACCTGCTCGGCCGCTTTGCTGATGCAGCGGGTTTCGGCGAGATAACCGAGAAACTCGGCCTGCCGGACCGGCGTCCAGCCGTCGGCGCGCGGGCGCAGCGGTACGGGCGTGAAAGCGGGGATGCGGGAGATGCGGCGGCTTTGAACTGCGCTGCTTCGGGGGTCGGGGCGGCGGGAGTCGGTAGGCATGGCGGGATTAAGGCATATTCGGGGGGATGTAGGAAAGCGGTTTTTTTGGGGGTGGGCGACAATACCGAACGCTCATTAGAGTCGTCCGGGAACAATGATCCTCCCCGCAAAGCCGATTGCATTTCTGTCTCCGCTGCGCAAAACCCCCGCCAGCAAAGACAGGAGAGAGCATGACCGACCTCGAACAGCGGCGCCTCAAGACGGTGCGCGATCATATGGCGCTGGAGATCACCCATGAATGGGACGCGGTGATCGATACGTTCGCGCATCCGCGCTATGAACTATACGGCAATGGCACGGTGTTCGACGGCGAGGAAGCGGTGCGCGCCTATTTCGCGCTGTCGCGCACGCCCTTCCCCGACCAGGCCAATGAAGTGATCGCGATCGGCGCGGCCGGCGAGCATGTCGTGCTGGTCGAATTCTGGCTGACCGGGACGCATCTGGGGCCGCTGACGGTGGGCGGGACGGTGGTCGAGCCGACCGGCAAAAGCTTTCGGGTGCGGATGGCGGCGAGCTTTGAATTTGCGCCGGGGAGTGATCGGATTGTTTGTGAGCGGGCTTATTTTAGCGAGGGGTTGATTGCTAAGAGTCTGACTCGAAACTATCGCGAGTAAATTCATAGCCTTGC
>PFJE01000108.1 GCA_002783865.1 Sphingomonadales bacterium CG_4_10_14_3_um_filter_58_15
GCTCGGGCAAGCCGGTCGAGCTCAATATCTGGGTTCGCGACGGCGATCTCGACCGCACCGGCCACGCCATGCAGGCGCTGAAGGATGCGATGCGCTGGGACGAGGAGCGCTATGGCCGCGAATATGATCTCGGCCTGTTCAACATCGTCGCGGTCAGCGATTTCAACATGGGCGCGATGGAGAACAAGGGTCTCAACATCTTCAACTCCCGCTATATTCTCGCCGATCCCGAAGTCGCCACCGACAGCGATTTTGACGGTATTGAAGGCGTCGTTGCCCATGAATATTTCCACAATTGGTCCGGCAATCGGGTCACCTGTCGCGACTGGTTCCAGCTCAGTCTGAAGGAAGGCTTCACCGTCTACCGTGACCAGAGCTTCTCTGCCGACATGGGCTCGGCGGCGCTGAAGCGGATCGAGGATGTGCGGATCCTCCGCGCCGCGCAGTTCCCCGAAGATGCCGGTCCGCTGGCCCATCCGATCCGCCCGGAAAGCTATCAGGAAATCTCCAATTTCTACACCGCAACCGTCTATAACAAAGGTGCGGAAGTGATCCGGATGATGAACACCCTGATGGGACCGGAGAATTTCCGCAAGGGCACCGATCTCTATTTCGACCGGCACGACGGCGAAGCGGCAACCTGCGAGGATTTTGTCACCGCGATGGAAGAAGGCGGCGAAATCGATCTGACGCAATTCCGCAAATGGTACGAAACGCCGGGGACGCCGAGAGTATCGGCGAAACTGTCGCACGATCCGCAAACCGGCACCGCGACGCTGCACCTCACCCAGAAAATCGCCCAGAATGGCGAAAAGCCGACAGCGTCAGAGTTGCTCATTCCGCTAAGAACGGCGCTGCTCGATCCGGAAACCGGCGCGCATCAGGGCGAACAACTGCTGCTGCTCGATCAGCCGGGAAAAAGCTTCGTTCTCGAAGGCTACAAGGATCACCCAATCCTGTCGATCAACCGCGGCTTTTCCGCGCCGATCATCTTGGAAAGCAACCAGAGCGCAGAGCAGCTGGCGTTCCTGTCGGCGCATGACGACGATCCATTCGCCCGCTTCGAGGCAATGCAGCAGCTGATGACCCATTATCTGACCGCCAAGGTGTCGGGCACCCCGGTCGACCGCGATATCATCCTGCTGGCGATCGCGAGGATACTTGCTGACCCGTCGCTCGACCCCGCTTTTCTCGCCGAAATCATCCTGCTGCCAAGCGAAGCTTTTCTTGGTGACCAGATGGTCGAGGTCGATCCGCAGGCAATCCACGACGAGCGCGAAAAATTGCGTGGAAAAATCGGCGTCCAGTTCGAAAAGCAGTTCCGCAAGCTTTACAAGTCCTGCACGCCGGGCGAATTCTCGCTCGATCCGGAAGCCCGGGCGAAACGCAAGCTGCGCAATGTTACGCTCGGCTATCTCGCCGCCTCGTTCACCGAGACTGCAGCCGAGACCGCCTTCGACCAGTATCGCGAAGCGGACAATATGACCGCGATGCAGGGTGCGCTGGGCGTGTTGTCGCATCTTGAAGCCGAAGAGCGCACCGCGGCGTTTGAAGATTTCTACAAAAGGTTCAAGGGCAACCCGCTGGTGCTCGACAAATGGTTCAGCCTGCAGGTCATGTCGATGCGGCCCGATACGCTGAAACGGGTCGATGCCCTGTCGCGCCACCCCGATTTTACCATGGCCAACCCCAACCGCGTCCGCGCGCTCTATGGCGCCTTCACCGGCAATCAGGTCCGTTTCCACGACCCGTCGGGCAAGGGTTACCAGATGATCGCCGATATGGTGATCGCGCTGGACAAGCAGAACCCGCAGACCGCAGCGCGCTTCATCCCGTCGCTCGGGCGCTGGCGCCGCTATGAACGCGGCCGCTCGGAATTGATGCGGCTGGCGCTGGAGAAGATCGCGGCGCAGCCGAACCTCTCCAAAGATGTCGCCGAACAGGTCCACAAAAGCCTTGCTTGATATCACGACCTCCTCGCTGCTTGCTGGTACCGCTCACGGTTTTCTCGGCCGGGCAGGGGGTGCTTCGGAGGGCATATATGCCGGACTGAATATCGGTCTGGGCAGCGATGATGATCGTGAGGCCATCATCGAAAACCGCCGGCGGGCGAAAGACGGCGTGCTGCCCGGCAGCGAACTGGTCACCGTCTATCAGATCCACAGCGCCGAGGTGGTGACCATAACCGGCCCGCAGCCGCTGGATCAGCGCCCGCAGGCTGATGCGATGGTCACCGACCAGCCGAACTTTCTGCTCGGCATATTGACCGCCGATTGCGTGCCGGTGCTGTTCCACGATCCGGAAGCCAAGGTCATCGGTGCGGCCCACGCCGGCTGGAAAGGCGCGATCGCGGGTGTGACCGACAATGTCCTTATCACGATGGAAAAACTGGGCGCTAGTCGCGACCATATCGCCTGCGCCATCGGCCCCTGCATCGCCCAGCCCAGCTATGAAGTGGACGCGGCTTTCCGCACCCGTTTCCTCGACGCCGACGCAGCCAATGACCGTTTCTTCGCACCGGGCGAGCCGGGCCATTTCCAGTTCGATATCGAAGATTATGTAGCGGCGCGGCTGCAAGCGGCGGGCATGACCAAGATCGACAAGCTCGGTCTGGACACTTATGCCCTCGAGAAGCGCTATTTCAGCTACCGCCGCTCCTGCCATCGCGGCGAGGCGGGCTACGGACGACAGATGTCGCTGATCGGCATGGCGGAATAAGTTTGATTTCCATGGTCACCCCAGCGAAGGCTGGGGCCTAAACCAATATGGATCTTGAGAACGGCGAATCGGTTTGGATGCCAGCCTTCGCTGGCATGACGGGTCAACAGGAGAGGGCATGAACGCACAACGCATCGGTCTATGGGCGGGAATTGCCATATTCATCGCCATGCTGTTGCTGCCCAAACCGGAATCGATGAGTCTCGATGCCTGGAAGGTCGCGGCGCTGACCATCCTGATGGCAATCTGGTGGATGACGCAGGCAATCCCGCTGACCGCGACTGCTCTGCTGCCCTTTCTCGCGCTGCCGACGATGGGCGTGATGACGACCGCGGAAACCGCCAGCGAATATTATTCGCCGATCCTGTTCCTGATCCTCGGCGGAGCCTTTCTCGCGTTGGCAATCGAACGGGTCGGGTTGCACAAGCGGCTGGCGCTGGCGATCATTGGCCTGTCCGGCAAAAGCGCCTGGGGCATATTGTTCGCCTTCATGATCGCAACCGCCTTGCTCTCGATGCTGATTTCCAACACCTCGTCGACTCTGATCATGGTCCCGATAGCGCTGGCCGTTCTGGTTGCAGGCGGCGTCGAAGATGGCGAGACCGAGGGCTTTGCCGGGGCGCTGATCATGGGCGTCGCCTTTGCCGCCTCGGTCGGCGGGCTGGGTACTTTGGTCGGCAGCCCGACCAATGCGATTGCCGTCGGGTTGCTCAACAAGACCCTGGGCATGCAGATCGACTTTGTCGACTGGCTTAAATTCGGATTGCCGATCGTCCTTGTCGGTATTCCGGTATCGGCTGGCATATTGATCGCGGTGCAAAAGGTCGGAAAGCACAGTTTTGACGGCGTCAAGGCCAGACATGTGATCGGTGCATCCGGATCGTGGAGCGTGCCGGAAAAGCGGCTGGTGCCGGTCGTCGCCATCGTCGTGCTCGGCTGGCTGCTGCTGCCGGAGATTAAGAATTATTTTCCCGAAGGCGCGCTGCACGACGGCAGCGTGGCAATCTTTGGCGGCTTGCTGCTGTTCATGCTGCCCGACGGCACCGGACGCAAGCTGCTCAACTGGGACGAAGCCGACCGCGCGCCGTGGGGCGTGATCATGATGTTTGGCGGCGGACTCGCGCTTGCCGCGGGGATCATCGAGTCCGGGCTGGCCGACTGGCTCGGACTGATGCTGGAACCGCTCAAGTCGGTATCGGTGATCATCATCGCCATCGCGCTGGTCGCTCTCGTCATCCTGATCACCGAATTTGCTTCCAATGTCGCAACCGCCAGCGGTGTCATGCCGGTGGTCGCCAGCCTGATCCTGGCAACCGGTGTCGATCCGGTGCTGCTCGCTGTCCCTGCGGCAATGGCGGCGAGCTGGGGGTTCATGCTGCCCAGCGGCACCGGCCCCAATGCGATTGCCTGGTCAACCGGCCATATCGAACTCCCCAGAATGCTGAAATCCGGCTTCCTGCTTGATCTCGCTGGCATCCCGATCATAATCGGCTGTATCTGGATAGTTTCCGTTGTAACCACTTAGCTTTTCGTTCAAGGTTTCGTTGAGATATCAAGGATAGAGGGAAAAATATGTCCAAGCATGATGATGACGTCGCAGCGATCCCGGTCACCCGCCGGATGCCCAAAGCTCCGATTGAAAAAATCGGCGGGCGCAAGCTGAAGCCGGCAACATTGATGATGGGCCACGGTTATGATCCGGAGCTTTCCGAAGGATCGCTCAAGCCGCCGATCTTCCTCACCTCGACCTTCGCCTTTGAAAATGCCGCTGCCGGCAAGCGCTTTTTCGAAGGGATCACCGGGAAACGCCCCGGCGGTTCGGACGGTCTGGTCTATTCCCGCTTCAACGGCCCCAATCAGGAAATTTTGGAAGACCGGCTGAGCGTCTGGGACGAGGCCGAGGACGCGCTGGTGTTTTCCAGCGGCATGTCGGCTATCACCACGGTGCTGCTGGCCAATGTCAATCAGGGTGACGTCGTCGTCCACAGCGGGCCGCTCTATGCCGCGACCGAAACCCTGATCAACAAGATACTTGGCCGTTTCGGCGTCACCTTTCTCGATTTCCCAGCCGGTGCCGCGCCCGGCGAAGTTGCCGTCATGCTTGAACAGGCAAAGCAACAGGCCGCAGAAAATGGCGGCAAGGTCGCGATCATCTATCTCGAAAGCCCGGCGAACCCGACCAACGCGCTGGTCGATATCGAAGGCGTCGCCGACGCCCGCCAGCAGGTTTTCGGCAGGGACGACTTACCACCCATTGCCATCGACAACACATTCCTCGGCCCGCTCTGGCAACAACCGCTGAAGCACGGCGCGGATATCGTGATCTACAGCCTGACCAAATATGTCGGTGGGCACAGCGATCTGGTTGCTGGCGGTGTCCTTGGCAGCAAGGCCTATATGGACCCGATCCGCGCGATCCGGAACACCATTGGCACGATTTGTGACCCCAATACCGCCTGGATGCTGATGCGCAGCCTCGAGACGCTCGAATTGCGGATGACCCGCGCCGGTGAAAATGCCGAAAAGGTCTGCGCCTTCCTGCGCGACCATCCCAAGGTTGACGGTCTCGGCTATCTCGGCTTCATCGAGGACGAAAGGCAGAAGGATATCTACGACCGCCATTGCAGCGGCGCCGGTTCGACCTTCTCGGTCTTCATCAAGGGCGGCGAAGCCGAAGCCTTCCGCTTCCTCGACACGATGAAGATCGCCAAGCTGGCGGTCAGCCTCGGCGGCACCGAAACCCTGGCCAGCCTGCCAGCGGCGATGACTCATATCTCGGTCCCCGACGAACGCCGCGCCGCGCTAGGGATCACCGATAATCTGGTGCGGATTTCGATCGGTGTCGAAGACCCGGATGATCTGATCGCCGATTTCGATCAGGCGCTGGCAGCCGTCTGACGGCGGTGCCATCTTTGGCCGATACAACCAACTGAGAAATGGGCGAGATTCTCGCGAGTGACTTTCCGTGCGTTGCAACCTTCTATAGGCTGGAAAAATGCAGGATGATTCTCTCGATCCGATGATCCGCGATGCCTATGCGATCGCCGCCCAGCCGGAACGGGTGATGAAATTGCTGACGCTGTTACAGAAACCGGCTGCGGAAGACGAGGGTGCTCTGCAGGCCCATTTCGCCAACGCTACCGAATTGCTTGGTGAAATCGATAACAGCGTTGGCGATGATTTCTCCACCTACGCCCGTGATCTGGAAGGGCCAAGCGAACAGCTTATCCCACCGGACCTGACACTCAGTACATCAATGACCGTTCTGAGCATCGATCAACAATTGTTCAAAGGCGCGGAATTGAAACCCGGCCAACCGGTGCCCGACTGGCTATTCGCTATGGATGGAGAGTCTTATGCCCAGATGGAAAAACTTATCAAAGGGGAGGGTAAGGCTAACCCCGCCATCGTTCGCCTCTATATCGATCAGGATGATGACAGAGGCATCCTGTTCGCCGCGCAATTGGCAGGCGAAGCCGAGGTGGAGCTGGCTTTTCGGGTGATGCGACTGCGGTGGAATGCCGCCATCGGTAGCGCATTTGCGCAGTCGCTCCAACTCACCGCAACGGAACAGCAACTTGCGGAATATCTGATCAATGGGCAATCTGTCCTTGAATTTGCCGAGGATCGAAAGCGGGCGCTGGGCACCGCGAGGAATCAGCTCAAGTCGTTGCTACGCAAGCTCGGCATTGGCTCGCAAACCGAGCTAATTGCGCTTTACGCCGGGTTCAGCAATGCGTTCGCGACCGCCGAGTTAAGGGAAAAACATCTCGTCCCCGCCGGGTCCAGTCAGAAATTGAAGCTGCCAGATGGCAGCGATCTGCCGTTTGAGCTCTATGGCGATCCGATAGCGACGCCGGTGCTATATCTCCATGCGACCATCGATGGTGCCTATCTGACGGCAAGGCAACAGGACGCGGCCGCACAGCAAAATTTGCGGGTCATCGCGCCGTGGCTGCCGTTTTACGCGGGCAGCAAAATGGTCAGTAGCGGTTTGGCGGTGGTCGACGAATTCGTCGAACGGCTGGTCTATTTGCTTGATCGGCTGGAGATTGAAAATTGCG
>PFJE01000148.1:0-464 GCA_002783865.1 Sphingomonadales bacterium CG_4_10_14_3_um_filter_58_15
AAAACCGGTTTCGATCAGCCCGCATCGCTTTTTTAGCCTTTGCCGCCGCATGCTTTTCCCTGTCATCTCCAGCGCTGGCGCAGGCAGAAGCACCCCAACCAACCCCCGCCGAAGTCCTAGCCGCCGCCCCCGCCGAACACTGGCTCTCGATCCCGGTCAGCGACCTCCTCATTTTGACCCTGCCCGACGCGCCCGACGGCAGCAAACGCCGGGCCGTCATCCAGCTGCTCCCGGCCGAGCTTTCGGGCGGCCATGTCCGCAATGTCCGCAAGCTGGCGGGAACGCACTGGTGGGACGGCACGAAAATCTACCGCGTCGCCAAGGATTTTGTCACCCAGTTCGGCGGCAATCCCGATGCCAAGACCCTGCCCAAGGGCCTCGAGACCGTGCCGGAGAGCGAATATTATAACGCCGCACTGGGCGCGAAACGCGACACCGATATGGCAGCGCTCAAGGCGGCGGTC
>PFJE01000148.1:473-6115 GCA_002783865.1 Sphingomonadales bacterium CG_4_10_14_3_um_filter_58_15
AACCAATATCAGGGCACCGATATCAGGCCGCTGATGAAGATCATCTATGAAAGCTATGGCGCGCAAGTCGGCTTTGGCGGTGGCTGGCCGATTGGTAGCGACACGGGGGGCCGGGCCTATCCGCTGACCTGCCGCGGCTCGCTATCGCCGGCCCATTATGATCCGCCGGACACCGGCAGCGGCGCCGAAATGTCGGTAATCACCGGCGAAGCGGCGCGCAGCCTCGACACGACATTCGGTATGGTTGGCCGCGTGATCGACGGGCTGGAGCATTTGCAGAATTTGCCGCTCGGCACCGATCCCGGCGGCTTTTATGCGGACAAATCGCAGCATGTCGAAATCCGCTCGATCCGTCCGGCCAGCGAGCTGCCGCTGGCGGAGCAGCCGGCCTATGAATATCTGGCCAGCTATAGCCCGTCGCTGCTGCAATATATCGAAGCACATGGCGGTTATGGCAATATTTGTACCGTCCCCGTGCCGATAAGAAAAATTTCAAACTAGCGTAATATTATTACAACGCATCTCGCCCAGACCGTCATTTGCTGGTAATGCATATTCTATAGACTTATCAGAACAGGAGCCTCCCCATGCGCGTTGGAACACCCCGGGAAATCAAGAATCACGAATATCGGGTCGGCCTGACCCCCGAATCGGTCCGCGAACTCATCGCTCATGGCCATGATGTGCTGGTTGAAACCGGCGCCGGACTCGGTATCGGTGCCGAAGATGCCGAATATATCGCCGCCGGCGCAACGATTGCGCCGACTGCAGCCGATGTCTTCGAACAATGCGAAATGGTGGTCAAGGTCAAGGAACCACAAGCGATCGAGCGGGCAATGCTGCGCGAAGGCCAGATCCTGTTCACCTATCTGCACCTTGCACCCGATCCCGAGCAAACCAAGGATCTGGTCAAATCGAAATCCATCTGCATTGCTTATGAAACCGTCACCGGTACGGGCGGCCTGCCGCTGCTCAAGCCGATGAGCCAGGTCGCCGGACGCATGTCGATTCAAGCAGGCGCCACTGCGTTGGAGAAAGCCCATGGCGGTCGCGGCATATTGCTCGGCGGTGTCCCCGGTGTTGCGCCCGGCAAGGTGACGATCATCGGCGGCGGCGTGGTTGGTTTCAACGCCGCGCAAATGGCGTCCGGTCTCGGCGCGGATGTGACCATCCTCGACCGCAATCCGGATGTGCTCGAATCGGTCGGCACCCATTTCGAGACCCGGGCAAAAACCCGTTTCTCGAACAAGGCCAATATTGCCGAATGCGTCGCCGAAGCCGATCTGGTGATCGGTGCGGTGCTGATCCCCGGCGCGGAAGCGCCCAAGCTGGTGACCCGCGACATGCTGAAAACCATGCGGCCGGGTTCGGTGCTTTGCGATGTCGCGATCGATCAGGGCGGCTGTTTCGAAACCTCCAAGGCCACAACCCACGAAAACCCGACCTATGTCGTCGATGATATCGTCCATTATTGCGTCGCCAATATGCCGGGCGCGGTCTCCCGCACCTCGACCTATGCGCTCAACAATGTCACGCTGCCCCACGCGCTGGCGATTGCCAACAAGGGCTGGGAAGTGGCGCTGCGCGAGGACAGGCATCTCGCCGAGGGACTCAATGTCTGGAACGGCCATGTCACCTACAAGGCGGTCGCCGAGGATCTGGGCTATGAATATATGTCAGCGGCCGAGATTCTGGGAGTGCAGGCGGATAGTTGATGGGTGTTGATCTTGGCCGTTCGTGGTGAGCTTGATTTTTGACCGTTAGTGGTGAGCTTGTCGAACCACGTTTCCAGGCGATAAGCGCCCTTCGACAGGCTCAGGGCTAACGGATAGATCGAAAGGACAGACCAACATGGCAGCAGCAGACCAGAAACCGCTCGGCTCGGGATTTCACGCAAAAAGCGAGCCGCACGAGATCCTCGCCGGCATCGATCTGACCGGCAAGACCGCGATTGTCACCGGCGGCTATTCCGGCATCGGCCTGGAAACCACCCGGGCGCTGGCGGATGCTGGTGCCACGGTGATCGTGCCGGTGCGCGATCCGGCCAAGGCGGAGGAAAATCTGTCGACCATCGAAGGCGATGTCTCCACCGCGAGGATGGATCTTGCCGATCTCGATTCGGTGCGGAGCTTTGCCTCGTCGGTCTATGACAGTATTGATGCGCTGGATCTGCTGATCAACAATGCCGGGATCATGGCCTGCCCGCTGGAACGGGTGGGTCCAGGCTGGGAAAGCCAGTTCGGCGTCAATCATATGGGCCATTTCGCGCTGACCAAGTCGCTGTTGCCACTGCTCGAGAAGGCCGCCGCGGCGCGGGTGGTCGCGTTGTCGTCGATTGCCCACAAGCGCAACGGCATATTATGGGACGATATCCAGTTCGAAAATAGCGACTATAATAAATGGGTTGCCTATGCTCAGGCAAAGAGCGCCAATGCCCTGTTCGCCAATGCGCTTAGCCGCCGGATGCATCGCTTTGGCGGGCGATCCTTCTCGGTTCACCCGGGCGGAATTTTCACGCCCTTGCAACGCCATCTTCCGGTCGAGGAACAGGTTGAGCTCGGCTGGCTGAACAAGGACGGCTCGGTGCCGCCGATGGTAGCCGAGATTTTCAAGACACCCACTCAAGGCTGCACCACGACCTTGTGGGCCGCGACGTCTCCGCTGCTCAATGACATGCCGGGCGTCTATTGCGAAGATTGCGATGTCGCCCAGCTGATGGGCCAGGACTCGCTGCCCTATCAGCATTGCGCACCGCATATCACCGTCGATGAAGACGGCGAGCGGCTGTGGGAGATCAGCGACAATTTGCTCGCCGCTGCCTGATGGAGACGGAAGACCGAAACGACAAGGAATATGCCGGCCTGTTGCAGCGCGATGCGGCCGGGTTCGTGCTGCAGTGCGATGATGGCAGCCGCTATCGGCTCGAGCTTTTGCGCACACCGATTGACGAGGTCGAGAAGCGGGTGGTGGTGACGGGCCGGATCGCTAGCGGTGCTGTTCTCGAAGCCGACGGCGTGCGGCTGGCATGACCTTTCGGCGGGCGGACGAACAGGATATCGGGGCGCTCCATGCGCTGATCGAAAGCGCCTATCGCGGCGAAAGCGCCAGGCGCGGCTGGACCCACGAAGCCGACCTGCTCGGCGGCCAGCGGACCGATCTTGAAGCGCTCCGTGCGATCATGGACGACCCGGATCAGGTGATCTTGATCGCCGAACAAGAGGGCATATTGCAAGGCTGTGTGCAGCTATCGCGAGTGGATGGAACCACGGCCTATCTCGGCCTGCTGACCGTTGACCCGTCGCTGCAGGCCGGTGGTCTTGGCAAACGGCTATTGGTCCATAGCGAAGATTATGTCCGGGATATGTGGGGATGCCAGGCGATTGAAATGACCGTGATCAAACAGCGGGGTGAACTGATCGCTTATTATGAGCGCCGGGGCTATATCCGCACCGGTGAATATCGGCCCTTCCCGCATGGCGACCCGCGCTTTGGCTTGCCAAAAACCGGGAAACTCGAATTCGCGGTGTTGCGCAAGGAAATCTAGGCGGCCTTGCCTTCGAGCGCCTTCTGGCGGCGGCGCTGAACCGAACTGCCGAGGCCCAGCGCCTCGCGATATTTCGCGACTGTCCGCCGGGCAATGTCGAAACCCTTGGCCTGCAACAAGGTCACCAGCTTGTCGTCGGACAGGATCTTCTTGGGATCCTCTTCGTCGATCAGCGTCTTGATATGACTCTTTACCGCCTCCGCCGAAGCCGCCTCACCGCCGGTCGACGACTGGATCCCGCTGGTGAAGAAATATTTGAGTTCAAACGTGCCGCGCGAGCAGGAGAGATATTTGTTGGATGTCACCCGGCTCACGGTCGACTCGTGCATCTCGATCTGCTCGGCGACATTCTTCAGCGTCAGCGGCCGCAGATGCGCCACTCCCTTGCGGAAAAAAGCCTCCTGCTGCTTGACGATTTCGGTCGCCACCTTGACGATCGTCCGCTGCCGCTGATCGAGCGCCTTGATCAGCCAGTTGGCGTCGGCGAGGCATTCGTTGAGCCAGTCTTTCGACTGCTTGTCCTGTGCCCCGTCCTTCAATTCGGAATAATAGCTGCGATTGACCAGCACCTTGGGCAAGGTGGCGCTGTTCACTTCGATCAGCCACCGGTCGGCGCGCTCGGCGATAAACACATCCGGCACAACCGCCTGCACCGCGCCGCCGCCGATCTTGCAACCGGGCTTGGGATCATAATTGCGCAACTCGCTGATCATATCCATCAGGTCTTCGTCATCGACGCTGCAAATGCGCTTGAGCTGCGGCAGCGCGCCTCTGGCAAGCAGATCAAGATTGTCGATAAGCCGCGCCATCGCCGGATCATAGCGATCGGCGTCTTTGGCTTGCAGCGCCAGGCATTCTGCCAGGTCTCTTGCGCCAACACCTACCGGATCCAGCGTCTGGACGACACCCAATATACGCTCGATATCAGCCAGCCCGACATTCAGGCGCTGGGCCAGCTCCAGCAAGTCGGCCTGCAGATAGCCGCATTCGTCAATCTGGTCGATTATATGCTGCGCCACGAACAGGTCGGTACCGGAAAGAACCGCGCCTGCCTGATCCATCAAATGGTCCGTCAGCGTGACTTCCGCGACCAGCATATTCTCGAAATCCGGCGAATCGCCCGTCGCGCTCGAACCCGAGCTGGCACCGTTCAGCCCAAGCTGGCCATCGAGTGTGCCATCGCTGTCCGACAGGCTGTTATTGGTGAAACTGTCGGTATCGCCCTCCATATCGAGGGTTGCTTCGGCATCAGAGGGGCCGGACGACAATATTTCGTCGCTTCCCTGCGCCCCCGGCTCCGTTAGCGGTTCCTGAGAATCGTTGGCGTCGCCATTCTCGGTGGAAATCTCTCCGGTATCGAGCAGCGGGTTCTTCTCAATCTCGTCGGAAATGAAGGTTTCCAGCTCGAGATTGGACAAGGTTAGTAGCTTGATCGCCTGCTGCAGTTGCGGCGTCATCACCAGCGACTGGCTCTGCCGCAAATCGAGACGAGGCGCGAGTGCCATTGCTATAGTGCGAAACCTTCGCCCAGATACAGCCGCCGGACATTGGCATCGGCGACCAGATCTTCCGGACTACCGGCGAACAATACCTGACCGTCATAGATGATGCAGGCCCGGTCGACGATATCGAGCGTCTCGCGAACATTATGATCGGTGATCAGGACGCCAATGCCACGCTCGCGCAACTGACAAACCAGATCCCGAATGTCGGCAATAGAAAGGGGATCGATCCCGGCAAACGGTTCATCCAGAAGCACGATCGAGGGACTGGCGGCCAGCGCGCGGGCAATCTCGCATCGCCGCCGCTCGCCGCCGGACAATGCCATCGCTGGTGAACTGCGCAGCTTGATAAGGCCAAATTCATCCAGCAGGCGATCGAGCGTTTCCGCCCTCACTCCCGCATCGGGCTCGACCATCTCGAGCACTGCCATGATATTCTGCTCGACCGTCATTCCGCGAAAAATCGATGTTTCCTGGGGAAGATAGCCGATGCCGAGGATCGCCCGGCGGTACATCGGGAGTGACGTGATATCCTCCCCGTCGAGCATGATCCGTCCGGCGTCCGGTCGGACCAAACCCATGACGGAATAGAAGCA
>PFJE01000148.1:6133-6561 GCA_002783865.1 Sphingomonadales bacterium CG_4_10_14_3_um_filter_58_15
ATTGGGACCCAACAGCCCCACGACTTCACCGCGCCCGACAGACAGCGAAACATCGGACAATACCGAGCGCTTGTCATAGCTTTTGGCGATTGAAACAACCGCCAGACCATGCTCCATGGCATCGCTCGCCATTGCCGCACCCGGGTCGGCCATTATTGGCCTGTCAGACATAGCTGTATCGTTCATATTCGTCCTCATATGCATGGGCTGTCTTGTCGTTGGGTTAACAGCATGCCCCAATCTGATCCAAATTGGCAAGCTTTGTGCATGGTAGATCGGAAATGGACTATGATCCGCGCAAATCAAGCATCGTTACTGAGCGACGCGGAAGAGTGCTTCCTGGTCCGACATACAGCTACTTTTAACGCCCCACCCGAGACTTCAATTTTTGCGTTGCGGGACCGTGAAGGTACCGGACACGCGGCCAC
>PFJE01000163.1 GCA_002783865.1 Sphingomonadales bacterium CG_4_10_14_3_um_filter_58_15
GGCATATTATGCCCCAGCAATCTCAAAATATCGGCGGCACATTCCACAATATTGCTGCCCGGTCCATAGATTCCGACGACGCCGCTGTTGCGCAAAAATTCGTAATCCTTGGCCGGGATCACACCGCCGGCAAAAATCTTGATGTCGCTGCGCCCGGCTTCCTTCAGCAGGTTGATCAGTTCGGGGATCAGGGTCTTGTGGCCTGCCGCGAGGCTGGAGGCACCGACCGCGTCCACGCCTTCCGACAGGGCCAGCTCGGCGGTTTCCTTCGGCGTCTGGAACAATGGCCCGGAGATCACGTCGAAGCCCATGTCGGCGAAGGCGCTGGATACGACATTGGCACCGCGGTCATGGCCGTCCTGGCCCATTTTCGCGACCAGGATCTTCGGCTTGCGGCCAAGCCGCTGCGATACCGAATCGACGCCCTCGATCACCATCGCGTAGCGGGCATTGCCTTCATAGGCCTTGCCGTAAATGCCCTTGACCGGAGTCGGCCGGGTTTCGTAGCGGCCGAAGACCGCTTCCATGGCGTCGGAAATTTCGCCGAGCGATGCGCGCTGGCGGGCCGCATCCACGGCGAGCGCGAGCACATTGCCATTGGTTCTGGCGCCATCGGTCAGGGCTTGCAAAGCCTTCTGGCAAGCCGCTTCGTCACGTTCGGCGCGCATTTTCTCGAGCCGGGCGATCTGGCCCTGGCGGACCTTGGCATTGTCGATATCCAGCGTTTCCATCGGATCTTCGGCTTCGCGGCGATATTTATTGACCCCGACGATCACCGCATCGCCCTTGTCGACCGCGGCCTGGCGGCCGGCGGCGGCTTCCTCGATCATCGCCTTGGGCCAGCCATCGGCGACCGCCTTGGCCATGCCGCCCTCGGCATCGACCTTTTCGATAATGTCCCAGGCTCTTTCGACCAGTTCATCGGTCAGCGCCTCGACATAATAGCTGCCGCCGAGCGGGTCGACGACCTTGGTAATCCCGGCTTCTTCCTGCAGGACGATCTGGGTGTTGCGGGCGATGCGGGCGGAAAAATCGGTGGGCAGCGCGATCGCTTCATCGAGCGCGTTGGTGTGGAGCGACTGGGTGCCGCCGAGGGTTGCCGCCATCGCTTCAACCGTGGTGCGGATCACGTTGTTGTAGGGGTCTTGCTCGGTCAGCGAAACGCCGCTGGTCTGGCAATGGGTGCGCAGGGTCTTGGAGCGCTCGGACTTGGCGCCGAGGTCGGTCATGACAAGGTGCCAAAGTTTGCGCGCAGCGCGCAGTTTGGCAACTTCCATGAAGAAGTTCATACCAATTCCGAAGAAGAAGCTCAAACGTCCTGCAAAAGCGTCAATATCAAGCCCGGTTGCCATGGCTTCCCGGGCATATTCCCGGCCATCGGCAATGGTGAAGGCCAGTTCCTGCACGGCCGTCGCTCCGGCCTCGTGCATATGATAGCCGCTGATCGAGATGCTGTTAAATCTCGGCATGTTTTCAGAGGTATAGCCGATGATATCGGAGATGATCCGCATGCTCGGCGCGGGCGGATAGATATAGGTATTGCGGACCATGAACTCCTTCAGGATATCGTTCTGGATGGTCCCTGAAAGTTGTGCCTGCGACACGCCCTGCTCTTCCGCCGCGATGATGTAGAAGGCGAGGCACGGAATCACCGCGCCGTTCATCGTCATCGACACCGACATTTCGTCGAGCGGGATCTGGTCAAACAGGATTTTCATGTCTTCGACGCTGTCGATCGCCACGCCGGCCTTGCCGACATCGCCGACCACGCGGGGATGGTCGCTGTCATAGCCGCGATGGGTGGCAAGGTCGAAAGCCACCGACAGGCCCTTCTGCCCCGCCGCCAGGTTGCGCCGGTAGAATGCATTGGACTCCTCTGCTGTAGAAAAGCCCGCATATTGGCGGATCGTCCAAGGCCGTCCGGCATACATGCTGGCCTTGACACCGCGCGTGAACGGACCGAAACCGGGCAGTCCCGGATCAATGCCCTTTTCGCTGACATCGGCCGCCGTATAGAGCGGCTTGACGTCAATGCCTTCCGGTGTGTGCCAAGTCAGGTCGCGGCCCTTGACTTCCTTGTCAGCCAGTTCCTGCCAGTCCTTGATTGTCGGTTTGTCGGTCATATCTGCCCTGTGTATAGTTGTTAGTGCCTAATAAACGTTAGTGGTGAGCCTGTCGAACCACGCCTCCCGACGAGAGGCGCCGTTCACCTGCGGTGGCCTTCGGCTCGACAAGCTCAGGGCTAACGGAAATCACTCACCCTTGAACTCGGCCTTGCGCTTTTGCAGGAAGGATATCGCGCCTTCGCGGGCATCCTTGCTGTCGCCAGCGATCCGCTGGCCTTCCGCTTCCCGCACCAGCGCCGAAGCATAGTCGCTTTCCAGCGCGGCCGCCAGATTCTGCCGCATCACGCCCAGAGCCACAGTCGGGCCGCCGGCCAGACGCTTCGCCAGCGCACTGGTTTCGTCCATCAGTGCATCATCGTCTACGCATTTGTAGATCATGCCCCAGTCCGCAGCCTTTTCGCCCGAGATTTTCTCGCCCAGCAGCATCATTTCCGTCGCCCGCGCCTTGCCGACCAGACGGGTCAGCATCCAGGATGCGCCGCCATCAGGCACCAGACCGATATTGACAAAGGCCTGCAGGAAATAGGCGGATTTTCCGGCGATCGCGAAATCGCTGGCGAGCGCAATCGAACAGCCAACGCCTGCGGCGGGACCATTGACCGCCGTGATCGTTGGAATATCCAGCTTGGCCAGTTTCAGCATCAGTGGATTATAATGCTGGTTGAGCGCGGCATAGCTGCCCTGCCCGCCCGACAGCGCGCTGTCATTCTTCGCCTGCAGATCGGCACCGGCGCAAAAGGCGCGGCCTTCGCCGGTGATCACCAGCGCGCGCGCGTCGTCCAGCTTGTCCAGCGCGACATATATATCATCCGCCATGCCCAGCGAACAGGCATTCAGCCGTTCCGGCTTGTTGAGCGTGATCGTGGCCACCTGGTCGGCGATGGCGAGCTTGATATTTTCGAATTCCATATGTGGTCCTTTATTTCCCTCTCCCGTGAGGGAGAGGGTTGTGAAAACTTGGCAGCTTGCTGCCTAGTTGTAGCTGGGTGAGGGTGTACTGCACTTCAGAGTGAGAACACCCTCATCCATCTTCGGCTAGCTTCCTTCGTCAGCAAGCCTGCGTATCCTTCTCCCTCACGGGAGAAGGTTTGTTTCATTCAATGCCCTTTGGGCGTTTCCATGATCTCGGTTAGCATCCCGCCCATATCCTTGGGATGCACAAAAAAGATAAGCGTGCCATGCGCGCCGATCCGCGGTTCGCCAAGCACGCGCTTGCCCATGGCTTCAAATTCAGCCTTGGCAGCATGAATGTCCGGCACCTCGAAGCAGATATGATGCTGGCCGCCTAGCGGATTCTTGGTCAGGAAACCAGATATCGGGCTGTCTTCGCCCAAAGGCTCGATCAATTCGATCTGTGTGCCATTGGTAGGCCCTTCTGCCGGCGTATCCACGAAACAGACCTTCACGCCCTGGTCTGGCAGATCAAAGGGTTCGCATATAGACGTGGCACCCATGACATCGCGCCAGTGAGCGATGCTGTCGGTGATCGACGGCGTCACGACGCCGATATGGTTCATTCTGCCGAGTTTCATTCCATTTCTCCGTTACCGTCATGGCGAGCGCAGCGCAGCGATCCAGGGCGTCGCTTGCCGCTCTGGATTGCTTCGTCGCTGTCGCTCCTCGCAATGACGAAATGATCATTCATATCCATTGTTTCAGTGCCCCTCGCCATGGGGAATGAATCGGTGCACCAAGGGCGCGATTCCGGCGCCGACGAGAGTTCCGAGGACACCGGACAGAATGGCAAAGGCAATCCCGCCGACAATCACACTCGCCGATGCCGGAAACAGCCCGACCAGCGGATGCGAGATGATGTCGATCAGATGCTCGGGACCGTGCCAGCCGATCGCCGCGATATTGTGCACCAGCAGGCCGCCGCCGACCCAGGCCATGGCAAGCGTGCCGATGATCGAAATACCGGTGAGCAGCTTCGGCATGAAGCGCACCAGGCCGCGACCGAAGGATGCGATCGCACCCTCATTCTCTTTCGCCAGATGGAGCCCGATATCGTCCATCTTGACGATCAGCGCCACCGCGCCATAGACGACCACGGTGATGACGATCCCGATCAGCGCAAGAATGATCCCCTGCTGCCACCAGACCTGATCGGTGACTTCGGACAGGGCGATGGCCATGATCTCCGCCGACAGGATCAGGTCGGTGCGGATCGCGCCGGAGACCATGTCCTCTTCCCGGCCATGGCCCTCGACGATCGCCGGCTGCTCGTGCTTCGTCGTCTCGTCGACCCGGAGCCATTCGAGTATCTTTTCCGCGGCCTCGTAACAGAGGAACAGGCCGCCCAGGACCAGGATGAACGGGATCAGGAAGGGTGCGAATTGTCCCAGCAGCACGGCGGCGGGAAGCAGGAAGACCAGCTTGTTCTTGATCGATCCCTGGGCGATTTTCCAGATCATCGGCAGTTCGCGGGCCGGCGAGAAACCGGTCACATATTGCGGCGTCACCGCGGCGTCGTCAATCACCACGCCGGCGGATTTGGTGCCTGCGCGGGCCGCGGCGGCACCGATATCGTCAACCGAGGCGGCCGCAACCTTGGCGATCGCGGCGACGTCGTCGAGGAGGGCTACTAATCCTGTTGGCATTGCTGTCTCTGCATCAAGGCTTTGAACATGGTAACTTTTCTCTCAATGCAAGAATTATTAGCAACGAAGCGGGCAAATTCTGTTGTTCCGGGTGAGCCGTTATCCAGTTTGTTACTGACGGGCTGATATCATCAATTGTCGTGTCTTTTTTAATGCATATATTCACATGCTTCCCGGTTTGGATTACCGAAAGCAGATGAAGGTCAAGGACACCCATAATATATGCTTCACAAAATTTGTGAGGAATAATAGAGGCTTCAGTCAACTGAGGAACTGAACATTGCTCGAGCAATTCTTTTCCTCTTACGAATGTTCCAGTTTTCAACTCAGCTTCTTCAGCCAGAGCAATATTGCTCACGCCAATCAACCCGAGAGCGAATATTAGAGGCAATATCTTAAAGCGGAATATTATCATGCTTCTTCCACGGGTTCTCCAGCTGCTTGTTCCGTAGTTTCCGTAACCCCAGAGCCACTCGCCACCGGGTAGAATGCGGCTTTATCACCTCGTCGATAAAGCCCTTTTGCGCCGCGATAAACGGATTGGCGAAGCGGGCTTCATATTGGGCGGTGCGCTCGGCTATTTCTTCGGGGGTCTTGCCGCGGAAGATGATCTCGACCGCGCCCTTGGCGCCCATTACCGCGATTTCGGCGGTTGGCCAGGCATAGTTGAGATCGCCGCGCAAATGCTTGGACGCCATCACGTCATAGGCGCCGCCATAGGCCTTGCGGGTGATGATGGTGATTTTCGGCACCGTTGCCTCGGCATAGGCGAAGAGCAGTTTCGCGCCGTGCTTGATGATGCCATTATGCTCCTGCGATGTGCCGGGCAGGAAGCCGGGCACATCGACCAGAGTAATGATCGGAATATTGAACGCATCGCAATAGCGGACAAAGCGTGCCGCCTTCTTGGAGGCGTTGATATCGAGGCAGCCGGCGAGCACCATTGGCTGGTTGGCGACCACACCGACGGTTGAACCTTCCATCCGGCCAAAGCCGCAGATGATATTGCCGGCATGAGCAGGCTGGACTTCGAAGAAATCACCTTCGTCGACCATCTTGCGGATAACTTCGTGCATGTCATAAGGCTGGTTGGCATTGTCCGGGATCAGCGTGTCGAGGCTTTCCTCTAGCCGGTCCCACGGATCAGCAGTCGGCCGCTCGGGCACTTCTTCGCGGTTGGAAAGCGGCATGAAGTCGATGAAATCGCGCGCTGCGAGCAACGCCTCGATGTCATTTTCGTAAGCGACATCGGCGACGCTGGTCTTGGTCGTGTGCGTCACCGCGCCGCCCAGTTCTTCCTGCGTGACAATCTCGTTGGTCACGGTCTTGACCACATCGGGGCCGGTGACGAACATATAGCTGCTGTCCTTCACCATGAAGATGAAATCGGTCATCGCCGGTGAATAGACCGCGCCGCCAGCGCAAGGGCCCATGATCAGGCTAAGCTGGGGAATTACGCCGCTGGCCAGAACATTCCGCTGAAACACATCGGCATAGCCGCCCAGCGAGGCCACGCCTTCCTGAATGCGAGCACCGCCGCTGTCGTTGATACCGATGACCGGCGCGCCGACTTTCATCGCGTTGTCGAGCACCTTGCAGATCTTTTCTGCATGGCGCTCGGAAAGCGAACCACCGAAGACGGTAAAATCCTGGGAGAAAACATAGACCAGACGGCCGTTGATCGTACCGGAGCCGGTGACAACACCATCGCCCGGAATATGCTGCTCGTCCATGCCGAAATCGACGCAATTATGTTCGACATACATGTCTATTTCTTCAAATGAGCCTTCGTCGAGCAGGATATGGATCCGCTCGCGCGCAGTCAGCTTGCCCTTGGCGTGCTGGGCGTCGATCCGCTTTTGTCCGCCGCCGAGCATGGCCTCTGCGCGCTTGGCTTCCAATTGTGCGATAATGTCTGACATGCATCCCCCGG